>CAMDQF010000013.1 GCA_945905745.1 Litorilinea aerophila
CGTGGAAGCGTTAAAACTGCTTCCGGATTTGGTTGACCCGATTCTTATCAACCAAGTGATTGAGAATATGCCTTCTCTTGGTTCAATTCATTCTCAACAGTTTCAACCCTTCACTTGATCTCTGGCGAAGGTATTGGCATGGGTAGATAATACCAGATTTACGGTTTCATAGCAACGCGTGTCATGATCTCATCACCGATGACTCGCCTCCGCGGCCATCGGCTTGACGCGAGGCCAGGCGTTAACGGCAAAGGCCCCCGCCGCCGCCACCTCACACAGCCTCCCGGCCAGGATCACCCAATCCGGCGCGGCCAGTGTCGCTCCCATCCCCGCCAGCCAGACACCCGCGTTGAGCAGCACAAAGGCCAGCCAGACAGGCTGTACATCGCCCCGCTCGGTGTAAAAACGGGGCAGAATCCAATAGGCTACCCCCATCGCCAATTGTACAGTCCACCCCACCAGCAGGAATTCCATATGCGCGGGGAGCAGTCGCCATATCAGCGGGTGGATGGGCACGCCTTTGTTCCAGAGCAGCAGCCCGCCAAAGGTGAAGCCCAGCCCCAGATGAATCAGCGCGGAACGGATGAACCAGACGCTTGGACGGGGCATCTCAGTGTCCTTTGACGCGCGGCCACAGATTGGCGACAAAGGCCATCCCCGCCAGCCATTGGAGCAGAGCGGAGAGGGCCAGCAGCCAGCCCCAGACCGGCCCATCACTGACTGTGCGCGCCGGCTCGGCGATGACCCGCAACAGCAGCCCACTGTTGAGCAGCCCATAAATTGTCCAGGTCAGCCAGTCGTAGCCCCGGGGTTCTTCCCGGCTGTATTTGGGGAACATCCAGTGGGCCACGCCCAAAATCAGTTGCGTCACCCAGCCCACCATCAACAGATGAAAGTAGACCGGACTCAGACCCGCCACAAGCAGCGGCAACCCCAGGACAGGCCGCGCCGCCACCAATACGCCTGCGATGAGCGCGGCGATAAAATAGGCGAGTGCAGTTTTGACGAAAAGACGGGTGAGAAAGGGCATAAGAGTTGCGAGTGGCAAGTCTCTCCGAACCGGGAGCGTCAGCGACCGGCAGGCGGCGAATGACTACACTTTTGCCTCCTCCTTTTGCCTTTTGCCTTTCAGCGATGCCAGCGTATTCCCCAGAAAAAGCAATAACACCACCCCATTTAACAACCCGCCCCACTGACGGCCCGGCATCCAGAACAGCAGATCGCCGCCGACGCGCAGTAGTAGAGTGAGATGGAGCAGAATCAGATGGCTGTAGAGCCAGGGCGAATAGCGGATGGGTAACCCCAGCACCGCCGGGAAGATGATGGGCGCGTGGCCGAAAATCATCGCAAAGACGAAGCCCAGAAAGAGCGCATGCAAAATGGCGTCATAAAAAGGTCCCGCTGTCATGCCCCCGTAGACCAGCGCCAGCAGGCCGCTGATCGCCAGCCAGACGTAGCCACTGAGCAGGCAGATCGCCACGAAACGGGCCTGCCCGCCCGCTTTGAGCCGCCGCCAGGCGATGTCATAGCGGGCCAGCCAGGCGGCCAGGGCCAACATTCCCAGCCCGGCCAGCCGCACGCCGGGCGCGTACTCAGCCAGGGAGACAAGCAGCCCGGCCACAAAAAGAGCAGTGGCGGCTGTAAAAAGACGGGACGCGGTAGGGCTGAGTCGCAGCATCCGGCTCAGTTCCAGCCGCTCCCCGGCGATTGTCATCACCAGAAAACCCGCCCACCAGAGAACCACTTGGGGAATCGCCCAGCCCGCCAGCCACAGCCCGTTGCCCAGCGTCCAGAGCAGCGCGCCCAGCCCGATGGCGACGGTATAGAGCGCGGGCACTGTGCGGATGATCCCGGCGAAGACGGCCACCAGCACGGCGCTGCCCAGCAGCATCAACAGTGCGCCCCAACCCGTCGGCGCGCCCGCGATGAGCAGCAGCCCGCCCACACCCGTCAGCAGCGGCCCCGCATAGGCCCAGCGCTTCTGCACACCCACCGCCCGTTCCAGTCCGATGAGCGTGCCCAAAAAGCCGCCCACCATCAGCGGGCCGTGGCTCATCGGCAGAGCCGGGAAGAGCGCGGGCCAGTCCCAGCCAATCCGCACGATGCCCGCCCAGGCCGCCAGCAGTAACGTAGCCACGGCCAGTATCAGCAGCGGTGCCCGCTCCCAACGCAGCGTTGTCATTCCCGTGCGCTCTTTATCATCGTCAGCAACATTACCACCTGACCGTGGGCATAGACGCCGTGGGGCAGGCTGGGCGGCATATAGACAAGTGTGCCCGGTGTGGCCTCCATTTCGTCAGTGCCCAGGGTGAGGGTGGCTGTCCCCTCCAAAATGTGGATCGTAGCCGCCATCGGGGTGCTGTGTTCGCTCAACTCCTGGCCGGGGGCAAAGCCGAAAAGGATGGCCCGGCTGTTGGCTTCGTTGTAAAGGCTGCGGCTGACAATACTTTCCTCGGCAATCTCGCCCAACAGGGCGCGCACGTCCAGGATGGCGATGTAAGGGTTGCTCATCGGTCATTCGCTTTCTATTGGAATGAGTTGGGTTTTGGGCGTTGCCGGGCCAAAGACAATGACAAATGGCAGGGCAATCGCATTTTCCGGGCAAATGTCCTGGCAGGCGACGCAGTAGGTACATTTATCCGGATAGGCAAGGGCCGCTTTTTCGTCGATCTGGGCCAGGGCCTGGGTGGGACAGATATCCACGCAGCGGCGGCAACCGGTACACAGGTTGTGGTCGATTGTGGGCAGGGGATTCGTGGCAGGCATCGGGTGGTCCGGTGGGCAGGAACAGCCAAACCTACGCTGTTCCTGTTCACTATACACCAATCGGGCCTGGCGCGCTGGGACAAATGTCTCGTAATGCTGGGGATCGGGGATTGGGGATTGGGGATCAGAGATTGGGTGACGCAGGGCGATCCCCAGTCCCCAGTCCCCAGTCCCCAATCCCTACACCTCCGCCTCTTTGCGCAGACGTTCTACATCCAAAATGACAATGCGGTGGCGGTCGAATTCGATAATGCCATCGGATGCCAGCCCACGCAGGGCGCGCCCCACCATCTCCCGCACAGTTCCCAGGTGGCTCGCCATCTCCTCCTGGGTGAGCATTCGGGGAGTGGCGTCGGCTTCATTGGCCTCGGCCTGGTCCAGCAGCAGATTTGCCAGCCGCCCTTTGACGCTGCGCATGGAGAGGCTTTGTACCATTCCCACTAGGTGGCGGGCACGGCGGGAGATGCTGCCGATCATCGCCCAGGCCAGGTCGGGATTCTCGTAGACGGTTTTGCGCAGCTCATCGCGCAGAATGCAGTGTACGACTGCATTGGTATGGGCGGTAGCCGTGGCTGGGTTGGGGTCACCGTCCAGCGCGGCCACTTCGTTGAAGGAATCCCCCTCGCCCAGGAGAAGCAGAATGTACTCCCGCCCGTCCTGAGAGTGGCGGCTGATCTTCACATGGCCCGACTCGATGAGGTAGAAGCCGATGACCGGGTCGCCCTCCATAAAAAGAATCGTCCCTGTGCTGACGCTACGCCGCACAGCGCTGCCCACCAACTTCTGCAGGGCAGCGTCGGAGATACTCTGCAAAAAATTCACCTTGCGCAGGAGCTCGGCCAGCGTCAGAGGATGGGCAGTGTCGGGTTGGTTGCTCACTTTTTCTCCGCGGAAGGCCGATTGGCCGCGGTGCGATCCAGCACACCGGCCAGGTCCAGGCCAAAGGTCCACTGGGCTGCGCCGCTCATCGCACGCAGCACTTCTTCGTCTACTTCGATGCCCAGACCGGGGCCTTCGGGTACGATCAGATGGCTATTTATATACTGTACAGGCGCCTTGACCACATCCGTTGTGTAGAGATGGGGGCCGGTGCTGTCGCTGGGGAAGTCGAGAACCCGGGCTGCCGCCACCAGATGTCCCACTGCAGCCGTGCCCAGATTTAGCTCCTGCGTCGTGCCGATGAGGACGCTGGCGTGGGCGGCCTCGGCCAGGGCGATCAGACGCAGGCTGGCCTGCAGACCGCCGAGGAGGTAGGGGGAGACGTTGAGGATGTCTACACAGCCCTGGCTGAGAAGCTGCCAGCCGTGGTGGATGTGCAGGACGTGCTCGGAGACGGGCCAGCGGCTAAAGTTGCGGAAGTTGGCCAGACCGTCGAAGTCGTTGCGGGGGACGGGGCTTTCGATGAGCATAAAGTCGCACAAGTCGGCGTAGCGTTCGATCAGCCGCGACGACTCGCGCCACTTGACCAGATTGGAAAAGTCCAGGGATTTGATCTGCACCCGCCCGGCGAAGCGCTCGGTAAATGCCGTCAGGAACTGGGCGTCAGCCTCGGCGTTGACCCCCACATAGACCCGGATCAGATCGAAGCCTTCGGCCAGTTTGTCTTCCACCCGCTGCAAATTCGGCTCCACCTCTTCCACCGAACGCATACGGAAGATGGGGTAGCAGACCCGTGTACGGTCGCGCAGTTTGCCGCCCAGCAGCGTGTAGACCGGCAGCCCGTCCACCCGGCCCAGTAGATCGTGGAGGGCCAGATCGACGCCCTGGCGCACCAGCCCGGAACGGCTGTACATATGGCCCTCGTCCGGGAAGAAACGGATGAGATCGTCCATCAGCTTGGCGATGTTGCGGGGGTCTTTGCCCATCAGCATCTGCTGGAGCATCTTTTCCAGTTCGGGGATGTCGAACTGGTACATGGGTACGTGGGAAAGGTCGCTCATCTCGCCCCAGCCCACTGCGCCGTCGGTCGTCTCCAGCCGGACAATCACGTGCTGGTTGGCGATTCCCGTCTGGCGGGGGGTGGTGACGGGAAAGAGTTCAATGCGGTCGATTTTCATCAGGGTCTCCAAGTGTGTAGGGCGGAATGGTATTCCGCCCAAAGCAGGCGGAATATCATTCCGCCCTACGGGTGTTTGTTGTTTGCTCTTTATAGCACGCGTCGGTATGATAGGCAAGGCGCGAGGAGCAGGTGGAAAGGTTGCAGGTTGCAGGTGGCAAATGGCAGGTGGCAGATACGTCACACGTACATTATGTATCTATTGGGAGGGGAAATCTTATGTCGGATGCGTTTGGTGAGTTGCTTCTGGCCCATCACGCCGGTGCAGATGTGTACGAAGTCTATGAGCGGGAGGACGGGTTTCTGGATGTTATCGGCGATGCGTCTGCCTATTTCGGCGAATACGCTGACTGGAGCGCTATTCAGCAGCAGGCGATGGGGTGGGTGACCGGGCGGGTATTGGATGTAGGCGTGGGGGCTGGGCGCTTTGCCCTCCATTTACAGACGAAGGGCCATTCGGTCGTCGGTATCGACGTTTCGCCTGGCGCGCTGGAAGTCTGCCGCCAGCGGGGTGTGACGGACGTCCGCTCCTTGCCCTTCCATCATATCGACGGTTCACTCGGCGTTTTTGACACAATTCTGATGATGGGCAACAATTTTGGTCTCTTTGCCACACCCCAACGGGCGCGTTGGCTGCTGCGCCGACTGCGCGGATTGACCAGTCCCGATGCCCGCATTGTGGCCGAGTCGCTGGACGTTTACACAACCGACAGACCGGAACATCTGGCCTATCACCGACGCAACCAGGCCCAGGGCAGGCTGGCTGGGGAACTGCGCATTCGCATCCGCTATCGCCAACACATCGGCGATTGGATGCCCTATCTGATGGTCTCCCAGGCTGAACTGGCCCAGATTGTGGATGGGACGGGTTGGCACATTTCCGAAATTCTTGCATCAGCCAACAGCCAATACATCGCCGTACTTGAAAAATAGAACACGGATACCGGAATTCGCTGATTGTCCCCAGCTTACGTCTCGCAATACTCGCCTGATCGTCACTTCCCAATACCCAATATCCAATATCCACCACCCGGAAACCAGACCCAATGAAACGCAAACTTCTTATCACCGGCGCGGCCGGCCGCATCGGCAGCTTCTTTCTGAAGACCTACAAAGACGATTACGATTTTGTCCTCACGGACAAGCTGGAGGCCGCAGATACCCACGGCTATCCCTTCCACCTGGCCGACCTGAGCGATTTCGCCGCGGTGCAGACCCTGTGCCAAGGGGTGGATACGGTCATCCATCTGGGCGCAGACCCCAGTATGGAAGCCACCTGGGAGAGTCTGTTGCCCAATAATGTCATCGCCACCTACAACGTTTTCGAAGCAGCGCGGCTGGCTGGCTGCCGACGGGTGATCTTCGCCAGCAGCGTCAATGCGGTCTTCGGCTACCCGGCAGACGTGCAGGTACACACGGAGATGCCCATTTTCCCAATCAACCTCTACGGCGCGACCAAATGCTGGGGCGAGGCCCTGGGCCGCTACTATTCCCACACCCATCAATTGTCATCCATCTGCCTGCGCTTTGGCGCGGTCCAGCCCCGGGATTCCAGCCACATACAGTTGGACCATCCCTTCATTGACATCATTCTGACTTGGGACGACTGCGCGCGGTTGATCGCATCCGCAGTCAATGCTGCAGATTCCATCAGCTTTGGCATCTATCACGGCATCTCGGAGAATCGCTTCAAACGGCTGGACATCAGCACCGCGCGCAGGGAGTTGGGCTACGCGCCCCAGGACGACGCTTACGCGATGGCGAAGGAGAGGAAGGGATAGGCGTCAAATTGTAAAATCTCCGATCTCTTAATTTCCCAATCTCAGGCGCAGAGCAGAGATTGGGAGATTAAGAGATTATAAGAGACGCGAGATTTTGGGATTGCGAGATTGTGGTTCTCCTACGCCAACGCCTGCAAATCAGCGTCAATGGCTTCCAACTTTGCCTTCGTCAGCCCAGCAGACGCGGCCTCCGGATAATACATCACCTCCCGCAGACTCATATAGAGCGCCTGGGGCAGGTCTGGGTGACGGGACGCGCCGGGCAGATGCTTTTCCAGAATGGCTTTGGCTTCCGGGTTGGCGATCAGGTCACGGATGGGGGATTTGGAACTGAGAGACATAGGAAACTCCTCTGGTTTATGGTTGAAACTCTCTGCCTGGAGAGCACGCTCTATTATGCGTCCAAGCCCGCAAGAACAGCGGCAACGACGACGCCGAAGCAGACGGCGGCAGCCAATATGACTACAAGCGGAATCAGAATCACGGCGATGGCCCGTCCAGAGGAGAGGCTGTAGCTCACTTTGATGGCGAAGTAGTTGAGCACCAGACTGTAGATGAGAAGCAGGAATCCCACGCAGCCCCCGACGACAGGAATGAAGCCAAGAAAGGCATTTATGATGCTGATGGGCGCGCCGATGGCCGCGGACAGATAGGCGTAGCGCCCAAAATCACCCTTGCCCTTCAGTACCTTGGCAATCAGATGAACGATACCTACCACAATCACGAAGACGATGGGTGTGATGACAATCCCCATCAGCGCACCCACCCCGCTCGCTCCAGCAAAAAGACCACCGGCCATCATCTGTTCGAGCATCACCGCGCTCTCCGGCGGCAGATCCATCTGGGAGATCATTCCCAGCATCCCCTGGGCCGACGAGGCAAAAATCAGGCTCTGGATAAAGGCCAGAACGGCAGCTATCGCCGCGGCAATGACTGTCCAAATCAACGCTGTGGTGAGGGTCGCATTCGGGCTCTCCTGCTCCCGTTCAAATGTCCCCTCATTTGGTCCACTCAACACACGAATCCAAGTCTGAATCATCCCGGCGAAGTCCATTGGTCGGTTCCTTTCCATGCTACAAGGCGAAAACGCTACAGTACAACAATTGAACCACAAAGACACAAAGAAGGAAAGCTGTAATCCGTGAAAATCCATACTATCCGTGCGAATCCGTGTCCGTCTTTTCTGCTTTACGCACATTTTCATAGACCCCGCGCAGACGCTCCAATTCCTCGCCGCTGACCGTCTGCTCCCCGTAGTAGACCCGCATATAGGCTTCGGTGATGATGCTCAACCCCTCTTCTTGATTGGGAAAAGCCAGGGCCAGCCGGGGCAGATAATCGTCTGGCGGCTCGGACGGCTGGCGGGGCTGGCCGCGCTGCCGGGCCAGACGGCAGAGATTGGCGTAGAGATTCTCCACGGAAATGGCGTCCAGCAGTTCCCGCCCCAGCCCGTAGCGCCGCACCAGACCGGCCAGATTGCGCAGCCGTCGCCAGCCCCGGCGCAGGGCATCCCCGCCAAAGCTGACTTTCTCAACGGCGGCGATCTCTTCCTCCTCGGTTTGGGAGCGACCCCGGCGGCGCACGACCAGCACATAGACGATCCCAAGCAGTAGAGCCAGCAGACCAATCACAAAGCCTGCCCGCAGCAGCGTCAACAGCGCCTCGCTGGGCGGGCCGCCTTCCGGTAGCTGGTCTTGCGGCGTTTCCAGGGGCAGAGCCAGTCTCGAAAAGGCTTCGCCCAGGGTTCGGGCCAGATCGGCATCGGCAAGAAGGGGGGCGAGCCAGGCATAGAGCCAGCCGATTATCTTTTCCAGTGCAACGCCCAGGGCGAGCAGAAGCAGCATGAAAAGATTGCCCAGGAGGTTCCAGAGCGGATCGAAAAAAGCCAGGATGGCGCGGATGCGATCGGGAGCAAAGAAATCGGCCAGGGCCAAGGAGAGGGCGACGGTCAGGCCTACAGCCAGCGCGAGTTGAGCCAGTCTGTCCCAGGGCAGAGATGCGCCTGTGCTGCCTGCCGCGCCTTCGGCTTTTTCATCACTGCGGGCCAGGGAGACGGCCAACAACCCCAAAGCCACAAAGATTGTGGCGAGCCAAGTGGTCGTGGCAATCTGCCCCGGAAAGCGCATGGCCAGAACGCCTCCGCCCAGCAGAAGCAGCAGCACCCCCAGGCGAAAGCTGAGACCGACGCTGAAAAAAGTGGTCAGCCGCCCGGATGCGGAGGAAGCCCGCAGCCAGAGGAAGCCTGTGAAGAAGATCAGGAATGCGCCGGGACGCAAGCCTTCGTGAAAATTGACAATCCCATCCACTGTTTCGGCCAGCCAGCGCAGGCTGAGTGGGTCTGTGCCCCGGTAGAGGAGCAGGCGTACACCAAGCAGCCCGGTCAGCAGCACCAGCGCCACGATTGCCAGCCGGTAGTGCTGGTCAGAAAAGCGGCTGCGACCTAACAGATCGATGGCGACAATCATCGCCAGCAGCCCCAGCCAGACCAGGGCGACCAACGAGAGAGGCGGGACGCCCACCAGTGCAGCCCCGTCTCGCCAGAGCCATTCGACGCGAAAGAGAAGGAGAAGGAAGGGGGCCAAGACCACCGCTTCCATCCCAGCCAACGCTATGAAAATCAGGCGAATGCGCCGGTTGGTGAAGATCATCGCCGTCTATTTACGAAAAGTCCGCTGTACCATTCCTGTAGCGCCGATCACCAGCAGGCAGTAGACGGCGACCAGGGCAAAGCCCAGTTGAATGCCCAAACTGTTGCTGACGACGCCAATCGCCCAGGGACCCAGCGCACCGCCCGCACCTCCTGCAGCAAAGAGCATGCCGAGGATTGTGTTGGTCTTTGCCGGGTTCACTTCGGAGACGACCGCGGTGATGGTGGGGAAGATAATCGAGAAGAAGAGGCCGCAGATCGGCACGAAAATAACCAGGGAGGGCGGGCCAAAGATGCCGATCAGCACGCAGATCAGCCCTGCCCCGGCCGCGCCCAGCACAGAATGCAGATAGCCCAGCCGCTCGACCACCAGGCTGCCCACTATCCGGCCCACCATTATCATCCCGAAAAAGAGGGAGAGAAAACCCGTGGCCCCAGTCAGGCTGAAACCTTTGCTCCGTTGCAGAAATTCCACAATCCAGGCCCCAATGCCCAGCTCTGCGCCGACGTAGAAAGCAATTGCCGTGTAGAACCAGATCATCTGCCGGGTGAAGCCGAGTTTGCCTATGGCTTGCCAGTCGAAGCCGCTCGCTTCCGCTGGCGTCGCTGCGATCTTTGCCGGCACGGGTGTCAACACAAAAACCGCCGTAAGCAGAACAGCCAGGGGCAGGCTGAATTGGAAGACCTGCCGCCAGGAGACGCCCCCGTTCAGCAGCCAGCCAGCATAGAGCGGCACGAGCAGCGCGCCGATGCCGTGGAAGGTTGTCAGCAGATTGAGATAGCGGCCCCGGTTGAGCGGATGTAGTTGGATGATCAGCCCGTTGCCGCTGACTTCGATGCAGCCCATACCCAAGCCCACAACGACCATCGCCCCAAAGAGCAGCCAGAAAGTGCTGGCTCCCGCAAAGGCGAGGACGCCCACGCTGATCAGACCGCCCGCCAGAATCAGGATTTTGCGACTACCTACGGAATCGGCCAGAACACCGGCGGCCAGGGTGGCGATGAAGAAACCCAAATAGGCTCCGAAGAGAATCGAACCGCCCTGGGCGTAGCTAAAGTCCAGATCAACCAGAAGAGTGGAGAGGGTCGCCCCTTTGAGGTTGTCCACAAAACCGAAGATAAAAAAAGAGAAAAAGCCTGCAGCGGTCAGAAGCCAGACAATCTTTGGCGCTAAAACAGCAGGGGCGGGTGCGGTGGATTGCATGTAAAGATCCGGTTGGGGTGGCTGGGCCAAATACGCTTCATCCATTATAGAACACTGATTACAGAATTGACGGATTGTCGCCAGCTTTCATCAAAAAAAACTTCCCGGAAGCTCAGAAGCCTCCGGGAAGGTCGTAAACCTAATCAGTTATTCACCCAACTTCCAATCACTACTCCTGCACCACCACCGCGGTCACCATCCCAAACATCCCGTGGGCCGACTCGGCGTGGGAAAGGATGTGGCAGTGGAAGGCCCACGCACCCGCAGTATGACAATCCACAATCACATCGTAGCGTTCGCCGGGGGCTATGTTCAACGTGTCGCAATAGTAGGGTTGGGGCACGGGCCAGCCGTCTTTGAAGATGACCAGCTGTTCCAGCCCGTGCAGGTGCATGGGATGGATCATGATCCCTTCGTTCATATAGCGAATGCGGATTTTATCGCCCAATTTGGCGATAATCGGCTGGGTGTAGGGAAAGGACTTGCCGTTGAGGGTCAGGCCAATACCTACGTCGTTGAGAATCAGCGTATAATCCCCGCTGACTTCCGGTTCCTTGCTCTTGTCCGCAGGTTCGATGATAAAGGCCCCGATCAGCCCTTTGGAGACCTGCTCCAACGCGTTGTGGTGGGAGTGGTACATGTGGGAGCCGGAGTTGCGGGTGGTGAACTCGTAGGTGAAGCTCTCGCCGGGGCGGATGGGTGGCTGGGTAATGTAGGGCACACCGTCTTGGCTGTTGGGGACGCTCACCCCATGAAAGTGTACAGATGTGCTCTGGTTCATCTCGTTGTGAACAATCACACGCACAGTGTCGCCTTCGGTCATACGCATCTCCGGGCCGGGAACAATGCCGTTGTAGGCCATTGCGGCCACAGCCTTGCCCGGCTCCACCTCCCACTGCACGTCTTGGCAGGTCAGTTCAAAGATTTTGACGCCATTTTCTTCTTTGTGTTTCAGGGGGGTGCCCCAAAAACCGTTGGTCGGGTCAATGCCGTCCAGAAAAATTTTCACGCCCTCTTCGTGCATCCGGTCCATCTCTTCCCAGGCATTGCCCTGGGCAGCGGGTGCTGCGGCGGCCGCGGGGGCAGCATGGCTGTCGGCCATGGCTACAGGTGCAGCAGTCGGTTCAGGGGTAGGGGTGGGCGGCGTAGCGGCTCGGGTGGCCTCGGCAGGCACAGCGCTGGGGTTGCGGCAAGCACCAATGGTCAGGCCAGCGCCAGCCACACTGGCAACTTTCAGAAAGTTTCGACGGGAAACTGGGGAACGATTCATTGTGAATTCTCTCCTCGCAAAATATTGGTTTTGTACCACCATCGCAGACGCATTGACTCCTCAAATCAACGCGCCGTCCCCCCCAAACGGGCGGTCCCCTATAGGGTATCCTGCTCGCCAAGGAACGACACCGGGCGAAGGGGTAGTTGTCTACCTGTCTGGTTGACGGGGAAGAATGGGCAGAAATGGGCTAGCGCCGGGCACTCCAGGCCCGCATCCGGCGCAGGGTTCCAATCTGACTGAGCACCCACAGCGCCACCGCCGTATAGATCACCCCGGCCAGATTGAGCAGGACTACTGGCCCCCACTGATCGATGTAAGCGGCAAACAACCCGGTAAAGAGAAGTAACCCCAAGGGGCGATCCATCTGGAGAATGGCGAAAATACGCCCGCGCAGATCGGGCGGTGCCCATTGCTGCACGATGCTGTCGATGACAATCTGGCGCAAAAACCAGGGGACAGCGTGGAGACCCGCGGCCAGAATCGCCAGCCAGAGCAGCCCCGCATTGGCATAAACAAAGAAGCCCAGACCACTGCCAACGATCCCAATAATGTAGAGGCTGGGCAGAGAAAAACGGCGATCCATCCGAGGCGCGGCCAGAGAAGCGACGATTGCGCCCAAGCCAACCAGCGAAAGCATATAGCCGTAGCCCGAATCGCCGCCGCCCAGGGTTTCTGAAATGAGAATGACCTCCATTGTACCCAGCATCGCACCGGCGATGGCTGTGCAAAAGGTGGCAATCAGGACAATGCGCAATCCTGGATGGCGCAGGCCAAAGCTGAATCCGTCCTGCAATTCGCGCAGAAATTGGCCCACAGAACGGCTATTGGCCGTCGTGCGCGGTAGTTCCCCCCGAATGCCCAGGAGCAGCCCATTGGCAGCCAGATAGGTGAACGCGTTGACGGCGAAGGCTGCGCTGGCCCCCGCGAAGCCCACCAGCAGCCCTGCCAAGGAAGCACTCACCAGCAAGAGCGTCTGCTGCCCCGCGCTAATCGTGGCATTGGCCTGCACCACCTGCCTGGCTTCCACCAGATCAGGGACCAGCGCGCGCTGGGCGGGCAGCAGAAAAGTGGCTGCACAGCGGGCCAGCAGGGCCAGGGCGTAGAGTTGCCAGAGTTCCTGGGCGAAGGGGAGCAGCCCATAGATGAGCGCAGAGGCAAAATTGCCCAAGAGCAATACCCGTCGCCGACTGAGCCTGTCGATCCAGACTCCGGCCAGGGGCGCAATGAAGAGGGAGGGGAGAGACTGCACCGCAAGCATCCCCGCCAGCGCGCTGCCCGAACCGGTCACCTTCAGCACGTAGAGACTCATGGCGATGGAGCCGAAGCGGTCGCCGGTGGAGGAGACGAGCAGCGCCAGCCAAAAGCGTCGAAATGCCGGATTTTCGGACAGGAGGGAAGGAAGATAAGCGTGTACAGGGCGGAAGCGCATGGGGGTTGGCTCTGGTTACTGGCGCAATAGCCAGTGGATGCGGTCATAGGAGAGGGCGTAGTGGACGCAGACAGCGACACCCAAAATCCATCCCAGTGTAGCGGCCTGGGTTGCAAAGAGCGCGCCGGTTGCCAGAGCAAAGAAGATCAGTTCGAGCAGAAGGCGGACAACGCCGGGAACCGGAATCGGCGCTTTCCCGGACCGGCTGGGGTCACCCCGCACGGCAAAGGTGCCCCACAACAGAGCGGCCAATAGAGGGATACCCAGGACGAACGGGTAGCGCAGCCATCCGTCGCCCTGCATCCAGCCCCAGCGACCCAAGGCAAAAAGAGCGAACAATTCCAGGAAAAGGCGCACAGTCAGATTGATTGGATTAGAACCCATTGCGCGCCTCGCTTTCGTTTGTGGTTACTTTCCTCCATGAAATCGCGAAGCCTCTTCCCCATTTGTCCCCGCGGTCAGGGCGCGCCAGGCAAATTTGGCCGCCCAGGGATTCGCTTTGCCCTCTACCACATCCGCGGCCAGCCCGCCCAACACCGGCGCAAATTTGAAGCCGTGACCGCTGCCACCGGTGGAGACGCTCAGCCCCACCCGCTCCGGGTGACGGTCGATCCAGAAATGCTCGTCCAGGGTGTCGCAATAGAGACAGCGCCGGGTGTAGATCAGTTCAGCCTCGGCCAGGGCGGGGAATGTCTCGGCCAGAAAGCTGCGCAGATGGGCGATGTCGCTCTCATGGACCACCCGCTCGTCGTGTTCCGGGTGCAGGCGCACACCAACCCCGTGGCTCGCCACCTTCACCACCCCTTCCCGCTGGTTGAAGGGGAAGCCGTACCAGCCCGTGCGCGAGATATCGGCGGTGAAAACCACAAAGTTCGGGGGGGTGAAAAGCGCCGGGTTTTGGGGCTTCAGATGAAAGACCGGGTGGCCCGTCGCCTTCATCACCGGCTGGAGTTCGGGGAGCAGATATTGGGTCCACGCGCCGGCAGCCAGCAGCACCTGATCCGCGCCGAAAGTCGCACCCTCCCGGGTGCGGACACCCGTCACACAACCACGTGGTCCCAGCAACTCGTGCGCGGTTTGCCCCTCGTGTAGCGATACACCTTCCCGGCGGGCCAGGGTATGCAGCGCGGAGACTACCCGCCCACTCTCCGCGTAGCCGCCCCGGGGGCTGTAGAAACCGTCCACATAGCGCTCGGCGTTCCAGGATGGGAAGCGTTGGGCAATCGCCGCGCTGTCCAGCCGTTCCGGTCGGTGGCCTTCGGCTTGCAACAACTGGAAGCTCTCCCAATTGTAGGGAACCTGCTCCATCGGCTGGCGGGTCAGCATCAGCACGCCGGTGTTGTGATAGAGGGTCTCGCCCAATTCCGCGTTCCAGGCCACAAAACCGTCGATGGCCTTATCCACCATCTGCATATATTGGCGGTCCTGGCCGTACTCCATCCGCACCACTTTGCTGATGTCGGTGGAGGCAGCCAGGGGGTGGGGCAGGGGGCCTGGATCGATGAGGGTGACAGAATGACCCCGGCGACGCAACTCTACCGCTGCAGTTGTGCCGTAGATGCCCGCGCCGACGACGAGAATATCGGATCTGTTCATTGGGTCTTCTCCAAGACGAATGGGGATGGATTTCGTCTAATTGAACCCCAAAGCAGGCCGAAGCGCAAGAAGGGATGTGGTGTAAATTCGTCGTTTGGGTTTCCGCTTTGCCCCTGATGCCCATCATTTCCTTTACGCTGACCCTGCTTTCGGTCTTCCCTATCTCTTTCGTCCACCTCCATTTGAGCACTGATAAACCCTTTCGAGACGCAAGAAGAGGTTGAATTGCCAACTGGCTGTGGTAAAATGGGATTCTCTAAACCAATTCGACACGGCTGAGTGATGTCTGTGGGTGCGCTGGTGACTGGCAGCGACGCAGACATCTTTAATTCCCATTTACACTGATTCTCAGCGGTATAGCAGGGGTGACTGGGGTGGTGGTCTACATCTTCTCCCCTACCATCTGGGACTATCACCTGAGCGCGGCCATCAGAGAAGGCGCATAGAATGGGCCATCCAGAAAAGAATTTTTACGCCATTTTGGGGGTTTCGCCAGACGCAACCCCCAAAGAGATCACCAAAGCCTACCGCAAACTGGCGATGCAGTTTCACCCGGACGTAAATCCATCTGAGGAAGCCAAAGAGCTGATGCCCCTGCTCAATGAGGCTTACTCGGTGGTGGGGGACGCTGAGCAGCGCCGAAAGTACGACGCGAGAAAATCTGAGACACGACTCGCGCCAATCCCAACCAAATCGCGGCTGGTCGTACAGCGGGTCGGCGCGTCGGTGGGAGTGACACGCAAGATGGATGTACTTCTGGATGGAGAGGTGATCGGTAGCCTGCCGATGGGTGGGAGCATCCGTTTTTTGATCGAACCAGGCCAATACACCCTACAGTTCAAATTGGATATGACCACCAGCAAAGTCCAGCGTTTCACCTGCCAGGCAGGGATGACGGTGGGCTTTGCCAGCGGCGCGGCCTCGCCAATGGAATATCTCTTCCGATCTGTGGCCGATCCGAATAATGCGCTTTTTGTTCACAAGATTATGTGACACCGCTTGTCCGGGAATCTGCACATTAGTGTTCATGCCCTAGGGGGCACAATCAGCAATGAAAAGCGGGACGCAGATTCACGCAGAAACAACTGATCTGCGCAGATTTTATCAGCGTCAATCATCTTTTTCAGCGCCATCAGCGTCCTATTTTCAGGTTAGCGGACCACAGCAGGCAAGAAGAGCTGATAGCCGCCATCCAGTGCCGCCGGTAACACCGAGCGCACTGGTCCGTAGAAGAGCCGATCGCCGTCGATCTCCACCTCCTCCAGCCAGTACCAGTAGATCCGATCCCGCGCCACCCCCCTGTCGACAAAACGATAGGTGGCCCCTCCATTCGACCCCGTCGCCGGGAGCAGCCCGTCTGCCGCACGACGACTATGCGCAAAAACACCATCCTCGCTCCGCCACAGGTGAAAACCCCAGGAGCCAATCTCCTCTCCCGTTACCCATTCCACCAGCACGCCTTCTCCAACCGTCGTCGCAATGAAACGTAACAACTCTACAGCGGTGGGCAATGCGGTGTGAACCACCACCGCTGGCCGGGCAACCGGTGTCTGATCGCTTGCCACTTCCGAGCGGCTAACCACAAGACCGCCCCCTTGTTCGGATCTTACTTGTACAGCAAATTGGGCGACGAACTGCCCATTCTGCGCCAATGCGGGCAACCGCCAGATCAGTTGGCTGGCTGTTCCCCGCGCGTCTTCCGCTGGAGGTTGTACGCTCCCCAAGATCAACTCCGTGTTGGTGGGCACTTGGGTACGCAGCCAGACGCCGGAAAGATCAACGCCTCCCGCGTTGCTGATGGCAAGTGTATAGGTAATCCGGTCGCCCCCTGCCACTTCCCCGCCCTGGGGAGGAGTGGATGTAACACGCAGGTCCACGACGGCAATACCCAGCGCCAAACTCACTTCACCGGAGACATTCACCCCCTCATCACCAAATTCGTCCACCACAGCCGCCGTCTGCACCTGGTTGATCGTCTGGATGCCTGCCCCTTCTACCACAAATTGAACGGTGAAGGTGACACTCTGCCCAGGCGCGATGTCGCCCAAATCGCTGGTCACATCCTCCCAAAAAAGCAGACTTTCGCTGCCCCGGTCCTGAATCTGGGGCGCACGAATAGACGCGACGACAAAACGCAGATGCTCCGGCTCGAAGATGTCCCGCACGCCCACGCCTGCCAGTGTCGTGTCACCGGCATTTGTTAGGTGGATGGTATAGGTGACAGCCGATCCCAGGCCGATAGTGACCGCGCCACCCTGGACGCCTTTGCCGATCGCTACCCGCGGGTTGGTCAGCCGCAGGGGCAGGTGACTTTCATCCGAAGCCGCCACCTGTCCGTAGATGTCCTGTCCCCCCGTCACTTTAGCTACACTATCGACCATTCCTGCTGGCAAATCCGAGGATGACACCAGCACCCGCAAAGCCATCTGTACACCGACGCTATCGCCGGGCAGCAATAGACCCTGACCCAACAGCTCAGTCCATCCAACCTGCCCTCCCGTCAAAGTGGCAGGAGCAGGCGCGGCGGCCAACAGATGCAGCCGTTGCGGGTCATAGCCATAGGAGAGGGGAATGGATGTCAGTGGCGTCTCGCCGCTATTCTGCACAAGCAGCGTCAGCGTCAGCGTCTGGCCCACAGTTAGAATTCCATCCGTGCCCGGCCCGCTCTCTGGCAGCCGAATCGAGACCGTCACACCGGGCAGTCCTGGATTGGTGGGGAGCGTCGCAGTAGCGGTTGGTGTCACGCCCGGCAAGGGCGTAGCCGTAGGCGTGGCTGTCTCCGGGCTGGGCAAAGTGGCGGTCGGTGTGGCCGTCGGCGTGTGGGTAGCCGCGCCCGGTGTGACCGGTGTATTGGTCGCGGTTGGCGTGGCTGTGGGCGTTGCAGTGGGCGTCACCGTCGGTGTGGAACTCGGTGTCAGCGTGGCTGTGGGCGGCGTCCCTGTCACTGTCGGTGTGGCGCTAGGCGTAGGTGTCACGCTCGGCGGTGTCCCCGTCACCGTCGGGCTAGCCGTCGGCGTGACCGTTGGCGCAGATGTCGGAGAAGTCGTCGGCGTGACAGTTGGCGTGGGTGTTGCGCTCGGCGGCGTCCCCGTCACCGTCGGGGACGCCGTTGGCGTGACCGTTGGCGTAGATTTCGGAGAAGTCGTCGGCGTGACCGTTGGCGTGGGTGTTGCGCTCGGCGGTGTCCCCGTCACCGTCGGGGTAGCCGTCGGCGTCTGGGTAACTGTCGGTGTTACCGATGGCGTAGATGTAGCTGTCGCGGTTGGAACCTCTGCCACCGACACCGCCCGCGTACCCGCGCCGTCGTGTTGACCGTCCTCATCCACCAATGCCACACCGACAGTGTAGTCACCGGGCGCAGAATAGTTGTGGGTTATATCCCCGGCACTGGTCAGCGTCTCGGTAACACCGTCCCCCCAATCCACAATCCAACCGGTGACACTATCCTGACCCGGATCGGTGATAGCTCCCAGCGTGAGGGTGTAAGGTTGACCGACCAGCGCGCTGCTGCTGCCGGAAAGGGCGATGGTGGGAGATAGATTCTGCACGGTGATCGTTAGTGGACCAGCGCTGACTGGGCTGGTTTCCGTGGAGGAGAGGACAACGCTGACATTGGCCGTGCCCGGCCCGTCCCCTGCGGCCAGGAGGATCGTGCGGGTGACAGTCTCCCCGGCGGCCACAACGGGCAGCGTCTCGTCCAGGCCGAAGCCAGGGGCGTGCAGACGCACACCCGTCGCCTCGCTCTGTCCGCTACTTGTAAAGACAATCGTCACCAGCACAGTCGTCCCCTCGTTGGGACTGGTTGTGCTGGCGGCTACTGTGGCGGTCAGGCTCGGCGCAGTGCGAATCTGCACGCCGGTAGATGCAGAGCCGACGCCGCTGGTGTGGGTGAAGTGGGCCTGGTTGTGTAGACTTTCGCCATAACCGCCCGTGTGTTGCAGAGTATATCCAATCGTCACCGCTTCGTTGGCTGCCAGGTCTCCACGCCAAGAAACCAGACTCCCCGTCTGGGCTGCGCCCGCGGGCTGCTCCGTCCAGCCTGCAAAAGTTGTAGCGTTAGGCAGAGCATCGGTCAATTCCATCCCCCTGGCTGTTCCCCCGCCGCTGTTGCTCAGGACGATTTGATAGCTGAAAGCGCTGCCCTTTGCCACAGGCTGGGCCGCTGTTGTCGTCTTTGAAATGACCAGTGCGGGTGGCAAACCTGTGCGGATGACACTTTCCAGCCCTCGCCCCTGCAACTGTCGCCAGGGGCTGTGGGGGGGATGGGATGAGGAGATGATACCTGTGGCGGTGACAGTCAGCCCCGCATAGAGAATACGGGATCGCCAGCGGTAGAGGGTGTCATCTGCCAGGCCAGTGACAGTCAAAGGCAGAGAGACGCCGCTGGCGCTCCACGGGCTGCTGCTCTGGACGACACAGACTCCACCGCCAAAGGCTACACCCGGCGGGCACGCCTCTGTCTGCAATCTCACCGCCTGACGGCCCTGACTGCTCCTCCCCTGCAGTTGGGCGACGAAATGATCCGCCGCGCCGCTCAGCGCCCAGGGCTGGGTCAGATCGCCCGTTGCCCCAAATTGCTGTGCCAGAATGGGACGCCCGTCGCCGCCATTGCCCAGGTAGAGATAGGCCCGGCCCGCGTTGGCCCCGCCCGTGTCGTGGCGGGCCGCACCGATGAGCAGATCGGCGAAGCCGTCGCCGTTCACATCCCCGGCGGAGGAGAGGGATACGCCGAACTGATCCTCCGCGGCCTGGCCGGTGGCGGTGAAAACAGGTGATGCGCTCGGCCCCGCCGCGCTCCCCGCGTAGAGATAGACCCGGCCCGCGCTGTCGCCCCCGGCATCGTTCAGATGTGCGGCGATGAGCAGGTCCGGGTAGCCGTCGCCGTCCACATCCCCCGCACCGGAAACGGCGTAACCGAAGGCATCGCCCGCGGCTGCGCCGCTCCCCAGCGCAACACCCGCTGGCTGTAGCCCCACAGCGCTACCGAAATAGAGATAGGCTCGGCCCGCGCCCTCTCCCGCGCTGTCGTTGCCAAACGCACCCACCAGCAGATCGTTGAAACCGTCGCCGTTCACATCCCCCGGCCCGGCCAGGCCAAAACCGAAGAGATCACCCGCGGCTGCGCCGGTCAGCGTCAACGCTGGCGTGGCCGTCAGCCCGGAAAGAGTGCCGTGAAAAATATAGACCCGCCCCGCGTCCGCGCCGCCGGCGTCGTTTGTGTAAGAGCCAATCGCTGCGTCGGCCAGCCCGTCGCCGTTCACATCCCCGAGCCCGGCCAAGGCGTAGCCGAAGAAATCTTCCGCTGTCTCGCCCGTAGCCGTAAAGACCGGCGTAGGCAGCAGACCGATTGTCCCGCCCAGATAAAGATAAGCCCGGCCCGCGTCTGCGCCCGCTGCGTCGTTCTTAAAGGCGCTGATGAGCGCATCGGAAAAACCATCCCCGTTCATATCCCCCAGCCCGGCCAGAGCGTATCCGAAGTGGTCGTCGTCGGTTTCCCCGGTCAGCGTCAAAGTGGGGGTCGCCGACAGACCGGTTGCGCTGCCCAAGAAGAGGTGAGTGTAGCCGGGGTCGGTCAGGCTGGCCCGGCGGAAGTCGCCAATCGTCGTGTCCGGGTCGTTCTGGGGCGCGCCCACCAGCAGATCGGCATAACCGTCGCCGTTCACATCGCCCACGCCCGCCACAGCCCGCCCGTAAAAATCGCTCGGCTTGCCAATGCCGATAGAGTTGGCCGCGCCGACGACACCTGTCCCGGCTCCCGGCCAGAGCCAGACCCGCCCGCTGTTCGTCCCGCCCGCACTGCTGGCGAAAGCCCCCACCAGCAGATCGCTGTAGCTGTCGCCGTTTACGTCCCCGGCCAGGGCTACGGCCCGGCCCAGGCGTGCGCCGTCCCCTGCGCCATCAACAACCGCCGTGTAGCTGCTGTTTGGACCCCGCCCGCTGCCTGTATAGAAACGGACCAGCCCGGCGGCTGTGTTGGCCGCTGGCCCGCCCGCAGCAAAATCGGCGAAACCGTCGCCGTTGGCGTCGCCGCCGCCGGCCAGAGCCGCACCGAAATTGTGACCCGCGGCGAGACCAGGAAAAAGAGCGTCGGCTATATTAGAAAGTCCGCCCGTACCGCCGTAGTAGAGAGCTACACGACCGCTGGCGCTGTTCAGCCCCGGCGCGCCCACCAGCAGATCGGCATAGCCGTCCCCGTCCACATCCCCCGCGCCGGAGAGAGCCGCGGCGAAGCGTGCGCTGGCGGCGCTGCCCGTGCGGATGGCGTCGGCGGTTGTATCCGGACCGCCCGCGCCCCCGTGAAAAAGATAGAGCCGCCCGGTGGAGGCGCTGTAGGCGGGCGCAGCCACGGCCAGATCGGTGAAGCCGTCGCCGTTGACATCCCCCGACCCGGCCAGAGTACCGCCGAAGTTGTGGCCGAAGTTTTCGCCGTTATACGTCTGGTCGGCGGTGGCGTCGGGCGTTGTACCGCCCAGATAGAGGGATACCTGCCCGCTGTCGCCGTTGACGCCCGGTGCGCCCACGGCAAAATCGGCGTAGCCGTCGCCGTTGACATCCCCCAACCCGGCCAACGCCGCGCCGAATTCGTCACCCGCCGCGCTGCCGGTCAATGTCAAAACGGCGGTTGAATTTATCGAAATCCCGCCCAGAAAGAGGAGCGTTTGGCCCGCGCCTGCGTTCGCGTCGGGAAGGCCGATGAGAAAGTCGGCGTAGCCGCCGCCGTTCACATCGCCCGCCTGGGCCACTACTTTGCCCAACCCGTCGCCCGCGATGCCAGTGAGGATTAGGTCGGCACTGCCGTCGAGGATAGCCCCGCCGAGAAAGAGATAGACCTGCCCGGCGCCCTGACTGGCAAAAGGCGCGCCGATCAGAAAGTCGGCGTAGCCATCGCCATTCACATCCCCGCCACCCGCTAACGCCGTGCCAAAGGCGTCACCGCCCAGAGTGCCGGTCAGCGTCAGAACGGGAGTAGCCGCCAGACCGTTCGCATCACCTAAAAAGAGATAGACCTGGCCGGCTGCGCTGGCCGCGCCGGGCGCAGCGACGAGCAGATCGGCGTAGCCATCGCCGTTGACGTCCCCGGCCCAGACCGTTGCGCTGCCCAGGCCGTCGCCCGTCTGCCCGGCGGCGCTCCACGGAGAAGTGATGGAGAAGGCCGCGGCGGGACGGGTCACAGAACAGAGGAGGGCGATGAGCAGGCAGAGGGCGAACGCGCCGGCGAAGGCTGGGCGCAGGATGCGGGGATGGGTAGGGGAAGGGAACTGGATCATTTGCTTTGGCTCGAAACAAAAAAACGTAGGTTGGGTTGTTTCGGCTGGGGAAATCATCACCCACACGCAAAGATTGTGCCGAAACAACCCAACACCCAACGCGCATTGTTGGGTTCTCCCGGCGGCCGTTGGTTCGCAGACCACGATTCCTTGCCGGGAGAACCCAACCTACCTTTCCATTACCGGCAAGAAAATCCTCTCCACCGGCGGCGCGGTCTCTTCGCTCTGGCTGACGGCTCGGCCCCCGCCGCCGATGAGAGGCAAGAAGAGGGCTGGCTGTTCGCCACCGATGCCGCCGACGTCGTTGATGACGTCCGCGGCCACAGGGCCGCTGGCAACGGTCAACTGCACATTGGCCGCGTTGTAACCGACGCTGAAGGATCGGCTGTCGTCGATGGCCCGGCCCGTCACCACCGGGAAAGTATTCTGCCGGCTGGAGGTAGTCAGAAAAGTAAAGCTGTTGCCGATCGTCGGCGTATAGGTAGCGCTGCGTTCGATGGCGAGGGTGCCGTCCAGGTCCGCGCTGCCGCTCACGGCGAGACGGCTGTAACTCGTGCCGGGGGTCGTCGTGCCTGCAATTTCAACCGCCAGCGTGCCGGTGATCGTCTGGGTGTAGCGTCCGGTGATGTCCAGATTGCCGTTGCGGGCGGGCCGCACGATGCCCGCGTTGATCAGGTCGCCAACAACGTTCAACTCAGCGCCGGCCTGGGCGATTGTGCCGTAGTTGGTGGTAAGACGGGCCTGCACCTGAGTGGGATAGGCCGAGGTGGACCCCAGGCTACCGTAATTGATCAGGTGGACATCTGTCGTGTTGTTGATGCCAGCGGCCGTGCTGTAGCCGACAAAACCAGCCGCGCCGACGACGCTGATCCCGCCACCAATCGTCAGGCTTGTGGCTGCCTGCGCCACACGCAAGCCATTGTTCTGGCTGCTGGTACAGGCGCTGCTGCGGTTGGGCAGCACTATCGTCGCCGTCCCGCCCAATGTCTGACTCCCCACAAAGTCCAGCCGTCCATTCTCACAATCCCCTGTCCCGCTGATCCCCAAGCGCACTGTCCCACTCAGCGCCAGCCCGTTTTGCACTGTCACTACCGCATTGCCCTGACTGTTGCGCCCCACGTTCAGATTGACGCCCTCGAAACTCACCCCGTCCAGACGGCTGTTGCCGTTGATGTATGTAATTGTGCTGCCGTTCAGACTGCGCACCACCCCGCCCACCAGACTGCTGTTGTTGAAACGCAGCAGTCCGCTGCCTGTCAACGTCAGCACATTCGTGTTCGTAATCGTCACGCCGATTACGTCCAGATAGCCGCCTGTCGCTTCCAGTGTGGCGTTGTCATTCTCCCAATGCTGCCCCTGCAAGGCGATCCCACCCGTCCCGTTGGCGCTTACTTTGCCGCGCAGCACAACGCCGATATCCGTTGTCCCACCCACACCGCTGCTGTAGCCCACAAAGCCATAGTAGCCGTTGACGGTTATGCCGCGTTCGATGGTTAGGCTTGTGCCCGCCTCCACCACCCGCAAGCCGTTGTCCTGTGAGTCATAACAGGCGCTGCTGCGGTTGGGCAGCACTATCGTCGCCGTCCCGCCCAATGTCTGACTCCCCACAAAGTCCAGCCGTCCATTCTCACAATCCCCTGTCCCGCTGATCCCCAAGCGCACTGTCCCGTTGACAATCAATCCATTGCGCACAGTAACAACGGCATTCTCATTCGTTGTCGTTCCTACATTGAGGGTCGCATCCACCCGCGCGCCGTCCAGCGTGCCGCCGCCGCTGCGCACGGAAAGCCCCTGGCCGCCTGTGCCGGCGAGAATTTGCCCGCCCCGAATCGTCCCGCCGTTCAACTCGAAGGTCGTATTGACCTGCACCGGGCCGCCCGCGTCCAGCAAGCCGCCGCTGTTGACGCGCACGATACTGCCGCTGGTCAGACTGTAGAGTTGTAGTGTGCCCGTGAGAATCAGCGTGCCTTTGCCGCTGGGGATGACCACATCATCCAGCGGGCCGGGAAGCAGACCGCCGCTCCAGTTGGCCGGGGCAAGGAGATTGCCGTTGGCCGCGCCGATGAAGTTGACCTGCTCGCGCACGACAATATCGCCCACCGCCGTTGTGCCGGCGCGCACGGCGGGGACCGGCGTGGAACTGCCCTTCAGGTAAACGGTGCCGGAGGGGACGCGGGTATCCACACGCAGGCTGCCGATAATTGTGCTGACACCCGCAATGCTAAATGTGCCGTCCCCACCGCTGACACCCGTATAGCCGCCGGTCACAGTAACCGTTGCACCGGCTTTCACCCCACCGCTGCCGTCCACCACCCGGCCTGTGACCGTCGTGCCGGGGTCCGCGCCCAGGCTGGCACTGATGTCGAGCGCGACGCCGCTGTTGCCTTCGGTGTCGGTGACAAGCGCACCGACGGTCAGGCTGCTGCCGCTGGCCGGGACGCTATAGATGAGCGCGTAGGGCGCAGTCGTGTCTGTGCCTACTGATGCGCCGTCCACCAGAAAAGTGACCGCGGCCACCCCCGTATCGTCCCCGGCGTTGGCGGTCAGCGTCGTCGTCTCGCCGTGTACCAGCGGATAGCCAGCCGTGGGGAAGGTGATATTCACCAGCGGGTCGCTGGAGAGGATCACATCCAGACGCAACGAAAGGACAAAAGCCCCGAAGCTGCCAGTCACTCGCCCGCGGAAACCGCTGGCCGGGTCCACAGCATCCACAGTCACGCCGCCGGGCAGGACGAAGGGCACAGTGTAGACACCCGTCGCATTGCTGGTGGCAGTAAACGTTCCATTGCTGGCGAGAATATCCAGCGCCGCGTTGGCAATCAGGCCGCCGCCGCTGAAACGCACCACACCAGTCAATGGGCCGCCCGGTTCTACGACGGTGGCGGTGAAGGGAGCGCTGAGTCCCACATTCCCGCTGGTGTCGGTCACGCGCGCCGTGACGGTCAGGAGGCTGCCCGCGGCCAGGTTGGCTGGGACGGTCAGGGCAAAGCTCCTACTGGTGGTAGGAGCCGGTGGGGTGATTAAGACGGTCGCTGACGCTCCCGTTTCTGCGTTTTCAAAGCCCACCGATGCCACTTTCACCTCATCCAGGCCGCCGACGGTCAGATTGAGGGTGACGCCCTGCACCACCCGGTTGTCGGGCGGGTTGACGGTCAGCGTCGCGGTTGGGCTGAAAACATCGCGCACGGGCAATGTAACCGAAGCTACCGGCGAAGTCTGGCCCGCAATGTCTACCGACCGAACCAGGAGCGTCAGCGACTGGTTGCCCGTGGCGTTGACCGGAATAGTGACGGTGAAAGTCGTCTGGGTGCTGGTCGTCGCCGGACTGACGCCGGTTGAGCCTGTCGAAACCACAACGCCGGAAGTAGTGAGCAGCAGCGCCGTCACCCCTTCGTTGTCGCTGCCGTCCACGACAATCGCCACCTCTGCGCCGGGATCGACGAGCGTACCATTGGCCGGGCTGGCGATGCTCACCGCCGGGGCCACCACATCACTGATCAGCAGCGTGCGGGTGATCTGCCCGCTGCTCTGCCCCCGGCTGTCCAAGACCGTCGCGGTCAGGTGCAGCGTACTGTTCAGTGGCGCGCTGTCGGGCACGCTGACAGTAAAGAGTGGGCTGGTCGTGCGCCCGCCGACGGCAACGCTCTGGCTGGGCGTCACAGCGGGCGAAGCCTCCAACGTCACACTGGAAAGGCTCAGATCGTCGGTGATGGCGAGGCGCACCTGCACGTCCGCACCCCGACCCACCCGACTGCCGGCGGCGGGGCTGGTGAAGTTGCCTGTGGGCGGGTTGTCGCTGATGACAGTGAATGTCACCGACGCAGAAGTGCCCAGATTGCCGCTGGTGTCCGTGGCCGTCCCGGTGACAGTGACGATTGTCCCTGCGTCCACGCTGGCCGGGACGGTAAAGGTGAAGTTGCGGCTGGCGGTCGTAGCCGTCGGACTGATGACTCGGTTGCCATTCGTTTCCACACCTGTGGATGCGTAGCCAACCGACGCGATGCCCACTTCGTCAGTGACAGTCAGTGTAACGCTAATGGCGTCGCCCTGCACCACCCGTGTCAGGGGCAGGTTGACCGTTACTGTCGGGCCAAGAATGTCGCGCACGCGCAGGGTCAGGCTGGCAGACGCGCTGCTGTTGCCTTCCCGGTCTACGGCCACAGATTGGACAGTAATGCTCTGGTTGCCCGTTGCTGTGACGGGAATCGTCAGGCTGAGCGTCACCGGCGCGCTGGCGTTGGCCGGATCAACCGCATAACTGGTCACACCCGAAATTACACCGGTGGCGGTGAAGGTGACTCTCGCCACCGCGTCATTATCCGTCGCCAGAACACTCACATCCAGCGCCGCGCCGGGGTCGTGCAGGCTGTTGTTGGCCGGATCGGTGAAGCTGAGGGTCGGCGCGGTCACGTCGCCCACCAGCAAAACGCGCACGGCGCTGGACGCGTAGCCCCGGCTGTCGGTGACTGTTGCCGTCATCGGCACGCTGCCAAGCAAATCTTCTGGAATATCGAAGACAAAATTGTGGATGGCGCTGGTGCCGGTGAGAACCACGGCGGGCGGATTGCCAATCCGCCCTACGTCAAAGGAGACGGCGCTCAGGCTCAAATCGTCAGTCAAGGCAACAGTTACCGTCACCCGCTGGCCGGGGCCGAACTTTGCCCCCTCAGCCGGGCTGGTGAAGACGACACCCGGCGGCATATCGGCCAGAACCGCGAGCGTCAGCGAGCTGCTATTCCCCACATTGCCGCTGGTATCCGTGGCGACGCCGGTCACAAGCAGTTGACCCGGTGTGGCGTCCAGCGCCGCGCTGATCGTAAAGGTGCGGCTGGCGCTGGCGGATACCGGTGTGACGCCGGTCACTGCACCCTCCCCAAAGACGCCGCTAACGCCGAAGCCGATGTGGGCCAAGCCGATGTCGTCGGTTGCCACGACAGTCACGGTCAGACTGGTGCCCTGAATAATGGACGGACTGACAGTCCGTCCTACAACGCTGACGGCGGGCGGTACCACATCCCGCACCCGCAGCGTGCGGGTGACGGGGATGGAGAGGTTGCCTCTTGTGTCCTGGCCGCGCAGGGAAAGGGTGACAATCCCGTTGGACGGCGCGTTGGCAGGAATCGGCACAGCAAAACTTGCCGCTGCGTTTGTCTGGGCAGGGGAGACCGTCCGCTGGTCAGCGAAGGTAGCCGCGCCGGAGGCAGAGAGGGTAATGAGGGAAAGACCGTCCACATCCACCGCCTGCACTGGGACGTTCACCGTCTCGCCCGGCGTGACAAGCGTATCCTGCGCCGGGCTGACGAAGAGCAGTTGCGTGCCGGTGACGACTACCGTCCATTGGGCGAAGTTGCTCACCTGATTTTTGCTGTCGGCGGCGCTGGCCTGGAGTGCGATGAGGCTGCCCAACGACGCGTTGGCGGGCACAACGACGACAAATGTGCGGGAGACGGTCTGGCTGGATGGGTCAATTGTGGCGGCAAAGGTTGTGTTGACACCACCCGTACTCTGGGCAAAGAGACGGCTGACCGCCAAATCGTCGGTGGCCTGCACGGTGACACTGAAGGGGTAGCCAACTTCGACGGTCGTTGTCAAGGGCGAAAGGAGCGTAGCCACTGGCGGCGTGTCGTCCAGAACAGAGAGCGCCAGCCCCGTGTCCGGGCTGACGTTGCCGGCGTTGTCGGTAGCCCGCGCCGCAATCGTCAGCCCCGGCCCCATCCCCGCCTCCACCTGCAAGAGCAGTTCGTAGGGGGATTGGGTGTCGCTGCGCCGCAACGCGCCGTTGACGTAGAAATCCACCTGGCGGATGTCGTCGTGGCCGACCGCAATCTGGGCCGTAGCGATGAGACTCTCGCCCACAATCACCGATGGGCTGCGGCTGCTGCTCAGGCTGGCGATGGCGGGCGGGATGATGTCCAGGCTGGTGAAACTGAGATTCTGTCCGGCAGGCTGGGTATTCCCGGCCCGATCCGTGGCGGGTAAAATCGTGGCGCTGTAGACGGCGTTGGGGGTCAGGGGCGCGTTGGGCGTAAAGACGATCACGCCGTTGTTCTGGATAAAGTCCAGGCGACCAGCGACCGGCGACCCATTTCGGAAAAGTTGGATGGCGGACGCGGGGAAGGCAGCCGGGTTGAGTGCCTCCGAGTATTGCGCCCGGATCACCGACTCCAGCGCCACATTCAGCGCGTTGTGCGCCGGGCTGAGGCTGGTGAGGCTGGGCGGCGTTGTGTCCTGGGTGGTGAAGCTGCTCACAAATTCGGCGATCAGCGCCTTACCGGAAAGGTCTTTCACACCGGTCTTGACTTTGACGTTCACCGTCGCAAAATCGGGATAGACAGTGGAAGGTGTAAATGTAAGCTGGCTGCCTGTCCCATTCAACACCCGATTTCCAGAGAGGAGTGCGCCACCCGCACTGACTTCAACAGTGGAAGCGCTGATTGTCGCCGGGTTGACCGCCTCGGAGAAGACAATCGCAATCGTGCGGGTGACAGGCTCGCCGCTGCTCCCGTTGGCCGGTGTCACACTGACAACCGTTGGGAAGCTCTCGTCCAACACCAGATCGCCCACATCCACAATTTGACCCTGGCTGGCGACGGTTGCGCTGCCGCTGGCTGTGCCGCTGCCCAGCGGGTCTTCCACGCCAATCGCGTATATGCCCAGCGGCAGATCGGCGAAGCTGAACAGACCGTCGCTGTCGCTGACGCCGTAACGTTTGACGCTGCCTTTGCTCAGTGTAATCGTCACGTCCGGCGCAGGGGTCGTGCCATCCTCGCGCAGAACGCGACCCTTGATCGAACCGGCGGCTTGCAGCGTGATAGTTACTTGTGACGTACTTCCAGCGGCAAGCAGACTTCCATAAGCCGAACCGCCCAGCCCGCTGGTCTGGTTGCGCGCGCTGACGCTAAAATCGCCGATGAGTAGATTGTCAAACCGGAATGTGCCATTGGGCGCAGCCAGAATTTCGTCGTTGTAGCCTACGGGCAGATTGCTCTTGCGCTGTAGCTTCACCTGTGCGGAGCTGACGGGGTTGCCGCCGCCGTCCAAGACGAGACCGGTCACGCTCCCCGTACCCAACATCTGCACGGGCACAGTCACGACTTCCGTGTGGAAGGTGACCGTGCCCGTGCTGCGCCCGGCGTCGCCGCCCACCTGGGCCAGGGCGGTCACAGCGAAGCCGCCCAGAGGCACATTCTGCACCTGATAGAAACCGCTGGCGTCCACTGTCGTGGAGCGGGTGGTGCGGGCGTAGTGTACCTCCACCTGTGCGCTGGTGGAGAGGCTGCCGTCGGCCAGTGTCACAAAACCCTCGACTGTCCCTCGCTCAGGCACGGCCAGCGTCACAGTTTTGGTGACGATCTGTCCTTCGCTGGCAAGAGTACCGTTGACGCTGCCGCTCCAGCCGGTGGGCCTGTGCGAGGCGGAGAGGTTGAAATTGCCGGCATTGACGCCGGGGAAGGCAAAGCTGCCGTCCAGACCGCTGGATGTGTAGAGATCGTCACTGTCGTTGGAATGCAGACGCACAGTCGCTCCCGCCATCGCCGCCCCGGTCAGACTCTCGACGACGTAGCCGCGCACTTCGCCCTGCGGTCGCTCGCGGATGTCAACGGTGACGGTCTGCCCATTGACAGTAATCGCGCCGCTGGCGTATCCCTCGCGCCCGCTGATAAAGTCGAAGGCGTCCAGCGTAAAGCCAGCTTTGGGCACACCGGTAAAGCTGTAGACACCGCTGGCGTCCGTCGCGCCGTAGACATCCCGCCCGTCAAAACTGCTGGTCAGATGAATCTGGGCGTCGGCGATGGGGGTCGTGCCGTCGGCGCGCAGGAAGCGCCCCTGGACTGTGCCGAATTCGTCAGGCACGGTAATCGTGACTGTGACTGTTTCGCCCGGCGCGGGGAGCGTGCCGCCGCGGAAGCCTTTACCGCCGTTGGCCGGGTTGGTGGCGTGGACGCTAAAACCGCCTTCCCGCACCACCGGGAAAGTGAAATTGCCGAGAGCGTCGGTCTGGCCCGTGCGGCTCTCTTTTGTAAAGTTGCCCTCGCGCAGAAGCAACGGCGCATTGGCGATAGCCGCGCCTGTCGTGCCCACAACTCTGACAGCCACACTGCCCGTGCCCAGCAGTCGAATGTCCACCACCGCGTGGCTGCCCGCTTTGACGCCACCATCGCTGCGCCCGGTCAGCCCGCTCGCATCCAGGGCGGTGACATTAAAATTGCCTGCGCTGATGAGGGTGACGGCATAAACACCGTTGGCATCGGTCGTCACGGCCACATCGTGCATTGTGCCGGAATTGAAACGCACGACGACACCCTCGCCCACGGGCGTCACCCCATCGGGCAGATAGACGCTGCCACTGAGCGAGCTAGTGGCCTTGAGGGAGAGGGTAATGTATGTGGTGTCGCCCAGACGAACTTCGGTGCTGCCAGCCACGTGGCCGTTGAAGGCGTTGGCCGCTTCCACCGCCACCGGCCCCACAAAGATATTCTCGAAGAGATAAGAGCCGCTGGCGGGGTCGTTGTCCACAATGCGGCTGAGCTGTTTGGTCATAAAGCCGACGCCAATCGTCTTGCAGGGAGTGAAGTGGACCACATAATCACCGATCTTCACGTCCTGGTAGCACTGGGGGTTGCCGTCGTCTAGAATCTTGTTTTTGAGTACGACCAATTCGCTCAGACCCACTTGCGCGGCCAGCGGGGTGATGCCGTCGTCGTCCAAAATTGTCACACGCAGGCTGCCCACGCCCTGCCAGCGAATGTCGCCGTTGACCGTCTGGTTGTGGGCCGAGACGCGCACGGAGCGGGCGTTGCCATCTTTGAAATCGGGCTTGAAGGCGCTGAGCAGATACTCCCCCTCCACCGCATAGGGGATCAGGTAGCGACCGTTGGCGTCGGTGCGGCTGCCCAGCAGCTTCGGGCCGACGGCGATGATCTCCAGATTGGGCACCGGCGTCACGCCGTCGGCTTGGGTGACGCGGCCGGCGATGCGCCCGACCGCGGGCAGACGCAGGGTGACAAAGACTGTCTCACCCGCCCGTACCAGATTGACGAGTGTCTGAACGAGCAGTTCGCCTTCGCTCACAAACGCCTGGATGCGCCGCTGGCCCAAAGGCATATCGGAAATGACAAAGCGGCCATCGGCGTCACTGTTCGTCAATTGCAGACCGCCGGCAATCGTCGCCCCTTCCACCGACTGGCCTGCGCCGTCCAACACCTGCCCCTCAATCGTGCCCGTGCCGCCGAAGAGAATGAGATTGGCGGTCACGTCTTGCCCTGCCAAAATCGTCGTGGCCACGACGGCCGTCTCGAATTGGCTCTGATCGAAGGAATTGACCTCCACTGGGCCGGGGGGCAGAGCGGTGAGCTGGTAGTAACCGCTGCTGTCGGTGAGGGTGTAGCCGCCTTTGTTGGCATAGACAGCTACGCCCTCAGCGGGGGTCACGCCGTCAGCGCGGTAGACCCGCCCGCTGACGCTGCCCATCTCGCGCTGCACCCGATCCCTATTGATGAGGATCAGATCGATCAGCGTCGTCCCGCCGTCCGCGGCCACATTGGCCACGGCCTGGGCCTGGGAGCGGGTGGGCAGGTGGATGGCTTCCAGATTGGCGTTGCCCACGGGCACACTGCCAAAGACAAAGCCGCCGCTGGCGTCGCTGGTGGTGATCTGGGCCACGCCGCTGGACAGACTGGTGAGGCCCACATCCGCGCCGGGCAGGGGCGTCACCCCGTCGGCGGCGAAGACGTGGCCGGCAACGGTTCCCTTGCCCTGAAAAATGAGCTTCAGGTCCAGGCGCTGGCCGTTGTAGCGAATTTGGGTTGAAAGTTCGGCCCGCGCGCTGCTCTCCGGATCGCTGGATTTGAAGATCGTCGGGTAGCTTGCCACGTAGTCGAAATGAAAATAGCCTTCGGCATCGGCGGATTTTGACGTAATTATCACCCATTGGATTTTGTCGCCGGCCAATATTTTCTGGACCAGTTGGATGGGTGCATTGGGCACGGCTTCCCCGTCGGCCTGGACAACCTGCCCGTCCACCACACCGCCCATACCGGTGACGGTGATGGTGATGGGCAGGGTGACGGTGACGGGCGTCATCGGGTTGGCGTGGCGGTCATCGATATTGGCAACGGTCAACGTGCGGGGAATGAAGGGGCCGATGCCGTCGCGCAGACGGATGAAGGCCACCCGATTGCTGGGCTGAAGGACAGTCCCCAGCACCTGATTCTCGTCCACGCCGAAATTGACGATCTCTTCCGGCGTCTTGCCCTGCTGGGAGGCAGCGGCGCTGATCTCCTCGTCGAAAAGGACAGCGAGCAAGCGGCCAAAGCCATCCCGATTCGCGACTTGCACGGCACTGATCACATCCGGGCCGCTTTCGGGCAGGAGCGCGTCGCTGCTGGGCGCAATCTGCCCCTCGAAGAAGCCGTCGCCGTTGGCGTCCACATTCAGCACAATTTCGTGGGAGGAGCGGTTGCGCCCCGTATCGTAGACGGGCGCGGACAATTGGGCGCGCCCGCCGTTCTGGATGGCGACATCCGCAAAAGTGACCAGCCGCTGGCTGCCGGTGATGGGCATCAACACGCCCAAATCAAAGCTGCCATCGGCCACGCCAGTCAGGTCTACTGTGTGGCGGCCCGGCTGGGGCGCGGCGATGAGTGCGAAGTGGCTATAATTGCCCACTTCACCGCCCAAATCAAAGAACTGGCCGTAGGGGATGGAACGCTGGATGGGCGCGCTGGCGCTGGCAATGCCCATCTGCTTGCCTGCCGGGTCTGTTACCTGCAGGACGACCGGCCCGCCGCCCGCGTCCTGCCCCACAATCACCGAAAAATGGGGCGGGCGAGAGACAGTGGCCGCCGCCATACGCTCTTGAAAATTCAGCACGCTGCTGCCCGCCACTGCCTGCCCAAAGACCGCGGCGAACTCCCGCGCCAACGCCTCGCCCCGGCGGGACTTGCGCATCAGTTGGTCAAAGGCGGCGAAATCGTCGGCGCTGACGCCACTCGCAGGCGTCAAGCGCGAAAGATTGTTGCTGGAAAAATCCAGGGCCAAATCCCAGGCAGCCGAGAGTTCCGGCTCGAAGAGGCTGATGCGCTGGCCCACCGCGGCCAGATCAAAGGCCCGTTCGTAGATCATCGCCTGCTTCACAGGCAGCAGGCCGATGGGGACAATCGGCGAAGTGGCCAGGGCGAAAGCCTGACTGAGCAGGCTGATAGCCTCGGCACGGATGCCCGCCGGCACGAAGTTGACCTCGCCAGGCATTTGCAGCACATTCGGGGAAAGGGGGATGCCCAACTCGCCCACGTCCATACGGAACTCGAATTTGCCCGGCGTATTTTCCGAAGCTAGGCTGCTGGCGACGACAGAGCCGGTCAGCAGCGCGCGCAGACGGAAGGTGGCTGTGGCCGAGTCGCCGGGGAGAATCGTATCGATCTGCACCCTTTCGTCGGAGAGCAGTTGCGCACCGGTCAGGCTGCGCGGCAGCAGGGAGAGGGTGGCGAAGTTGGCGGGCACATCCGAGATGTTCGTCACAGTGACGTGGAAATCGTAGTCTTCGCCCTGGTTGATCGTCAGCGGGTGGTTGAAGGTGAGGGTGAACTGGGGATCGCGCACTTCCAGCGTACCGACAGCCTTGCCTACGATGGCGACGGGGCCGGTGGGCAGGCCGTACAACTGGCCACTGATCTCAATCTCGACGGTGTGGATGCCTTCACGCAACCCTTCCACCAGAAATTCTGCGTTGCCGTCGTTGCCGGGGGCCAGGAAGGGGATGTCGTCGGCTGTGCCCAGCTCGCCGTCCGGGCCCGGCTGGACGACAGACAAGATTTTGGGCTGGAAGGCGGGCGGGTTGCCCAGGCGGGCCATACGCAGGGGATCGTCCTGTGAGCCGACGACGCCATCTTTGCCGCCGGGCAGGAGAATCTCGCCCTGAATGTCGCGCACCACCAGATTCGATGTGCCGGGCGCGATATTGGAAACGAGCAGCAGCGCGCTGAAATACTGGTTGAGATAGGCGATGCGGCCAGGGAAAAGGATGACACCGGGCACCTTCGCCACCAGTTTACGCGTTTCGGGGTCGCACTCGCTGGCGCAATCCATCTGAAAGCCGGAGATGCCCAGGCTGGTGTACTCCAATGCGGGCGATTGGAAGACAACAGTCTCCAGTTTTTGCTGCGGCAAGCCACCGATGCCAGGTTTGAAAGTGATCTGGCGCGGCGGCAGGTCCGCCTGTCTGGGCAGCAGCACCGGAAAGGTGATGGGGACTTTCTTGCCCTCCACGCCGATGGCGACGGTGAAATCAACGGCTTTGTAGTTCTCCTCGTCGAAGAAGATGCCCTTTTCTTCGATTTCGTCTGCACTGAGGGCACGGGTCGTCACCTGCGAAACAATCACTTTGTCGATGACTTCGATGCTGACACTGCCCGGTTCGCCCTGCAAAATCGTCGCGCCGCCGCTCTCCACGCGGATATTCTCGACGACGTACAGCCCTTTGAGCGGGATGGGCGGGATCATCAGCAGTTGACCGGGCAAGCCGGTCAGTTCGATGGCGGTCTGGAAGGCAGGCCCGCGCATAGAGGCGCGCACCACCGCGTCATCCGGCAGGCTGGGCAGCCCGCCCACCGACGGGTCCGAAGCGACGACGTTCATCCGAATGCCGGTGGCCGTGTGTTTGGGCACAGTCTGGTGGATGGGATCGGGCAACAACTGCGCGCCCAGCACGTAAATCGTCTCTTGCGTCAGAGGCGCAGGGGGCGACGCTACTTGCGCCAGGGCGGGCGTGACAGTCGCGGCGAGGAGGAGAAGGGCGAGAAGGAATTGGGCGAGCCTTTGTTTACGCATTACGGGTTCACCGTCACTTTCACTTCCACAGGCAGCGTCTCTGCGCCTTTGTCGTCCCGAACCACCAACTCGAAGGTGAGAATGTCCGGCTCGGCCACGAGGGGCGAGACGAAGTAGGGAGCAGCGGTGTTGGCATCAATCAGATAGACGATGCGTCCGCCGGTCTGCTGCCAGCGGTAGGTGAGCGGGTCGTCGTCCGGATCGCTGCTGGCCGCAGCCGAGAGATGGGTCACTGTCTCGGTGGGCACAATCTGGGACAAACCCGCATCGGCCACAGGAATACCGTTCGGATCTTCGGAATCCAGTTGGACGACAATCTCCTGGGTTTCCACATAGCGCGCACCGGTCACGGGATGGACATTCGTCACGCGCAGAGTGGCCCGGCCATCGCTGCGCGCCTGGATGCGCCCAGAATCATCCACAGCCAGCACATCGGGTTTTGTGCTTTGATAGCTCGTGCCTCGCGTCGCCGTCGTCAGGTCGCGCTCGATGCCGTCGGCAAAGCGCCCGGTGACGAAGACTTGATCCACCTGGCCGGGGCGCAGGAGCAGGGAGGGGGCGTCAATTGTAAGAGATTCCAGCGCGCCGGGATTGACGAGCAGATCGACGCTGGCAACGTAGGGCTGGCCGTCTGTCCCAAGCCCTGTCAGCATCAACCGCTCTGGGCCGACGGCGTCGGTGGGAACCGTTACGAGAATAGTGACGGTCAGCGCCGCAGCCGGGGAGAAGGCCAGCGCGCTGTCAGAACCGCGCAACGTCCCCGCAAAGAGATCGGTCAGGGCTACACCCACCGGCGCGACGATCTGCGCTTCGATCCCTTGGCCGGGAGAGACGATTGCGTTGGAGACCGGCGCGATTGTGACCAGTTCCGTCGTTGTCGGAGCCACGCGTGCGCCGTTGCGCGCGGTGGCGGGGGACGGTTTCACGTAGACGGGCGCGGGCGCTTCCCCTTCGCGGACAGCGGCGCGGCTGGTCGGGGTCTGGGGTTGAAGGAAAAAGCCGGCGCTGGGGTCAGCTTCCAGCAACGCGGCTACCTGGCAGGCGGTGTCCGTGCGGTCCGTAAAGCCGTGGCGCACATTGCCGTTCAAATTCTGCCAGACCTGCTACAGATAGAGCTGACAGCGGGCGAGAATCGCATCCCGGGTGCCGGGCGGATAGGACTTAATGTCCAGATGGTCAAGTGGGCCTGCCACCAGTGTAATGGCGTTGTGATTGATTGCCAGTCCATCCCGCTGGCTGGCAGCGGGAACGATGCGGTCGTTGCCCACAGGCAGAATCGGCTCCGGCAGGTTGGCATAGAGGCCGAGAAGGGCCCGATAGGTGTGGTAGAGCGCTTTCGGGTTGCCGGTGGCAATCAGCTTTGCCAGATTCCAGACAACGCCCGGCGAGGAACGAATCTGGTTGGTGCGGTCAATAGTGGTGGTGTCGGGTGTGAAGTTACAGGCGATAGCCAGCCCAGCCCAGAGCGCGCCGATTTGGGTGAAGTCCGTCAACCCTTCACCGCCGCCCAGGTTGGATGTGGTGTTTTCGCCCACAATGTAATGGCTGCTTATCAGAACGCCCGCATTCTGCAGGGCAATCACCCGCACGCTGCCCTCGGCCAGATCGTCCACCGCGCCGCTATAGATATTGAGTTCGGGGAAGCTGACGGGAATACCCAAAATGGTAAACCCCTGGGAACCGACAGCGGTCAGATTCTGCAGAACCATTGCGCAGATGAGTTCCTCCGCCATATCATCGAATATCCCCGGCGCGACCTGTGGCACAAGCACATCTACCCAGGTGGAGTTGGCATCCAGCCGGGTAGAGTTCCTGATTTCGACGATTTTGCTGGCGACCGGAGAACCCAAATGGGGTGTGCCTATCGTAATCAGTTTGCGGAAGATTGGCTTCACACTGTGCCACTCGACAAGCTGCCGCGATATCTCCCGGGTGAGCAGGCCGCCCATACTGTTGCCAACCACATCCACCCGGGCCACCGCATAGTTCTTCAAGGGAGGGCCTGTCAGCGCCTGCTTGAAAATTTCGTAATTCTTCTGGGCCTCGATGGCGATTGGCTCCACAGAGCCGTTGCTACCCGCCGCGTAGAGCATAAAGCGCCCGTCGTAGCCCGCCACCGGCCAGGCCCTGTCCAGACTGACGCCGCTGTCCGGCACAATCGGACGGAATTCGTTCCAAGTGGTGGGGAAGCCACCCAGCCCGTGAAAGACAAAGGCAGGCGGGCGGATGAGAGTGATGGTTTTGACGCCGGAGCCGACATCCGACTGGAGGACTTCCAGACGCACTTTGCGCTCTTTGCGCGGCTTGTTGGGGGCTTCAAACGAGTCCTGTTGCCAGAACTCCTTGCGCACAAAGACCGGCGGCGGGATGTAATAGACGTTTGTTGTCTGGCCCAGCGTCGTCGGGTCGTTGACGGTAATCTGCGTGCCGGTCACAATCACCTGGCCCGCGCTGTCCGCGTGCAACAGATAGCCGAAACCTTCGGTGGCTTCAAAGACGGTGGCGTCTTTGAGAGTCAGGGAGATCGGCTCGGCGGGCAGTGTCGTCTGGTTGGGGCCAAAGGTCGTGGCCAGACCCACAGCAATCTCGATGCGCAGCCGGGATTCGGGGTCAGTGGTGGCCCCAGCTACGGGGATATCCTCGCCGTTGTCCCGCATATGCAGGACTTCGTAGCGGGAGATGGGATGGGTTTTGTCGTTGAGCGGCGAAGCGTCGATCAGCCGTATCTGGAAGGCTTTCAGTTTGGGCGAGACGAGGAGATCGGCGCGGTCGTGGACGGGGCCGACAGAATTGTTGTCCGCATCCCGGGCTGTGGCGTATGCGTACTCGGCGTAGCGCCCCAGACTGTTTGCGCCAAAAGCAATGACTGTATCGAAGACTTCGCCTGGTTGCAGCAGTGCCTTCTCGATGCGCCGCTCCCGATCCGAGAAGACACGCACATTCTTCAGGGGAGTCTCCCCGTTGTTGCGCACGGTCAGCACCAACTCCACTTCGGTGTCCACCACCACTTCCAGAATTTTGACCCCGGCCTCGGCGCTGCCCTTCTGCCGCAGGGTCAGGTCAAAGTCCAGGGCGGGCGCGTCCAGGCAGATGGCGTCGGAGGCAAAGCTGCTAAGGACAAAGGCCGGGCGGGTTGTGACAGCGGGCACAGGCGGGTTGGTCTGGGTTTTGTCCAGGACGTAATAGTAGAAGCCGCTCTGGTTGTTCTCCCGATCGGCCTCCACAAACTCGTGATCCGGGTCGGCCACAAAGGCGACCGCGTGGAATTTGTCCGTACCCACGCCGATCTCCTCGCGGGCTTTGGGGATGGCGAAAAGCAGGGGGAAGATGGTGGATTGGGTCCACGCCTTCACTTGGCCTTCGTAGTCCGGCAGTTCACCGGACGAAATGGAGGCGCAGGCAGGGGTCAGGGGCGGGCTGACCACAGGATTTTTGGAAACTTTCTTCTGGTTGATGACACTGCGTCCACCCGCAGGCAGGAAAGGAATTTCGTGGTAGACCAGCGCATCGGTGTATGCGCCGATCTCCTGGCCGGGGCCTTCGTAGAGAGCCAACGGCACGTCGTAAAGATCGTTGGGGCTTTCGTTGTTGAGCCGGGTTTGTAACACCCAAAAGACGCTGTTCTTGACGCCCAAATACTTCTTGGCCTTGCCGATCAGCCCGGAGTTTGGCCCCAGCACGTAGGAATCCCCAAAGAATTCCAAGCCGTGTTCCACATCTTTGCCGTTGACTTTGATGTCGGCCTGCTTCAATACGCAGTTGCGCAGATCGCCCCGGGTGGCGTCCAGGGTCAGAGCGATGCCCATCTCCTGGCAGAGGTTACAAATCTCGCGGATGAAGGGGTAGTCCTGTAGTCCCTGCTCCGCGACAATCTGGCCCAGCGTCACTGTGTCCGCCGCGCTGCGAGCCGTATAGATGGCCAGGGTGGCGGTCTGGGTGCGTTCGATGAAGTCCAGGGCGGCGCGGATAAAAGTGTTGGCGGCCGCGTCGCTCTGGATGTAATTGATGGAGACGCCGCCCACCTGGCAGCCCTTCCAGACTTTGACACACCAGAAACTCCAGAGCAGGGGCAGGTCCGCCGGTGTGAAAACGTTGTAACCCCGGCGCACGCTCTCAATCGCCATTGACGCGATGTACTCTTCAAAACCCTCGCAGCGTTTCGGGTAATAGCCAAAGGAGTTGGTCGGCACAGCGGGCGCGGCGTCCGGGTTGACGCGGGTGGTCGTATCCTCCGGCGATTGGAGTTCGGTCAGACAGAACTCGCCCTTTTGCACATTGCTGCGCGTCAAAGGCAGGAGCAGATGCTCGTTGGTTTCCGGGTCCAGAAGCGGTGTGCCGTCGGGATGGTAACGGTAGACGCCGTGCAATAGCATTGCGTTGGTATTCGCATCACCCACCATCCGGGCGAAGACTGTGCGGATGGCGGATTTAGCAATCGTCTTCAACTGGGATTTGCAGTCGTCGCGAAAGGCTTCGTTGTCCTCAAAGAAGCGGTCCGGGTCGTTGGGGGCCAGGATGGCCTCGCTGTCCCGCTCCTCAAACTGAAGTAGAGTCTGCGCATTCTGGCTGGTGAAATCGCAGCCGCTCTTGACCCGCAGCAGAGCGCTCATTTTGTAGACGTTGTACTCTTGCAGCCGCGCCCATTCGTAGCCCTCCACCCGGGGGATGCCCGACGGCTCACCGGCAAACATCGGGCGAGCCGGGTTGTTGCACACCCACTCCTGGGCACCGTTCACCTCTTCCTGATAAATGATCCGATTGAGGGCCAGACATTCCACGATGCGGTCCAGGCTGGGGCCGAGACCGTAGGTGGAGACGGGCAGGCGACCGGCCAGGGGCGTGCCTTCGCCGTTAAAGCGGATGTAATCGCCGGTGGTCAGCAGCCAGAGCAGGAGCAGGGATTGGCGGCCCAGCCCCAGATCGCCGGCGGTGTCGCCCTCTTTGTTCATAGGCGGCGAACTGAGCAGCACGCCAGAGTTGAACGGCTCCGACGGCATGACAAAGAGCGAAAAATCGTCCAGACTTTTCATCAGCCGCGCATAGTCAGCCGTGGGCGGGTTAGCGACAAAATCGTCCAAGACCCCCTGGCCGCGGCGCACGAAATGGGCAGGCAGGAAAATCTCGAAGTCGTGATCACTCACGCCCGGCGTGAAAGCGGAACAGACTTGCAACTCGTGGCGCACAAAATCATCGCGCCAGAGACAGGCACCGCTGCCCTGCTCAATCATATAAACACTCTGGGGCTGCAATCCCGCAATGGATTGGGTGAGGGAATAGACCGAACCCGCCAGCAGAATCATCAGCGTCTCCCGCTCGGCGTAGAGTTCGCGCACCTTCTCGGCGTCTTTGTTGGAGTTGTTCCCGCCATCCGCGCCCGCCGGGTCGCCCGCTTGCTCTTCCTCCGCTGGATTGTATTGGATGTCAATTTTGCTCTCTGGCGGGGCTTTGGGGTCGGCGTCCTCGTCCACAAAGTTCTCGTACTTGCCCCGTTTGAAGTCCAGAGAGACGTCCTGACAGCTATTGCAGATGCGGACGATCTGCACGCCGTTGTTGAATTCGTTGAGATAGGCCAGGGGGCGGTTGTCGCCGGGATCGACGACAATCTCCTGGCGGTTGCTGATGCCCACCAGCCGGTAGAGTCCCAGGATGCGGTCGTCCAGATTGTTCTGATC
>CAMDQF010000014.1 GCA_945905745.1 Litorilinea aerophila
ACGACCATCATCCGTGATTTCGATCGACAAAACATCAACGTTCCTTATATCCAATGGGATTCTCAGCTCGGCTGACATGCGATTGGCCCTTTCTGAGTGCTTGATGAAAGACCCTATTCTATGTCAACCCCCTGAATTCCGAAAGAGCCACTTTTCCTTCGACCCATTGCTGGAAAATTTGGCCTACGGCATGATGTTTGATCTGACAGACCTGGCCGACATTCTGGAAGTGCGCTTTCACATTGAGCACAGCATGATCGATCAGGCGGTCGCGGCGGTCACGGATGAACAGTTAGAACAGTTCAGGTCTGTTCTGGCGCGGATGCGAATCCTCTTGGAACAGGGCAAGGATTATGCCGAGGAAGATCGGCTATTCCACCGCACCCTCTGGGCCAATGGTAAGAACCGCAGCGTGGGCAAAATTGTCGATGCTTTCTGGATGGTCTTCTCCCAGGCGCGCCAACGGACACAGATTCCATTGAATCCCGATCGCATGCAAGTCTACCAATGGCATGCAGACATTGTGGAGTCACTGGCGGCACGGGACAATGAAGCAGCCCGGGTGGCTATTGTGCGTCATTACGGCAATATCCAGCGGGTGCTGAACGAAATGCGCATTTCCCGCAATGAGCAGGATGTAGCGACAACGAATTAAACTTCGCCATCACACGTACCTGCTACTTTTGGGTGTCTCCCCTTACACCCTATTTTCAGACAAAATTCTCAGGAAACCCCTATGCAACCCACCACAGCCGCCCTGTTGGGCATCGAACACCCCCATTCCTTAGCCCACCTGCGCACCCTGCAAGCCCTGCCCGAAGTAGGCGAGATTCTGCTCTGGGATGAAAACGAGCAGGCCCTGGCCGCGGCTGTGGACAAGCAAGGCGCCAAAGTCAGCGCAACCTTCACCGATCTGGACCAACTGCTGGCCCGACCCGACCTCTTTTTTGTGATTGCTGCTCTGCGCAATGATCGGGGGCCGGAGATCTTTGTCCGTGTTCTGGAAGCGGGCAAACATCTGATGGCGGAAAAGCCGATTGGTCGCACTGCCGCCGACACCGAACGGGTGATCGCCGTGGCGCAACGCACGGGCACCCACCTGGGGGTCTGCTATCAGAATCGCACCCTCCCTGCGGTGCAACTGATGCGCCAGTTGGTCGGCGACGGGCTAATCGGGCCGCTGATCTCCGTGGAGATGCGCATGATCACCACACGGGTGGCCGCGCGCAATCCAGCCAACTGGCTTTTCAACCACGCGTACGCGGGCGGCGGCATCCTCTCCTGGCTGGGTTGCCATTATATTGATATGATCCGCTATGTGACCGGCGATGAAATTGTCGCGGTAAGCGCGGAGGTCGCCACCCGCAGCGGCGAGGCGATTGATGTGGAGGATGTGGCGACACTCGCCCTGCGCTTCCGTTCCGGCGCGATCGGGTCGCTCCATGCCGGCTATATGATGGCGCTGAGCGGTGGTGGCTATCACAACAAAGCGGGCTATGACACCTACGGCGGTTTCAACGGTCAGCTTGGCCGCATCACCTGGAGTTCGCCGGCTTCGCCCACTAAAATTAGCGCCGAGAGCCTCCATCCTGCCTGGGCCAGCGCCCCCCAACGGAGCTTTGATCTGCCCCTGGCCGAATCGCCGGCCTATGGGGGCGTTTCTGGCGAACAGTTCCTGCGTGACTTTATCCGCGCAGCCCAGGGCCAGGGCACGGCTTGGAGCTCCGGCAGCGATGCCTTGCAGGTGGCGCGCATCGTCGACGCGGCCTACGAATCGAGCCGCAGTGGTCGGCGGGTTGCGATTGCCGCACCAAAAAGTTAGGAGTTATGAGTTAGGAGTTATGGCAGTACGTACCTGACACCTAACTCGTAACTCCTAACTCTTAACCCGTCATCCTTTCCTCTTGGAGACCAAACCAATGATCAACTTCCCGCGTTCGACCTTCACCTGGAAATCCCATCCCTGGTATCCCGATCCCTACTACCGCTATACGGGTGGCTTTGTTGGGCAGCCGGGGCAAGTCTACCATGTGCGTTTCAACATCGAGGCCAGTTGTACCATCCAGGATGAAGCCACGGGCCAACGCAGCGAACTCTTTATCGGCGCGCCCTGTCGCACGGAATATACGATTGCCACACGCAACCTCTTTCAGGTGCCGAGCGCCGAGTTCCGCTTCCCCTTCAGCCGTCGTTACCGGCTGGGGCTGGCGAAAAGGCCGAGTATGGAACAGGAAGAGGTCTCGGTTGCTCTGCTCAGCGAATCCCTGGCCGAGCATCGGATTGATCTGCGCAGTTTTGCCAATGTCAGTGAACTGACGGACGCGCGCCAGATCGCCACAGCCGCGTTGAATAACGACCTGCTCAACGCTATCTCCACCTACCGGGATGCGGACCGCGGGCTGACAGTTTCCGTCGAGTACCCGGTCAATCTGATCAACCTCAATGTACCAGATGGCGAGTTTCAGATTTGCACAGGCCCCGTGATCCTGCCCGATCTGGCTACCTGGGATGGCAGTGAAGTCAGACGGGTCTTTCTGGCCCACGTCGCCATCACCGCCTTTGACCATGTGGAGTTCATCCTACAACGTGAAGTCGCAGCTGCGCCGGAAGAACGCGCCTGGCTCGATCAACCGCGCGGTCGCGACCGCTATGAATTGCTCGACCCCAACAAACGCCCGCCCAACTACCCTCCCCCACGCCCCAAACCCACCGTCTACAACGAAGTCTGGGAATTGCCGGCGACCAATGTAGTGCTACGCGCGGAGAATATAGGATAACCATGGCAACCTACAAAGCAGTGATCATCGGACTCACCGGTATCGGCGCGCGGCGTCCCAGCGAAACCGGGAAGTGGCCCATCTATGGCGTCATGCCCCGCTCGCACGCCGCGGCCTATCATCGCCACCCACAGACCGAAGTAGTGGCTGTTTGCGACATTCGCCAAGAGGCGCTGGACAGCTTCCAGCGTGAGTGGGCCGACATCTGGCCCAATGTGCGTTGCTACACAGACTATCAGGCCATGCTGGCGCAGGAAAAGCCCGATCTGGTCAGCGTCTGCACACCGGATCATCTCCATGCCGACATTACGGTGGACACTGCCGATGGAGGGGCCAAAGCAATACTATGCGAAAAGCCGATTGCCACGACGCTGGCCGATGCTGACCGCATGATTGCCGCGGCGGAGAGGAACGGGGTGCTGCTCTCGATTGAGCATACCCGGCGCTGGTCACCCATCTTCCTCAAAGCGCGCGATCTGATCCGCAGCGGCAGCTACGGCCCCCTGCGCGGCATTACGGCCAATCTGTACAGCCTGCGCTCCATGCTCTTCCGCAACGGCACCCATTTAATGGATATGATCTGCTTCTTTGCCGACGCCGACCCGGCCTGGGTCTTTGCGGAGTTGGAAGAGGGTTTCGGCCATTTCACCGAATACAAAAGCGACGGCGGCCATGACCCCAAGACCGATCCCGCAGCCTCGGCCTACATCCACTTTGCCAACGGGGTGCGCGCCTATTACAACAGCCTCAAGATTTCTATGCCCGGTTCGCAATTTGAACTGGTTTGCGACAAGGCGCGCATCGAAGTTTCTGATCGGGGCGTCACGGTCATCCAGGGCGATAGCCATGCCGAGTGGGCCAAAGCCGATTTGCCGGTGGATGATTATATGTATACCTATCAACTGGCTGCGCTGGCCGAGCTGATTCATGTGATGGAGCAGGGCGGATCGCTGATTTCGCCGGCCCGTGAGGCGCGCAAAACGCTGGAAATCATGTTGGCGATGCTCAAATCGCATGAACTGGGCAACGTGCGGGTCAACCTGCCCCTACAGTCATAGACAACCAACCGTATGGGGCCACACGACCCGTGACACAAAAAGGATGAAAAGCGGACGCAGATTTGCGCGGAAACAACAGATTGCGCAGATTCTTATCCGTGTTCATCCGTGGCGATTTTCAAGGCAGTGTTCATGCCCTAGGGGGCACAATCAGCAATGAAAATAGGGACGCAGAGGTCGCAAGCGGCGCAGAGGACGCAGATTTCGCAGATTGAATCCGTGTAAATCCGTCCTTTCCGTGTCATCCGTGTCCTATTTTCAAGTCAGGAGCCGAACCTATGGAATACCGACAGCTTGGCAGGAGCGATCTCAAAGTCAGCGCGATTGGACTTGGCGCGGTGACTTTTAGCCGTGAAATCGACGACACCGCGGCTTTTTCCATCATGGATCACGCATTGGATCGGGGGATCAACCTGATCGACACCGCCGAAGCCTATAACAAAGGCGGCTCGGAAACAGTGGTTGGCCGCTGGTTCAAAGAGAGCGGCAAGCGGGACCGGGTGGTGTTGGCGACCAAGCTGATCCCGCCCCTGACCGCAGAGCGAATCCCCCAGGCGGTCGAGGAGAGCCTGCGCCGTTTGCAGACAGATGTGATCGATCTCTACCAGGTCCACGCCTTTGACAAAAACACGCCGATGGATGAATCCTTGGCCGCCTTGAGCAAATTGGTTGACGAGGGCAAAGTGCGCTATTTGGGTTGCAGCAATTTTGCCGCCTGGCAACTCTGCAAAGCCCTCTGGCGGGCGGATGTAAATGGATGGCCCCGGCTGGAATCTGTCCAGCCCAATTACAATCTCGCTATCCGGGAGATCGAGAAAGAGATGTTGCCCCTCTGCGCCGACCAGCAGATCGGCGTCATCTCCTATAGCCCGCTGGGGGCAGGCTTCTTGACGGGCAAGTATAGCCAAAGCTGGACAGCGCCCCAAGGCACCCGCTTTGACATCAGCCCCAACCACTGGGCAGTCTACGAGAACGCCCTTTCCATGCAGCGCATGGAAAAGTTGCGCAGCGAAGCCGCCGAAAGCGGTCGATCGATGGTGCAGCTTGCCCTGGCCTGGGTGCTGGGTCAGCCGGGCATCACCGCCACACTGATCGGGGGCCGCACCACAGCCCACATCGATCAGGCATTCGAGGCCAGCGAGGCAGGATTGTCGGCGGAATTGCGCGCCAAACTGAACAGTTGGTAGCCTGTAGATGATGAAACTGGTGACTGCAACCGGGGATACTGAAATGTGTCCAGGCAAGCAGCAGAAAACGACTGTCGATGGCGGAGTTTCCCTATGACACCGGCATCCACATCCTTTGTCAAACGAATAGAAAAAGGGGGACATGCGAATGGCAATCTACGACCTGCTCTTGCGCGGTGGTATCCTGATAGACCCTGCCCAGACCATCCATGCGCCACGGGATGTGGCCTTTGCCAACGGACGGGTGGCGGCGGTGGCAGAGCGCATTGACCCGGCAGAGGCGCGGGCGGTGGTGGACTGCACAGGCCGTCTGGTGGTCCCCGGTCTTATCGACCTGCATGTGCATGTCTTCCCCGGCGTCAGCCACCTGGGCATCGAACCGGACCCCCACTGCATCGCCCGTGGGGTGACCACCGCAGTGGATGCAGGTTCGGCGGGAGCGGACACCTTCCCCGGATTTCGCAAGTATGTCATTGAGGCCAGCGCCACCCGCCTCTTCGCCACCCTCAATATCTCCAGCCAGGGCATGCTCAGCCCGGCGGTGGGCGAACTGGACGACATTCGTTTTGCCAGCGTGCCCCGCGCCCTGGAAACCATCCAGGCCAACCGAGACCTGATTCTGGGCGTCAAAGTGCGGCTGACAAAGCACAGTATCGTCAGCGAGGCGGCGGGCATCCGTCCCCTGCACCTGGCGCGCGAGGCTGCCGACGCCGCGGGTCTGCCGATTATGGTCCACCCCCAGGACGCCTGGACCGATTCGGTGGACGATATTCTGGCTGTGATGCGCAAGGGAGACATCATGACCCACTGCTTCCACGCCATGCCCTGCGGTATCTTCGACGACAACCGGCGCATCCGCCCAGCGGTCTGGGATGCTGTGGAGCGGGGCATCATCTTCGACCTGGGCCACGGTGCGGGCAGCTTCAACTGGGGTGTGGCAGAAGCGGCCCTGGCCCAAGGCTTTCTGCCCCAGACCATCTCCAGCGACCTGCACCACTACAATGTCAACGGGCCGGTCTACGACCTGGTGACGACGATCTCCAAATTTCTCTACCTGGGACTCTCCCTGGATGATGCCTTGTCCAGGGTGACGGCGATTCCGGCCCAGGTGATGGGCATGGCCGACGCCATCGGCACATTGAAAGTCGGCGCGTGGGGGGATGCGGTGGTGCTGGCAGTGGAGGAGGGCAGTTTCGCGCTGGTGGATTCGGCAGGCGTGACACGCAGCGGGCGTCGGATGCTGTCGCCCCGGACAGTCATCCGCCAGGGGCAAGTCTACACACCGATAGTTTGAACATCTGTCTGCGCACTGTGCCCTTTCCACTGCTAAATCGCCCGGTCAGCTTGTCACCTTGTCAAGCATATCGTTCCAGCGGTCCCCATTCTGAACACTGACGAAAGAGAGCAAACCCATGCAGGAGATTATTGAAGGACTCAAACGTTTCGACACGGCCACTGTCTTCAACGCGCTGGTGCTGAAGCTGGGGCTGCCCAATGAAGAGTATACGGACCACACAATCCGCTGTCTGCTGCCCGAGCTGGGCAGTGCGGTGGGTTTCGCCGTGACCGCCCAGGTGACCACCAACGACGCCGACGGCTCCGGTCTGGAGTGGTTGGACTACTACGCCTATCTGGAGAGCCAGCCGGGGCCGCTGCTGGCAGTTTTGCAGGATGTGGACTCGCGACCGGGACGTGGGGCCAGCTTCGGCGACGGGATGGCCCGGGTGCACCGGCGGCTGGGTGTGGCCGGGGTACTGGTGGAGGGGACTGTGCGGGATTTGGCCGGGATCGGCCAGGTGGGGCTGCCTGTCTGGGCTTTGGGCACAGTGCCGGGCCACGGGGTCTTTCGGGTCATCGGTTTTGGCGGGCCGGTGCGGGTGGGCCAGCTGACCATCCACCCCGGCGATCTGCTGATGGCCGACGGCGATGGCTGCGTGCGTATCCCTGTGGAACAGGCCGCCGATGTGCTGCGCCTGGCCGGGGAGGTGCGGGCCAAAGAGCAGGCCATCTTCGATTTCTACGCCGCCCCGGACTTTTCCGTGGCCCGGATGCGGGCGCAGACTAGGTAGCGGGCGCAGGCCGGGAAGTGAGGAAAAGATAGAACGCGGATGACGCGGAAAGGGCTGCTTTACGCGGATAAGAATTGGCAAGAGCTGCCAGGTTTTCTGAAACCTGGCAGCTCTTTGCTTAAATTTTACAGTGTAAAGGTATGTAGAGCCGTGCGGTTGGCCTTGATAAAATCCCAGTCATATTCCACGCCCAGCCCCGGCCCATCGGGTACGGGGACTGTGCCGTCGGGCGCGAGGTCCTCCGGCTGATCGGAGTAGCCGTTGGTGTAGACCGGCGGCACCATATTGGTCATGCCCGGCCCCATCAGCGCCATCTCGTAAAAATGGGAGTTGCGCAGGGCAGCCAGGACGGCCCGATGGGCTGGTCCGCAAGCGTGTAGCTGGACATCCAGCCCCAACGCCTCGCAGAAGGTGGCAATCTTCAGCGCGCCGGTAATGCCCAGGTCATATTCCGGGTCCGCGTGGATCATATCGCAGCCGCCCGCCAGCATGAAGTTGGCCTTCTGCTCCACGCCCCGCACATGCTCGCTGACCAGAATCGGCGTCTGCAAGCGCTCGCGCAGACGCTTGTGGCCCTCCACCGCCACACCGCTGTCCCGGTAGGGGTCCTCGTACCAGAGACAGCCCGCCTCGTCGCAGACCCGCCCCACGTAGAGCGCATCCAACCAGGTGCGCAGTTGGCAGGCCGGGTCCACCATGATGTGCATGCCATCGCCCACCGCGGCGCGCACGCCCAAAATGGTGGCCGCCTCTTTGGCTACGTTGCCCTCGTGCCAGCCGTGGATTTTGAAACCGACAAAACCGGCCTCCTTGCAGGCCACCGCGTAGTCGGCGTAGGCCTGGGGGCTGTCCAACCCGCCCGCTTCCACCTGGCCGTGATAGGTGCTGGCATAGGTGGGCAGCCGCTCCCGGTAGGCTCCCAGTAGCTTGGCGACGGAAGTATTGTACTTTTTGCCCGCCAAATCCCAGAGGGCAATATCCAGCACGCCGTGGCCCATGTGGTCATAGGCCCGCACCTCTCGCTTGAGGTCGTCGTAGATTATGGCGCGCTGCTCCGGGTCCCGGCCCAGAAGATTGGGAGCCAGCATTGTACACTGGCCCAGGCTGGAAGGCGTGCCCACCCAGTGGGTCACATACTCGCCCGCCGCGCCGTCGTCGCAGAGGATACGCACGGCGAAGCGCTCAGCGCTGAAGGTGCCGCCCTTTTTGTAGATGACGTTGCCTACACCGGCAGCCGAGTGGTCGCCCAACCCCATATTTTGTACCTGAAAGCGGAAGGCGTGAATTTCTACCCGATCAATACGGCTCATTGGTCTGTCTCCTATCGCAAGAATTTAGCCACTGATAAACACTGATGAACGCGGGCAGGGAGTGATTCATCCAGAAAATTGTTCCCCGCTATTCGCCCGTTCCTCTTTCAATCTGGCGGGCGACTGCATAGACCTGGGAGGGATCGATGACCAACCCGACCGCCTGGAACTGCTGCACCATTCCGCCCAGGGCCGTGCGAAAGCCATCGGCGGCTTCCCGGCTCTCCCAGAGGGTGATGGAGACGCCCCGGCGGGTCTCCGGGTCCAGGCCGTAGGTGTAGCTGACGAAACCGGGCAATTGGCGCAGCCGAGGAATCAGCTGCTCGTCGTTGAGTTGCAGAAGCTCGTCAGCCAGGGCCGGATTGTAGGCGTAGGTGGTGGTGCGGATATACACAAGTGATACCTCTTTGAGCGGTAAAATAGATAGGGACGCGGATTGAATCCGTGCCAATCCGTCCTTTCCGCGTCGTCTGCGTTCCATCTTCAGCCCGCATCAACCCATGTGGGGAAATTCGTGCTGATCCCGGTGGTATTGAGAGTCAAAGCGCTGGGTACTCTTGAACCACTCGTGGCGGCCATCGCCGGATTGGGGACGGACGATCTCCCGCAGCCGTGCCTGTTCCGCTTCGGACAGCGATTCAAAGGAACGGCCAATCGCGATGTCCTGCTGCAAATTCTCCACTGACTGAATACCGCAGACCAGTGTGCTGATGGGCTGGGAGAGGGCGTAGTGGCGGCACTGGTCTGCGGTCAGGCCAAGCCCGGTGATCATCTGGCCCGCGCCGCCCAGACTCTTCATCCCGATCGTCCCAATACCCCGCTCCACCAGTTGGGGCAGAATTTGATTCTGGAAGCTCCGGTAGTGGGCATCCGGGACGTTGACCGGCATCTGGCAGGTGTCCCAGGCAAAGTCCATATCCAGCATCTTTTGCAGAATGTGGGGACTTTTGTGGCCGGTGAAACCGATGAAGCGGACTTTGCCCGCCTGACGGGCGGCCACAGCGGCTTCGATAGCCCCGCCAGGCTGGAAGATCAGTTCCGGGTCGTTGTCGTAGTTGACTTCGTGAAACTGCCAGATATCGATCACATCGGTTTGCAGACGACGCAAACTCTCGTGCAATTGGTCCGTGGCGGTCGCACTGTCCCGGGCGCAAACTTTGGTCATCAACACCACTTTGTCCCGGCGGTCGTGCAGGGCCAATCCCATACGCCGCTCGGATTCCCCGTTGTGATACTCCCAGGCCGTGTCCATAAAAGTGATACCGCCGTCGATGGCTCCATGCACCAGGCGCACAGAAAGCTGCTCGTCCACGGTGGGGCGCACAAAGTGGCCGCCGCCAAAGCCGATGATGGAGACTTTCAAGCCTGTCTTGCCCAATTCGCGCACGGGCATACCGCTGCTGTTACGTTCTAACACTTGTGTCATTGATTTCGCCTCGCTTTTGTCTTGTGTGGATGGCCGATGGGGTAGTCTAGTCCAGGATGGAGAAATTTTCAACCCGACGAACTCTGATCATCCCATTGCACAGAGCCATCCAGCATCACCTGCACCTGAGCGCCCTGTGGAATCGCCGCGCAGACCTCCGGCGGCAGGGCGACCAGCGGGATTTTCTTGCGGAAGAGTTCCTGGGCCACAATCGATGCCAGGGCAAAGAACGAATCCACTTGGGTGGTCAGGATAGCCGCGGGCGCGGTACCGGCGCGCACGGCCTCCAACAGCACAGCGGTGGTGGTCGAGGATCCACGGGTAAAGGGCACCACCAGTATCTTGCCCGCCGCGATCTGGCCGGCCAGGGGATGGCGGCGGTCGATGATCTCGCCGTTGCGATGGTCGTATCCGCCCCAAAAGGAGAGGGGTTCGCTGCTCACCAGTGCCTCCCCCCGCGCCGAACCGGCAATGAATGGGCTTCCCTGTACAGAGAATGGCTGGCGACGAACTTGCGGAGGTGTGGAAGCGCTGGGAAGAGGGGAAGCCGGGTCGGATTGACTTGTACTTTCCCAGAGCGCCACCTCCACTTCCCCTTCCCAAAGCCCTTCTTCACGCACCACCTGGCCGGTCACAGCCGACTGCACGCAATCCTCCAGGCTGCCGAAAACCGTCTGCATCTGGAGCAGTCCCGGCGAATAGTAGGCATACTTGGCCGAATTGGTCATCAGGGTTTTGACCGAAGCAGGCAGCATCGGCGACGTGAGAATGCAGGTGTCCACAGTCACCCGGCCACCAAAGGCTTCGAGTGGGTCGAGCAGTCCGGCCTTTTGCGCCAACAGACTCATCATCCGGCTGGTGGTGACCAGAAAACGCACAGTGGGATGGCATTTTTTACCGACCAGCAGCGGGACGAGCTGACGAAACTCGGCCAAAGAGAAGTGGGGGCTGCCCAGCACCACCAGATCGAGCGGTTCGCCATTGGCAGTGGTCAGCTCACGCCGGGCCGCGGCCAGCATCGCCAGGCCCACATCTACGCGCCGGGTCGGCTGCCCATTCTGCAAGGCAGCCGCCAGAGTGGGTGCTTCGGGCGTGACGCCGACTATATGGAAGAGGGCCACCGCACCCGACGAAGCAGCCCCGGCTCCCAATGCTTTGAGTTGATCTTCAGTGGGCGTTACCGATAGCCCGGTGATCACCGGAATGGAGTCGCCAGCCAATTTGCCCAGCAGATGGCCGAGTACCGGGTAGAAGCTCTCGTCCTGTTGCAGAGCCACAGGGATATCCTGCAAATGCAGGTGAAGGTCAGCCGCCCGATTTGCGGTCAGGTGCAACCCAGCCGCAGGCACCCGCCCGGTAATCGCGCAGCAGACATCCAGCAGGTCGGGGTAGCGATTGGTACGCGCCCCGATAACTGAGTTGGCAAAGGCGATGGCGTTGGATTCGCCCCAGGCAATCTGCTGCCCAAAAGCTGGACGGAGTTCGCTCTGATAGGGCGCGCAGGTCCAGGTGGGAAGCGTGCCCATACTGCCATAGGCCACCATCTGCCGGTGGGCCTGCTCGGCCCACGCCGGCGGGGTAGACCACTCCTCCCAGCCGTGCTCATCCACGCCGCTTACATTGAGGGAAGTGGGCACGGCCACTTTGGCTCCCAACGACGCCAGCTTCTCGGCGAATTCCAGTCCCGCCGCGCCGATGTAGACTGTGCTGTCAATGTGGGCTGCCGAAATATCCATCAGGTGGGTTGCGCCATAGATCCCTGCCATCTGGACAACGATCGACATAGCCATTTGGGTGGCGGGGCCTTCGCTGCCGTCCAGCATCGCCTGGTCGCGTGGGGAAAGTGTAAGTGTTCTGTTCATTGGGTCACTTTGAAATCAACAGAAATGAAAAACCCGCTGTCTCTTCTGCCTGGCGGTGAAAGAGACAACGGGCTTCGCGCATACCTTTGCAATCGTTCGAATGCAATCGTTCAAATTGCACCATTCGAGCAAAGGGTTTGGCTGGGGAACAGGGATTTGAACCCCAACTGTCTGATCCAGAATCAGATGTTCTGCCGATTAAACTATTCCCCATCGGCTATGCAACCGAAGAAATGTTACCACAGACAGACGAGTCGGGCAAATTTTGAACAATGAGAATAGGTTTCAGTCCTACCCCATTTTCTCCAACGCCTCCCCCCCCCACGCCACCCGGCGCAGAACCTCGTCCCGGCCCAGGGCCTGCATACTCTCGAAGAGGGGCGGTGAGACTTTTTTGCCGCTGATGGCGGCGCGGAAGGGGCCAAAGTAGCCCCCCGCGCTGATGCCCAAGGCGGCGGCCCGCTCCCGGAAAGCGGCCTGAATGTCGTCGGGCAGAAATGGCTCGATTGTACGCAGAACAGCCGCGCCATCTGCCAGCACGGCAATACTCTGGGCCGCGTCCAGCTTGCGCCCCAGGAGCAGGGAGGGGTCGTCGTAGACGATCTCGTCCGCATCCTTGAAGGCCCAATCGATCCACTCGACAGCCTCGTCCAGCCGTTTCAGGCGCTCCTGTATCTGGGGCACGAGAATATCCAGCCGGTTGTCGGCCTGCAATTTGGCGGCGGGAATCTTCAACTGTTTGCTCAGAATCGGAATCAACTGGGCCTTCAGCGCGGCCGGGGTGATCTGGCGGATGTATTGGCCGTTGAGCCAGTCCAGCTTGTCATAGGGCAGGGCTGCGGCCTTTGGGTTGACTTGGCTGATGTCGAAGCGCTCGATGGCCTCTTCCCGCTCAAAAATCTCCACTGTTGGGTCGTAGTTCCAGCCCACATTCGTCAAAAAGTTGAACATCGCGTCGGGCAAATAACCGGCGCTGATGAATTCGTGGACCAGGGCCAGATATTCCTTCCCCTCCACCACCTTCTTGCGCTTGCTCATCTTGCCTTTGCCGCTGGGGTCTAGAATCACCGGCAGATGGGCGAGCACAGGCAGCTCCCAGCCGAAGGCTTCCACCACCAGTTTGTGGATGGGCGCGGTGGAAAGCCACTCCTCGCCGCGCAGGACGTGGCTGATCTCCATCAGGTGATCGTCCACCATCGCGGCCAGGTGATAGGTGGGCAGGCCGTCGCTTTTGAGCAGCACTTCGTCCTGCAACTGGCGATTGTCCACCGTAATCTCGCCCCGGATCAGGTCGATGAAGGTCGTTTTGCCCTCGACCGGCACGGCCAGGCGCACCACCGAGGGCAGCCCGGCGGCTTCCCGCTCGGCCCGCTCGGCCGGGCTGAGATAGCGACAGCGTCGGTCATAGCCAGTGGTCTGCTTTGTGCGCCGCTGTTCCTCGCGCATCTCCGTCAACCGTTCGGCTGTGCAGTAGCAGCGATAGGCCGCGCCCTTTTCCAGCAACATTTCGGCGTGCTGTTGGTAGATGGCGGCCCGCTCGGTCTGAATGTAGGGTGCGTGGGGGCCACCCACATCTGGACCTTCGTCCCACTCCAAGCCCAACCAGCGCAGACCCCGCATCAGGCTCTCCAGACTTTTGGCGTCGAAGCGCTTCTGGTCCGTGTCTTCGATGCGCAGGATAAATGTGCCGCCCGTATGTTTGGCCCACAGATAGTCAAAGAGGGCCGTGCGCAGGCCGCCCAAGTGGAGTTCACCGGTGGGGCTGGGGGCAAAGCGGACGCGCACAGGCCGGGTGTTGATCGGATTGGACATTGGCTGCTCCGTTGGTTTTCGGTAATCAGTTATCAGTTATCAGTAACCAGTGGCTGATCCCGGCGAGAGACTGATTACTGTTCACTGCTCACTGTTCACTGCCCACTTTCCTATCACCCAAGCCTATCACAGCCACTGCCTCCCGTCGAATTTTTGTCCCGCCGGGGAAGTGTGGAACAATGGAACAGAGGCAAGCAAAAGGCAAAAGGGCAAGGCAAAAGGCACAAGTGAGCTGCCACCTGCCACCTTCAACTTGCCACTTTCGACCTGCCACCTGCCACCTGCGGGAGTCCCTATGCCCATCGATCTCAGCTTCGGCCCGTCTGCGCCCAGTCTGCCCGCCTACGGACGGCAAATTTTCCTCTGCACCCACGGCAACTGTGCGCCCGACAGCCGCACGGCCGCATTGCTCGCACGACTACACGAATTGAACGAACAGCACGACCGGGTGCGTTTCAGCAACCAGGAGCGGCTGGTGGTGACACAGAGCGGCTGTCTGGGCGTCTGTATGGGTGGCCCAGTGCTGGTGGTCTACCCCGATGGAGTCTGGTACGCGGCGGTGGACGAGACGAAATTGGAACGCATTTATACGGAGCATCTGCTAGGGGGCGTGCCGGTGAATGAGTACATCCTGCATCGCCACTATCCCGCGGGCCAGGGCGCGCCCTATGCACCGGATCTGCGTCCGGCAGAGTCCGTGGACCCACTGCTCGCCCTGGCCGAGAAAGCCGCGGCAGAAAAGGCCGCGGAGCGGGCAGCCCTACGCGGCAGCCCTACTCCCACAGAACCCATCTCAGATCGGGTGGCCGCAGCCCGTGCCCGCCGTCAAAATCGGGGGTAACGGAGGGGCACGAGGTGGGGCGGGAACCGTTCTCATCCATAGGCCAACATTCTGCCGCCCCACCTCATGCCCCTACCCCTGCACCAGATGGAGATTGCGGCGCAGGCGGGGGAAGTTGTATTTCAGGCCGGGGAAGCGCTGTAGCCCCTCTTCTTTGACCTCCGTGTCGAAGAGATAGGTCACCTGCTCGTAGTCTTTGTCGCTCAGATTGTAATCGAAAGAATCCAGGGCATCTTCCAACTGGGGCAGGGAACTGACGCCGATGATCGGCGCGGTGACGGCCTGGCTGTGGCGCACCCAGGCCACGGCCAGCGTCGTGGGGGTGATGCCCCGCGCTTCGGCAAAGGCGACAAAGCGATCCACACTCTCGCCGAACTGGCTGAGCCAGGTGATGATCTGGGGGCTGGTTTGGCCACGGGTGTTTTCGGGCAGGGGTTTGCCCCAGCGATATTTGCCCGTCAGCAGCCCCTGGACAAGAGAACGATAGGCGGTGATGGCGATATTTTCGGCCACGGCCTGGGGGAAGATTTCCACTTCCACGCCCCGCTCGATGATATTGTAGGCGATCTGATTGTTGATCAGCCGGGGCCAGCCGTTGGCCGCAGCGATGGCGTTGTGGTGGGCCAAGAGCCAGGCGGGGAAGTTGCAGCAGCCCACATAGCGAGCCTTGCCAGAGGCCACCACCTCATTCAGCGCCCCCATAATTTCCGTCGGATTCATCCCCTCCACCGGCCAATGGATCAGATACAGATCGACAAAATCGGTCTGCATCCGCTGTAGACTCTCATCAATGCTGCTCAGAATACTGGCCCGGTCCACCCCTTTGTTGACTTTGGTGGTGACAAAAAGCTTCTCCCGCCGCCCGCCCTGCATGATACGGCCCAGAATCTCTTCAGTCAGCCCATTGCCATAGCCCGCCGCGGTGTCAATGAAGTTGACGCCCCGCTCAATCGCCAGACCCAGAATGCGGTCAGCCTCGGCCTCGTCGCAACGCCCGCCAAACATCATTGTGCCCAAATTCAGTTCGGATACCAGTTCGCCTGTGTTTGCAAAGTTTTTGGTCTGCATAGCTATGCCACGCCTGTGGGAAATAGGCGTCGGCTTTCCTTTCTGTGTGAGGGAAGTTGACATACATCCGGGGATCGTCGGGTCATGCGTTGCACCCGCAGAACTCAGATCAGGCAACATGACGGACTGACACACCAGTAACAACGAAACGAGGGACGCAGATTCACGCAGAAACAACTGATCTGCGCAGATTTTATCCGCGGCAATCATCTTTTTCCGCTTCATCAGCGTCCTATTTAGCATCAGTGTATCACAAATCCGATTGGGTAAGACTATTCGACATTTACCTGCGCTCCATTGCCTGCTGCCCTTTCCCGGTGGGGATTGGGCACATTTTCCGCCACAATCGTGTCAACCGCGGCAATGGTGGCGGCCTGGAATGTCATTCCATCGGCCAGTTGCTGGCTGCTCGTCATATAGCCTGTGCTGCCGGCGTGGGCCATTGGCCCCAGATTGCGAAAGACGATGCGCCCCCGCCGTCGCGCTTGGTTCCAATCCGAATACCACATCAGGGGCCAACGCCCAGGAAAGACGAGAGGGGTCAGCCGCTGGGATGTGTCGTTCTCGCCATAAAGATGATAGACCCGGTCTACCGCCAGCAGGCCAGGGTCGCTGCCGTAGATGCCCCCCAGAAGAATCACATAGACCGGCCCGCCGATCTGTTCGCGCAGATAGGGGGCCGCGCCCACGGCAATCTGCCCCGCGCCGCTGTAGCCCATGACAAAGACGGGCAAGGGCTGCTCTGGGTCGTAACCGTGACGGACCAAGCCATGGGCGATCACCCGGGCCATGGCCTGGTTGTAGATGGGTCCGTAGCGGTGGTCGATGGAGATGGCGACCTGCCAGATGTTGCGCAGGTTGATGAGATAACCGCCCAGCCGCTCCAGCCAGTTATCGCTCAGCTTGCGGCGCAGCGCCCACCGCCAAAGACCGGCAAAAAAGGGTGTACCGGTCAGAGGCAAGTTGTTGACCGAATAGGGGAAGATATCGTCAATGATAATCGTATGGGGCAGGCTTTCGTCCAGGCGATCCAGAAAAGCCCGCTCCCGGCGGCTCAGGCTTTCGCCCCCCACCTGGGCGATGCCGGAGAGAAAAATCAGATAGCTGTGAACCTTCTCCACACTCTTCGCCGGGGGGATATCCGCAGGCAGATCGTCGGTGTGGATGTTGGAGCCAAACCAGCCCGCCCACCAGCCGAGCGCCTCGAAGGGGGCCAGGGCAGCCCAGGCCAGCAGCGCCACAATCCCAATCCCCAGCAGGGAGAGCAGGTCGGCCAGAGATTCAGCCATTACCGCCCCCTTTGCGCTGCTTCGGGCGGAAGCGATCCCGCCAATCTTCGGGCAGGCGCACCCAGCGCAGGTCCTCTATTTTCCAGCGCAGAGGCACACCCGCCGCCCGATTTTCCGCCCAACGCTCGAAGGCCAGCAGCGGACGGCCCAGGGTGCGCCGGATAATCTGCACCAGCAGCCAGCCCACCCCGCTACACGCCACCGCCTGCCAGAGGGTCAATTCCAACCCGGCGTGAATGGCTACGACCGTCGCCAGCAGCGTCCAGACGTCGATGATCAGGGCAAAGAGGCTGCCCAGATAGGGCGTCAGGACGAAGAAACCAAAAAGTTGGGGCGCATAGGCCAGCCCCACCGACCGGGCCACCACCACAAACTCCTCCTCCCGGCCAAAGAGACGCATCCCCACCAGCCAGATGGTGGCGGCCCAGAAGAGATAGCCCACCGCGTGGGTGGCGGCGGAGAGGAGGAGGGAGAGGAGAAAGCGGCGGGGGGTGATGCGGTTGAGGAAGAGAACAATTGACTGGCCGATCCCTTCCGAAAGGCCGGCCAAAGCCACCACCAGCAGAGCCAGCCCCAGCCCGTGCCTGTCCTCTGCCAGCAGCCGGAAGACCGTCGCATCCAGGGCCAGGGCGCGGCGAAGCATCTCGGCAAAGCCGGGGAGAGGATTTTCACTGCTAAGAGCGCAAAGAAACGCAAAGGATGAGGGGAGCATTGCCGTCAGCATTCAAACGACCCCAACCACAAAGACACCAAAACACAAAGAAGAAGCAGACGCCGATTCTGTTTCTTCCTTTGTGGCTTTGTGGTTGAAAACGCATCTACACCGTCACTCGTCAATTTCGAGTAGACCGGCTGGACCGTCCAGGAATAGCCTCAATCGGTTTAGTATCTGCCGTCCCAAAATAATTTCTTCGCCATCTTCGTCAGCCAGGACACGCAAGGCTTGCATCTGCAAAGCTTCGACCCGCAACGACACGGCAAAGACACTGACAGAGTGGGTCGCTTGCCAGATGCTGCGCGCTCTGCCCTGGCCTATCTGGGGCGCACCGACTTGCCGTAACAGCGAAAGGGGTATGACAGTGAAATCGGCTCCTGTGTCCAGGAGAGCGGGCACGGGGCCGAATGTCGCGCCCCGTCCACCTGCGCCCAGATAAATCAGGCAAACAGGCGCGGCCGGAGAGTAATCGGAGCTGTATTCGTAGGCAGCCATCAGGATCACTCCCGCCGGGGCGAGCGGAAATGCCACTCTTCCACGGGCGACTCCAACACCTGTTGGATCAGCACAGGCAGGTTGCCCAGCCGTGACTGCACACGCAAAAAGAGGGTTTCAAAGTCCATATCGCTGTCAAACAACTTGCCACTGTGGATGGCAACGAATTGGTTTCGATAGCGCCTGACCAGTTCCGGGTGCAGGCGCGCATAGGCTTGTGTCTCTACGGCCAGTTGCTGGGCATGAAGATACTCCAAATGGGAGCGGATCGCGTCGGCTGCGATCTGCGCCGCAGGCCGGGTGAGCATCTGGGCGATTTCATCCAACGCATTTTCCAGAGTTGGATCGACAACAATTGACATACGCACTCCTCGCTTCTGATGATGGCAAGACCGGGCATCCCCATTTTACCACAAAAGCGCGGTCTCTCGTCCCCACGCTCTTGCCTAAGTACCCTGAACGGACGCTCCGCGTCCACGGCATTAACGTACCCGCCAGCCACCACCCGACGCAGAGCGTCACAGCGCCGTTCCCACGCGGGAGCGATGGGAACGAGGAGAAAACGCCGATTCTGATTCTTCCCTTGTGGCTTTGTGTCTTTGTGGTTGATTTTTGCCTTACCACCGAATGTGGGACTGCACCGGGCCGGTGTGCTGATCCTGGCGCTGGGCGATGGGCCACTGCTGCCATTCTGTCACCACCTCCACCAGCCCGCTCACCGCAGCCTCGAAGATGGCTTTGCCCTTCTCGGCCGTGGCGGTGGTCGGGTCGCCGTGGACGCCCAGCTTTGTCCAGCGCCCCCAATAGTCGTTGAAGCGGACGGGGTTGCTGTAGATGCTGTCGGAGCTGACAAATTGGCCGCGCACATCGTCGTCGGCAGCGGCTTTGTCCATCTGCACCCGCTCCGGGGCTAGGTGCAGGTAGAGGGATGTCTCAAACTCGTCGGCGTGGGCCATCACTTCCGTGTCTTTGACTGCGTTGAAGGCCGCCATCGCCAGGGGGAAGTAGCCCAGCGCGCCACAGACCGAATCGGTTTCCAGGGTGACCCGCCGGGCGATGAGGTCGATGAGTGGTGTGTTGGAGCCGTGGCCGTTGACCAGCAGCATATGGGTAAAGCCGTGATAGGCCACACTCTTCAGAATGTTCAGTCCGAAGGCGATAAAGACATCCGGCTCGATGTGGATGGTTCCGGGGAAGTCTATGTGGTGGCGGTTGAGTCCGTAGGCGATGGGGGGCAGGACGAGAATTTTGTCCGGTGCCCGGCGGCCCGCTTCCAGACAGACCGACTCGGCCAGGAAGAGGTCCACATCCAGGGGCAGGTGGCGTCCGTGCTGCTCGGTGGAGCCGGTGGGCAGGATGACGACCTTTTGCAGGGCGATGGCGTCGTTCATCTCGGCCCAGGTCAGCCGGTTGTAGCGGTATTCGGTGGCGGCGGAAGTCATTGGGGAATCCTTTCGTGTGAAGTGACAAATCGTAACGCAGAGGCGCAGGGCGGCAAAGGCGCAGAGAAGATGACAGATTCTCCCCGTCTCTGCGCCTCTCCGTCTCTGCGTTAGAAATGCTTTCAGGCCACCAGCGCGGTGATGAGCGCCTTCACGTAGCCAATCGAATAGCCCCAGCCGATGTCGTGGGTGGTATTGTCGCCGGGAATGCTGGGGATGTGGTCCGGGTTGATGTAGCCGTCGAAGCCCACTTTGACCAATTCGCGCAGGATTTTCATCATATTCAGGTCGCCGTCATCCAGCAGCGTTTCCTCGTAGCCGCCGGACGTGGCCAGGCTGCCGCGCACATTGCGCATGTGGACCATAAAAATTTTGCCCTTGCGCCCGTAGTTGTTGATTTCGTCCATGACCAGGCTGCTGCCGCCGGCCTCAGCCCGGGTGCCGATGCAATAGACATAGCCCACTTGCGTGCTGGGGAAGGCGTCGATCACCCGGTGGAAGCCGATGCCGCCAAAGGGGGTCTCCAGATTGGGCGTGTCGGACGGATGCACGGCCAGTTTGATGTCGTACTCCTCGGCGATAGGCACCATCTGCTCGAAGGCGTAGCAGAAGCGATCCCACCACTTCTGCAATTGGGCCGCGGAGGGAATCGCCGCTGGCTCGCGCACAAGCGTCTCGGCGCGAGCCAGATAGCCGCCCCGGTGGACGGTCTGGGAGGCCCGCATCATCTGATTAAAGACGTCGCCCTCCACACGCTGACGGGCGATGGGGAGGCGCGCTTCGCCATAGACGCGTAATGCCTTGCAGACATTCTCCAGCTCATCCTGTGCGCCCACCCGGTTTTCCACAAATTCGTCAGTCAGGTTGGGCAGTGTCACCCGGTTGATGTCGATGCCGAAGGAGCGCAACCGGCGGCGCAGCGCTTTTACCCCTTCCAAATCCGGGTAGCCCTGTTCGGCCACGCCGGGCATTTCGCGGTCGCCGCCAAAATCAATGGCGTCCGCGCCCAGGGCCACACGCTGGCGCAGGAATGTGTCGGTCAGTTCGGCGTTGTGGGAAAAGATAGAAACGCGCAGCATGGGGGACTCCTTTGGTGTGGGTAGAGAGAGAAGTGTGCCCGGTTGGGTAGGTATGGCGTACTGCGTATTTCGTATTGCGTAAGCAGTGATGAACAGTCGGAACAGCAATATTGTCGGGTGAGTTGTGAAGGGCGTGTGGGTTACATCCCCTTCAGTCATAGTACCCGGAGCAAAAACGGAATACGCAATACGAAATACGCAATCACCTCACCAGGTCCGTTCCTTCAGCAACTCCTGAATTGCGTCCCGTGGCACAGAAAGCTCGTCGATGTGGGATTCAAGCCAGCGGGAGAAGTCCGCTTCGATGTGGTCTTCCCAGCGCCGGTCGATCTCGCCGGAGGTGTAGATCTCTTCCCGCAGCCGTTGCTTGCCAAACTGGTCGCGCAAGCGGATAAGTTCGGAAGTTTTGACCACCTTCTCGGCCAGATGGGGCGGGACGAAGACGACCCCATCCTTGCGCCCCAACACCACATCGCCGGGCATCACCGTCACCGGGCCGATGCGGGTGGGACAGTTGACGCCCACCAGCATAATTGTGGGTGAGGCGTAGCTTGGGTGTACCCCTCGGAAGAAGCTGACAAAGCCGGGCAGTTCCTCCACTCCGTCGATGTCCCGGATGGCCGCGTCGTGGACAACACCGTTGCCCGACTTGCGCAGGATGCTCGTCGCCAGGTTGTCGCCGATGACCGCGCCCTGATCGATTTTGCCGTAGACATCGGCCACGTAGACATCGCCGGGGACGAGCATATCAATCGGCCAGGAAATCTGGTCGCCAATTGCGCCCACCCGCGCACCCTTCTCCTCCATCAGCGTGCGCATATCCGGGCGGCGGGGCATATACATCGCCGTCAGCGCCCGGCCCACCAGTGTCTCGCCGGGATGGGTGCAGATAAAATCGCCCGCGTACTGAAAGTGAAAGTTGTCCCCGCGCAGAATGCCCCAGGCTTCGGTGATCGTCACCAGCCGCATCCGCTCCAGGATGTTGTCGGGTACTCGGGGCCGCCCGTCGGCAAAGCGCTCACCGGTCCATTCGGGGGTGTAGTCGATGATTTCTTCGGGATTGAGATTCAACGGTGCAAACTTTTCCACTGGATTTGTTCTCCTGTGAGTTGAATAAAAAATGTAGTGGTCAACGAGATGGTGAAATTTTGGACGCAGATGAACGCAGATTTTTTCCTCTGGATCAGCGTGTATCCGCGTGAATCAGCGTCCAAATCTCTTTTTATGATGTCGTTGACCATTACAGAGTTGAATAAAAAATGAACAGGGATTTGCACAGATCGAACGGATCGCCACGAGAAAGAGCCATCGGTCAAAAGGCACAAATCCGTAAGAGTCCGCTCAATCTGTTTCGATAGCCCTCGGCGCTGTCAAAGCAGTTGATGCCCAGGTCAATGGCCCGGTTCACCGCGGCGACGACTTCGCCCTCGTCAAAATGGCCGTAACTGCCCCCGATCTCCCAGCAGCCAAAGCCAATCGCCGAAACCTGCATTCCTGTGCGGCCAAAGGGTCGGTATTCCATAGGGGTCTCCGGTGGGAATGTGTAGGCTCGATGCGCATCATTTATCGTCAAAGCAGTGTGATGGGTGAAAGGTGAAGAAGCAGGATGATTTCATCACCCCTTCACATACGACAGCTTCTCCCGGATCAGCCCGCCCGTCACCCGGAAGACATCCACCCCACGCACGTGACCCGGGCCGCCGCTGGCCCCCCAGCTATACTTCCAGCGCACAACGCAGCGATCCCCCTGGCCAAACATCTCCTCCACCTCGAAGTGGGCGTGAGGAGCCGCCCGTAAGAACTCCTCCCAGAAAGCCGTGACCGCGACCCGCCCGCTGTAGGGCGTCCCGTCCGGCGCAGGCGACGTATTTTCAAACAGACAGTCGTCGCTCATCAGCGCCATCATCCCGGCCACGTCGTGACGGTTGAGGGCGTCGTTGAAGGCCAGCACAACCCGCATGGCCGATTCCACTTTTGACATTCGAATAGGACTCATTGCAGCCTCCGGGAAAATCAGTTGCACAATAGACCAATCCTACAGGCACAGCCCTTGCCTGTCAAACAGTCCCTGCGCACGGGTGCATCCCAGATGGGGGGCGGGATGTGGATGTTACAGGAAACCCGTTGAAACGGGTTCGCGCCGGACTTTCAGTGGGTTTTAGCGCACTTGCCATAGTAGCTTCGTCACTGTCACCGGATCGTACATACCCGCCTTCAGTCCATGGCCTCCTGGGCGTTGCCAATGCAGGCCGACAGCAGCATGGCAAGCGAGGCACACCCATTTGTTGCGGGAAAGTGAATCCGCGTCCCACTTTCTGCTATTTCACACTTCGAAAAAATTTACACCCACTAATCTTGCCTAAAGCACCCTTTTGTGCTACCGTTATAGAAGCATAAGGCTCCCCCTTATGCGAAACAACTGGCTGAGATCGTCCTGCCAAAAACCTCCTTCCTATTGCCGCCAGCAGGGCGGTCCCCGCTACCTCCACTGTTACATCACTGGGAGTTTTTTCGTCCCATGTCATCGAACGACTTCTCCTCCCCATTCCGAACCGTACGCACCGACAACCCTCCTATTTACCGTTTGATCACCTACAGGCAAATAGCCGCGCTCTATCTGGTGTGCCCTGGATTCTCCAGAAGGATTAGCCGTGCCACAGCTGGAGGTGTACACCCGCGCATAAGCACAAGCTAGAATTTTGTCAGCCCTCACACAGGCACAGAGTAGCAGACCGCTTCCTGGGGCAAGCTACAACGCGCCAATTCAGAAAGGAAAAACTGATTATCTGCGATTGCACAAAAGCCTTCTGTGTGCCCGACTTCACTTGGGGAACGGTTTCATTATTCACCGGTTTGTCAACTCAAAAAATGCAGTAGGAGGTTTCCGTTATGAGTGCAAGACATTTGTTCTCTCCGTCGCGCTGGTTAGCGGCAACTGTGCTTCCGGTCATTCTGGTTGTGGCAATGAATGGGGTAGCAGCGGCAGCGGGTCCGGCTGCTGAAACCGCGCGTGATTCCATCCCTTTGCTCTGGTGGATAGGACCCATCGGTTCGATTCTTGCCCTGGTCTTTGCGTATGTTTTCTATCGGTCGGTGATGCAGGTTGATGAAGGCACACCGCTGATGATCGAGATCGCCCAAGCCGTGCGCGATGGAGCCAAAGCCTATCTGAACCGTCAGTATCGGATGGTCGGCCTGGTCTTTCTCATTCTGTTTGTGCTCTTTCTGGTATTGGCCTTTATCTTCCGAGTTCAGAATCAGATTGTACCCTTTGCCTTCCTGACAGGCGGTTTCTTCTCCGGTCTGTGTGGTTTTATTGGCATGAAGACTGCCACAAACGCCTCGGCCCGCACGACCAATGCAGCCCGCAAAAGTCTGAATGGTGGGCTGCGTGTGGCTTTTCGAGCTGGCGCGGTCATGGGATTGGTGGTGGTCGGTTTCGCCCTGTTGGACATCTCCGCCTGGTTTTTGATTCTGTACTATCTCTTCCCCGCCTCATTCTATGGGGAGGCACTCAGCCCCCTACCCCAAATTACCGTCATTATGCTCAGCTTTGGGATGGGCGCTTCTACACAAGCGCTCTTTGCACGGGTGGGCGGTGGCATCTACACCAAAGCGGCTGATGTGGGAGCCGACCTGGTGGGCAAAGTCGAGGCTGGTATCCCCGAAGATGATCCCCGCAACCCGGCCACCATCGCCGACAATGTGGGCGACAATGTGGGTGACGTGGCCGGTATGGGTGCCGATCTCTACGAGTCGTATGCTGGCTCGATTCTGGCTACGGCAGCCCTGGGGGTTGCCGCGGTCGGCGTGGCTGGCACTTCTTTTCTAGGCAGCGATACGCTGATCGGAATGCAGCTACGCTATCTGGCTGCGCCTCTGGCCCTGTCTGGTATCGGTGTCATCTTATCTATCATTGGCATCTATCTGGTGCGTGCCAAAGAGGATGCGACGATGGCGGATCTGATGGGTTCCCTCAACCTGGGGATCAACGCCAGCTCTGTCGGCATCGCAGTTGTGGCATTGCCGATTCTCTACTTCCTGGGGCTGCCCAATTGGTGGCAGGTGTGGATCGCAGTGATCACTGGGCTGGCAGCGGGTATAGCTATCGGTAAATCAACCGAATATTACACATCCTACGCCTACAAACCGACCCAGGGCATCGCCGAGCAATCGCAGACCGGACCGGCAACCGTCATTATCGATGGGCTGGCGGTCGGGATGTACTCGACGGGTATCCCCGTGCTGGCGGTTAGCGTAGGCATCTTCGTCAGTTTCTATGTGATGGGTGGCAACAGTAACACACTGATGGGTCTGTACGGTGTAGGCATTGCGGCCGTGGGCATGCTTTCCACATTGGGGATCACATTGGCCACCGATGCCTACGGCCCGATTGCAGACAATGCGGGGGGCAATGCTGAAATGGCCGGTCTGCCGCCAGAGGTGCGCAAACGCACGGATCAGCTCGATTCTTTGGGCAACACGACTGCGGCCACAGGCAAGGGCTTTGCCATTGGATCCGCGGCCTTGACCGCCCTGGCCCTGCTGGCCGCCTATATCGAGGAGATCCGTTTTGCTCTGATTCATCTGCAAGGCATCACAGAAGTCACGATTGGCAATGAAGTTGTCAAAGTGGCCGATATGACGATGAGCAACTTCATGGCCTATTACGACGTCACCCTGCTCAACCCCAATGTACTGATCGGCACCTTTCTTGGCTCGGTAACCACCTTTATGTTCTCGGCGTTGACCATGCGCGCCGTGGGCCGGGCCGCTGGTGGCATGGTGGACGAGGTACGTCGCCAGTTCAAAGAGATGCCCGGCATTCTCAAAGGAACAGAGAAGCCGGATTACGCACGCTGTGTGGAGATCAGCACGGCCGCGGCCCAGCGCGAGATGATCGCCCCGGCCCTGCTCGGAATCCTCATACCAGTGGTCGTCGGCATCCTCCTGGGCGTTGCAGGCGTGCTTGGATTGCTCACCGGCGCACTCACCACAGGCTTCACCCTGGCCGTGATGATGGCGAACTCAGGTGGTGCCTGGGATAATGCCAAGAAACATATCGAAGAAGGTGCTTACGGCGGCAAAGGCTCATCGGCACACAAGGCATCGGTCGTCGGTGATACGGTCGGTGATCCCTTCAAGGATACATCCGGGCCATCCCTGAACATTTTGATCAAACTGATGTCGATGGTTTCGGTTGTCTTTGCTGGCCTGGTAGTTGCCGCTGGTGTCGGCGGACTCTTGGCCGGTTTGCTGTAGACGTGGCAGTCGCACAGATGGGTTTTCGCCGTCAAGGGCGTAGATAATTCCGCTATCCTTGACGGCGAAACCCACCCTACACCGGCGGGCCGTCCATCGGCAGGGCGGCCTGGGGCGCGACGGGCGTAGCCGTGCGTTCGCTCTTCTTGCGCCGGAAATTGCGGAAGAAGTACCAGAAGAGCAGCGCGCCGGTCAGGTTCAGAACAGAGGAAAGGACAAACAGGCTCTCGTAGCCCAGGTAGGTGATCACATAGCCACCGCCCAGGGCCAAAGCTGTAAAAGCGACGCCCGCGCCCATCTCCCCGGCACCGGTCAGGATACCCCGCTGGCTGGGGGCCACAATGCGCATGGAAAAGTTCATCGAGGCCGGGTAGCGCATGGCCGACAGTCCTATCACCGCAATGTAACCGACAGCAGCCGCGCCCAGCGTAGGCACAAAGGTTATCGGCAGATAGCCGAGGGTGACGATCAGACAGGAGACCACCACCACATTCAGGTTGCCAAAGCGCCGGGTAAAATAGGGTGTGAGCAGAGCCACCGGCACAGCGATCAGCCGTCCGGCGGCCAAGACCAGCCCGATAGTGGAGGTGGCGATCTGCAACTCGGTGTCCAAATAGACATTGAAAAAGACGAAAAGGGTCGCCACACCGCAGACTTGCAGCATACGCACAAAGATCAGAAGCAGAAAGAGGCCGGTTGACAGCGGTTTGGAGCCTGCCGAGGCAGGCATACGGGGGTCCGCATCCTCTGTCTGTTCTTCGTTGTCGTCGGTTGCCGCCGCGTTTGCACTCAGCATCAGCAGCAGGGCCGGCAAGACAAGGAGGGCGGCCACCAGTAAGGGAAAGCGATAAGGTACGGGCGAGTCCAGGGTAATCCCCAAGAGGCGGGCAAAGGCGGCGGGCAGGATTCCTCCGACCAGATTACCCAGGAAAGCGGCAATTGCCATCAGCCCGGTCTGCATGGAAAATAGGTGATCTCGCTGGGCTGGCGGCGTGCTTGCCATCATAAAAGGCGCGCCGTTGACAAAAAAGAGGGCCATTCCCAGAAGAATGACGATATACGCGCCCATCAGCCAGCCCTGCTGCCAAAGGCCGCTGAATAACTCGGCCAGGGGCAGCAGTACGCCGCCGAGCAGTACGACGCCCAACCCGATCAGAATCATCCGGCGCAGACCCCACCAGTTGCCAAAGAGGGCGGCGGGCAAGCTAAAAAGCGCAAAGGCAAAAAGTCCAGCGGAATTGATGATGCCGACTATCTCGGGCCCGTAGCCCAGGCGCAAGAGGTAGAGGTTGAAGTCAACAGACAAAACGCCGCCGTCAAAGCCGAAGCCGACCAGAAAGGCGGTCAACAAAAAGAGGCGCACATTGCGGCTGAAAAGGTGCAATGTAGCCCGGAACGATGTGAGCATAGAGAGAGCCTGTCTTATTTCCGAGGCGTAAAACGTGAGTAACTATTGGGTCGTTGCCAAGAGTTCTCGCTCGATTTCCTGAATGAGTAATGGCAAGTTTGGTTGCGTAAAACTGATTCCTAGCGCGATGACGCGATTGCGTTTGATGTTCGGTGGCGCGTGTTTATGGTGTGGATGGGTAGCAGCGAGTTCTGGAATGTGCGGATGTGGTTGGGGATCGTACCAGTAAAGCCGCTCTGCGCCGCGATTAACAGAATAGCTGTACCCCATAATCACAGCATCGGAAAAGTCGATATCCTCCCAAATCTCCAGGCGGATGTCGTCTCTAAAGAAAATCGTACCCATAAGTTCGGCAAATGCAGCGCCATGCAGAATCAGCGTCAGCGTAGACTGTCGAATCGACGGAAACGACTGCGGTAGAGAGTAGATGAAGTACTGATACGCGGCAATATCATTGAGCATTAGACCTCCGCCAATGCCGGATTCGGCATCAGCCTAATTGGATTTACCATTGCACCCCGTTGAATTTCAGCAACGAATACCTGGCTTGCTGCCATAAATGCTGCTTCACGCTTCTTGCGCAGGGAATATGCGCTTGCCCAACGCACAAATTCTGCGGACTGCTCAAACCCCTCATCATCGAGAAGTCCCTGCGCGTATAACGAATAGAAATCATCCGAAGTGATCCCGTATTTTCGTTCATAAGCGCGAATACGTGATTCGACAGCGTGCAAATCTTGAATGATGTCGTTGAGTGTTTGCATTGTATATGCCTCCCGTTCTGTTCTAAGAATAGAACACAGATGACACGGAAAGGACGGATTCACACGGATTGAATCTGCGTAAATCTGTCGGGTGCCCTGTGGTCGCTGCGAAATCTACGTCCTATTTTCATTACGGAATATCCAATACCCTTTTACCCCACGCCGCCGCTACGCTCGATCACCCGCCCGTCGCGCAGATGAATCTCGGCCCGACAACCGTCACCGGGAACAGCGTCCACACCAGCCTGCCGCCAGTTGCATCGTAGGTTGGGTTCTCCTGGCAAGAGATCTGCATCTACACGCCAACGGGTACCCGGAGAACCCAACGCTCTGCAGACTAGTGATAGTGTACCATAAAGGACGCATCCCAGGCGCTGTCGGAGAGTGCGCCGTTGCCGAAAAGGTCCACTCGGCAAGAACCCACCCTACACCGGCGTGCTGTCAATCGCCTTGGCCCCCTGGGGCGCGGCGGGGGTAGCTGTGCGTTCGCTCTTTGTGCGCCGGAAGTTGCGAAAGAAATACCAGAAGATCAATGCGCCAGCCAGATTGAGCGCACCTGTGAGCAGAAAAAGGCTTTCGTAGCCCAGGCTCGTAATCACATAACCGCCGCCCAGGGCCAAAGCAGTAAAGGAGACCCCAGCAGCCATCTCACCCGCGCCGTTCAGGGTTCCCCGCTGGCTCGGGGCCACAATCCGCATGGAAAAGTTCATCGTGGCCGGGTAGCGCATGGCAGACAGCCCGACAATGGCGATGTAGCCGACCGCGGACGCGCCCACAGTGGGCAAAAAGGCCATGGGCAGATAGCCGAGAGTGACGATCAGACAAGAGACCACCACCACATTCAGGTTGCCAAAGCGCCGGGTGAAGACAGGGGTAAGCAGGGCCACAGGTACCGCGATCAGCCGCCCCGCCGCCGAGACCAGCCCGATTGTCGAGGTAGCGGCCTGCAAATGGGTGTCCAGATAGACATTGAAGAAGACGAAGACCGTAGCCACGCCCGCCACCTGCAGTGTGCGCACAACCAACAGCAGGAGAAAAAGGCCGAAGGGCAGCGCTTCCTTGCCAGCCGGTGCGGGCGAGCCGGGCTCTTTGTCGGCGACCGTCTCCTCATTGTCGTCCGCGGCCACATCCTGGCTGCGCCACAGAACCAGAATGGCGGGCACGAACAACAGCCCAGCCAGCAGGAGAGGCATTCGATAGGGCACGGGTGAGTCCAGCGTCGTCCCCAGCAGGGGCGCAAAAAGCCCAGGCAGCGCGCCACCGATCAGACTGCCCGCAAAGGCAGCGACCGCCATCAGCCCGACCTGCATGGAGAAAAGGTGGTCCCGATTGGCCGGGGCTGTGCTCGCCAGCATAAAAGGCGCACCGTTGACGAAGTAGAGTACCATCCCCATAAAGATGACAGTATATGCCCCGGTCAACCCGGCCTGTTGCCAGCTACCGCCCCACAGCTCAGCCACAGGCAGCAGGCCCACCCCCAACATCATCACCCCCAACCCCACAAGAATCATCCGACGCACGCCCCACCAGTTGCCAAAGAGCGCTGCGGGCAAGCTAAAAAGCGCAAAGGCGAGGAGTCCTCCGGAATTGATCGCGCCCACAGCTTCGGCTCCATAGCCCAGGCGCAGAAGGTAAAGGTTGAAAAGTACAGAAAAGATGCCGCCGTCAAAGCAGAAGCCGACCAGAAAGACTGTAAACAAAAAGAGCCGCACATTGCGGCTGAACAGGTGCGCAGAGGAGTTGAAGAGTCGCAACATGCGGGAATCAGCTTCCTATGAAATGTGAAAGGCCAGCTAGTCTTTTGGTTCTCGCTCGTCCAGATTAGTGTTCATGCCCAATCGGGCACAAGCAGCAATGAAAATTGGGACGCAGATGAACGCAGAAACCACAGATTGCGCAGATTTTTATCTGCGTCAATCATCTTTTTCAGCGCCATCAGCGTCCTATTTTCAGGTTAGCAGCAATGAAAATAGGGACGCAGATTCACGCAGAAACAACTGATCTGCGCAGATTTTATCAGCGTCAATCATCTTTTTCAGCGCCATCAGCGTCCTATTTTCAGGTTAGGTTAGCAGCAATGAAAATAGGGACGCAGATTCACGCAGAAACAACTGATCTGCGCAGATTTTTATCAGCGTCAATCATCTTTTTCAGCGCCATCAGCGTCCTATTTTCAGGTTAGGTTAGCAGCAATGAAAAGCGGGACGCAGATTCACGCAGAAACAACTGATCTGCGCAGATTTTTATCAGCGTCAATCATCTTTTTCAGCGGCATCAGCGTCCTATTTTCAGGTTAGAGGCTGGAATCGAAATAACCTCAGCCACTAAGTTTACACCGAGAGCGAAATGCGTACAATGTAAGTTCTGTGAGAATTCATCCAACCATCGCCGCCCACGGAACTTCATCGCCCACTCCATGACAATCGCCACTGCCAACACCCCCACGGCCCAAGAGCAGATCGAAAAGAATTTCCGGTGGAACTTTCTGGTCAATTCGCTGGACGGAGCTAGTTTCTGGTTCGGGATGAGTTTTATGTCCTCAACCATTATCCTCCCCCTCTATGTCAGCCACTTCACCAGCAATCCACTGCTGATTGGCCTGATTCCCTTTCTGTCGACTGCCGGGTATCTGCTCCCTCAATTGTTTCTCGCCAATGCGGTGAGTCGCGCGCCCAAGAAGAAATTCTTTCCGGTGAACCTGGGCTTCTTCACCGAACGGATACCAATATTTCTGCTGGCCCCGACAGCCTATTTTCTGGCAACAGACCACCCCACAGCCGCGCTGAGTCTTTTCTTTGTGCTGTTGGCCTGGCACACCTTTGGTGCGGGTGCCATTATTGTGGGTTGGCAGGATATGATCGCAAAGATCATTCCCGTTCAGCATCGCGGCCGCTTCTTCGGCATCACAAACTTCATGGGCAACGGCGCAGGTGTTCTGGGCGCGCTGGCTGTCCCCATTGTACTCGACAGATTCGCCTTTCCCATGGGCTACGTCATCTCTTTCTCAGCGGCCGGGGTGTTGATTCTCCTCTCCTGGTTCTCCATTGCGCTCACACGCGAACCAGATATAGCCAGTAACAGACCCCTCATCTCCCAAACGGACTACCTGCGCTCTCTACCAGAAATTTTGCGCAGGGATCACAATTTTCGTATGTATCTGCTGACACGGATTGTCCTCGCCCTAAGCAGTATGGCAACCGGTTTTCTCGCAGTCTACGCTGTGCGTACCTGGACATTGCCGGATGCGCAGGCCAGCGGTTTTACGGTTGCTTTGCAGGTCGGGCTGGCGCTGTCCAACCTGTTTTTTGGCTTTCTTGCAGACCGTAAAGGACACAAATTGAGCCTGGAGATCGGTCTGGCAATAAGCGTCCTCTTGCTCATTCTGGCGGTCACTGCCCCCAATCCCTGGTGGTTTTTCCCGGTTTTTTTCTTTCAGGGCGCGGTCAATGCCAGCCTGTTTGTCTCTGGAATCTCGATTGTCTACGAATTTACCGATACGGAAAATCGCCCCACATACATCGGGCTGGCCAATACCATTCCGGGATTGGCAGGGACGATTGCGCCGCTGATCGGGGGCTGGTTGGCAGGGGCCATAGGCTATCACGCAATGTTCACACTGGCGGCAGCCATAGGGATAGTGAGTTGGTGTCTGCTACATTTTGCGGTACAGGAGCCGCGCAAAACCAGCGCGGGGTCGTGACCCCGCGCTGGCAGAAACCTATGCAATGCCCCCACGGCAAAAGACCAAATTCTTCCGCACAGGCCCAGAGAAACTCAAGAGAGAAATCCGCGTTTATCCGAGTTCATCCGCGCTTATCTGTGGCGCAAAAGGTCTTTTCCACTGGACACATCCAATTGCATCTTTTGGCAAGGACGGACAAAGCCTACACCACAACGCCGCTTCGTTCGATCACCCGCCCATCGCGCAGGTGAATCTCGGCCCGCCACACATCGCCAGAGACCGACGGCACACCGCCCTGTCGCCAATTGCTCTGGAAATGGACCGAAAAAGATTCATCCCAGGCGCTATCGTACAATACTCCGTTGCGGAAGAAGTCCACGAAGTCGATACTTTCGGGATAGAGACTGGCCACCCGCAGCCAGCGCTGGCCGATGTCGGTCATGTGGGCTTCCAGCCCTTGCAGATAGTATTGCTCGTCGGCAGGGATGGGGTCCACGGCAATACCGATGCCCTCGGCCATGCGCCATGCGAAGAAGCGATCCTCCCCTGCCAGCACAGACCAGTCCGCGGGCGGCTCCTGCTTGGTCATGTTGTTGTAGTAGCCCCAGGAGACCCCCTCTTTGTAGGTCACGGCCATCTGGCCGATGGCCTGGGAATCCTCGTTGCAGACGATGGGCCGGTTCAGCCCCCAGCCCCGCACCTCCCGAATCATATTGTGCATCCGCTGGCGCGTGCAGCCGTTGCCGTGGATCAGAATCACGTCGCTGGACTCGGCGACCTCCCGGAAGATGGAGCCACCTTTGCCGCTGCATCCCACAGGCAGGCCGCCGGATTCGAGCCGGGCCCGATCGTTGAGTGCGGCGACCCCCTGCGGGTAGTAGAGCAGCGGGTGCTTGGCAAAGGGGGGAATGTCGTGCTCGTTGGCGACTTCGATGATAACGTTTGTGTAGCCGCCGTCGCGCAGAAAGCGGGAAGCGGTAGTCACCGCGGCGCGCACGGCCCGGCCATCCCGCAGGCGCGCGGTCTGGTCTCCGTAGAAGTAGCTGACGATCACGACCATTCCCAGGCTGTCCGCGGCCCGAATCAGCCGGTCCAGACGGGCGGCGTAGGCCGGGTCCAGTGTCGTGCCATCCTCGCCAAAGGGATTGTTGTGGATGGTCAGATTGTTGACGGTGAAGCAGGGGCCGCCGCCTTGCAAGCCGACGGTGAAGGCGCGCAGGCCATAGCTGTACCATTCGGGCAGGGCCGCGATCAGATCGTCCGTGTGCTGCTCCGGGTCCCAGGCGGCGTGGCCAAAGCGGGCAAAGCGGGCCGGGTCGGCTTTGTCGTCGAAGATGCCCTGGATGAAACGGGCATTCATCAACAGGCCGTGGGCCTCCGGCTTGCTGCCGGCGATGTCGCTGTAGACCAGTTTGCCGTTGATCAAAAACTTCTCGCCGGCGATGGAAAGGTGGGTCTGAGGCATGGGGTTGTGGCTCCTGTAGGGTGGGAGGTACATCGAACAGTGAAGATAGTTTACACTATTGGCGGGGGAAATCGCGATCTGAGGGAAGGACAGGGAATATTGTGGAGGTGGAGTATAGCTGGTGAGGGGGAAAAGCGGGGCTGCTCCAACCGGGCCAACGAGTGGATTCCGGCAGGGAGCAGCCCCCTTTTGTATATGCCCGGTGCCAGTCAGACCCGGATGGGTGGACTGCCACGCGGCCAGGAAGCGGCTGCACCGGCTTTCGATTCGCGCTGCGCAAGCCGTGGCCGGCGCAGAATTCTGAGGTGAAAGCCGTGGGCAAGAAGGCGAAACCCGATGTTGTCGTTCCGGTTGTTCGGGTTGTTCCTGTTGCGATAGGCGCAACGCACGTTGTTGTCGTTGTTACCCCACGACCCCCCGCGCACGCGTTCAGCCGCTCCCCGCAAAACCGGGACGCGCCCGGTGTTTGCCATTGTGTCGTCAGGCGGTGACTTTGCGCCAGCCGCCCAACAGCCTGCCGATTTCGCTGACCATCCGGCTGGCGTGCTCATACTGCCCGCTATTCAGCCAGCGGCAGCGGTGGACCAGACGCAGATAGAAACGAATTTTGTTGAGAAAACCGTCCGCATTCGTCAGCCGTTGCAAACGGGCCGGGCCGCGCAAGGCATCGGCTTCCAGCAATTCCTCCTGAAAGTTGAGGGCCGCGTCCAGCAGGCGGCGGGTGACTGTGTGGCGGTGGATTCTGGGGAAGTGGTTGGTCTGGGGCACTAGCCATTCCAGGAAATCAAAGGTGCGCGTAAAAATCGGCATTTCGCGGCTTTCTGTCATAGAACGACCTCTCCCAAAAGGGCACGGCGCAGGCCCCAACTATCGGCGTAGCGCACGTGATTGATCCAGCCGCGTACAGACGCGTCAATCTGCGTCCGGTTTATCGGCTGACGCCGATAGGTTGCCAATTGCTCCCGCAACCGGCGACGAAAAGCAATCCCCTTGCGCCGCAGACAGAGACGCTTGTGGGGATAAACGACAAAGCCGAGGAAACGCACCCCTTCGCTGGTAGGGCGCACCTGGGCTTTGTGCTCGTGAACAGTCAACTGCAGCCGGGTCAGCCGCTGGATAAGAGCGCTTCGCCAGTGCCAGAGGGTGGCTTTGTCCTCGGCAAAGAGCAGAAAGTCGTCCACATAGCGCAGATAGGCCCCACAGACCAGTTCTCGGTTGACGAAGTGATCGAAGCTGTCCATAAAACAGTTGGCCCAGAACTGGCTGGTCAGATTGCCGATGGGCAAGCCCCGGGGCCGGTTAACGGCAAAGAGATCGTCGCCGGGAAAGTATACCATTTCGTACTCGCTTGTGAGCAGGTCCGCCCCACTGCCCAAAATTGTGGCGATCAGCCGTCGGGTCTGGCCATCCTGAATGCGTCGGTTGAGGCTGCCCTGGAGCAGGGAATGATCGATGGAGGGGAAAAAGTCCCGTAGATCACACTGGAGAACGTAGGGATGGCTTGCCATCCAGCCCTGGCAGGTGTCCAGTGCCCGGTGGGTGCCTTTGCCCACCCGGTTAGCGTAGGAGTGGTGGATGAAACTGCGCTCGAAGGCCGCTTCGATGATCTGGCAGAGCGCGTGATGGACCACCCGATCCCGGAAAGGGGCGGCACTGATCAGCCGCCGTTTCGGTTCGTGGATGGTGAAGTTGACGTACTGACCCGGTTGATAGCTCCCGGACGCCAGTTCGTCTTGCAGAAGGATGAGATTGTCTTCCAGACGAAACTCGAAGGCAGCGGCAGGTCCACGACCCCGTTTGCCTTTGGCTGCCCGGCGAAAGGCCAAATAGAGATTGTCCCAGGCGTAGATGTCTGCGTATGTTCCGTTGACCTGGGCTACCATTCAATCCTGCGCGTTTCATAAACGATTCAACCGTTGAATTGATTCAAGGCCAATAACTCAAGTCGGCTTAAGCCGACTTCCGCTTTTAGCCTGAGCTTTAGCTCAAGGCTGAAGTGTCACCCTCCACTAAATAGTGTACGGGCGTGATTGAATCACGCCCGTACCAAACAACCGTAAGCTTTGCTGAATTTTCCAAAATCGATCGCCTGACGGCGATATTCGCGCCGGGGGCGCAGCCCCCAGACCCCCGGAATACTCGTCATCCCTATTGGTTCTACAGATGTTGACACATCAGAGATCAGAGTTTTCAGAGAACAGCGAATCAAAAGCCGGGGGCAAGAAGGCGAAACCCGAGGCTGTCGTACCGGTTGCTCGGGCTGAACCTGCCGCGATAGGCGCAACGCACGTTGTTGCCGTTGTGACCCCACGACCCCCCGCGCACTACGCGCAAACTCTCGTCCGTAAGGTCATCCAACACACTCTTCGCGTACTCTTCGTAATTCTCCCGCCATACGCTACGACACCACTCCCACACATTCCCGCTCATATCGGCTGCGCCGCATTCAGCGTTGCCCTGAGGAAAAGTCCCGACTGCTGATGTGGCCCCAATTCCTGTCTGGTACATATTACAACGCTCAGCCGCAAATTCCCTATTCCAGGGATAGACGCGGCCATCTGTATGGCGGGCCGCCCGCTCCCACTGGCTCTCCGTAGGCAGTGTGACCACATACCCCGCCTGCTCGGATAGCCAGGCGCAGTAAGCCACCGCCTCGTACCAACTTACCCCCACCACCGGGTGGTTGGGCGTCTGGAAGATTTCCCTGTAGCGCTTCGGCTCTGCAACGTCGTTCTCTTGCCGCCATGCCCAGCCTGCATTAGTCCACCAGCGCTTTTCCCCATAACCCCCAACCTGGACAAAAGGTGCATACTGGGCCACGGTCACTGGGTAGCGGGCGATGCGGTAGGCTTCGGTGATGAGACGGCAGGTGAATTGGGGTGTCTCGTCGTCGAAGGCCAGCGAATCGACGGCTTTTTCGCTGCCCATCACAAAGGGACCGACAGGGATGGGGATCCAGTCGATGTCGGGCAGACCCGTGTCGGGCAGACCCGTGTCGGGCAGACCCGTTTTGACCACAACATCCACGCCAGGGCGGGGATCGCCCAGCAGCCCCAACGCCCGGCCCCCTTCAGCCCGCTCGATGGGCGTTAGATGGCTGGCTTCCAGCAGGGCCACCAGCCCCCCCTTCACCCGCGCCAGATAGGCCGGGCCCCCTTCCGGTCCGGCTGTGTCCCGGCGGATGGCCTCTGCGCCCAGCAGGGCCGCCATCTGCCCAGACCAGACGAGGGCACGCCAGCTGCGTTCATCTGTGGGAGCGGCGCTGGGGCAGAGGTCATAGGCCAGGTCAAGAAGCGTCTGCTCGCTGCGCCGATTTTGTAGCAGCTCCTCCGCGCCGTACATCCCGGCCAGATACCAGTAGTCGCCCTCAGCCACCTTTTCCCAATAGGCCCGGCGCACCCCCCGCCCGCCGATCAGATAGCAGCCGGCCAGATATTCCTGGAAGGTGCGGTGGGGGAAAGAATAGCTCTGGGGATGGCGGCGGCTGCCGTCGCCCCCCTGGCCCACCAGCAGCCCGGCCCGCTGGTCCACGTAGTCGAGAAAGGCCGAGGCCAGCCCCGCGTCGCCCAGAAATTCCGGCTCTTCCAGAATCGTCAGCAGCCGACTGCGGGGCAGGTCGGCCTCCTTCTGCTTTGTCAGGTGGGCCTCGTAGGCCAGCCGCTCCAAGACCCGACGCAGACGGTTTTCGTCGGCAAAGAGGGCGGCCAGCCCAGGCGCGGGTGACATTCCCCGATGGCTCTGCCAGCGGGCCGCCAGCACCTCCACCGCCTTGTGGTAGAGCTTGACCCGCTCTTTGGGCAGCTTCGTCTCCTTCTGATGGACAATCGCCATTGTGGTCAGGAGCATTGGGTTGGGCGAAAGCTCGTCCAAATCGTCGGAGAGGGCGGCCTGGGCCAGATCGTCAATGCGCGTGTCTGCGGTGGCCCGGTCGAAACGGCCCAGCCGGGCCTGCGCGCCGTACCAGGCAGAGACAAAATTCTGGATTTTCTGGGGGTCAAAGGGGGCCAGGGTCTCCACGCCAAAACCGGCCAGGTGGACGGCTTCGGTGTAGGAGCGCACCCGGCAGGTGACGATCAGCCGGGCCAGGTGGGGGTAGCGGCGTTGCAGGGCGGCGATGGCGCGTACGACTGCGGTCCGTTGCTCCACCGGGGCTTCGTCCAGCCCATCCAGCACCACCAGGGCCTCGCCCGCCTCCAGCCGGTCGGCCAGCTCGTCGGCAAAGTCCCCGGCTCGGTCGTGGGTCAGCCCGGCCCGCCACTTCGCCCAGAGCACAGCCACCAGCCGGCGGTCCTGTTCCTCCAGCGACAGGCCGTCCAGCTTCAATGCGGCCAACTCACCAGCCACCTCCCGGATGACAGTAAAGAGGGGGAGCAGTTGCCCCAGCCACTCCGGGGGCAGCGCCAAAGGCAGGGGCTGGCCGAGGAGGGCCAGGGAGTGCCAGGCGCACAACTGGCGCACAAAAGTGCTCTTGCCGCTGCCCGGATCGCCCAGGAGGACGAGGCGACGGCTGCGGGCCGCGGCTTCCAGAACGGAGACGGGGCGTTCCGCGTCGTCATTCACCTGGCCCTGCCGTTTTTTGACTTCTGCCTTCTCTTCGTCGGTCAGCTTCCGTCGATTCTGGGTGTCCAGGGCAATGTAGACCTGTTCCAGGGTGATGTCGTCGCCCGCGCTCTCCTCGCCACCCAAGGGGGCCAGGGGCAAAACGTTGCAGCGCCGGTGGGTTGCCTGCAAATAGCGCTCTTTGGCTGTGGCAGTCCGGGCCAGCGCAGGGTCGGGCGGGGCTTCGTAATAATTGCGGTCGCCGATCTGCTCCACATTGCCAGCGACGGCTGGCCCGTTGACTGTCCCGCTGATAATTTGCTGGTTGCCACCGACTGTCTGTCCCCGCTGGTCGTAGAGAACCGTATCCGCGTACTTTTGGCTGTTGCCCAGCTTCTCCAGTTCGCTTTGCAGCATGCGCTGGAAGCGGTCCCAGTCCCGTTCGGGCAGTACAGCCTGGACAATGCGCGGGGCTTCCAGTTCCAGAAGCAGTCTGTCCAGGGCGTCCCGCCAGGCCGGGTCGCTTTGCGCACTTGCCGCCAATTCTGCGGAGATCTCAGCTTCGTTACGCCCGTGCCAGCGGCTGATCTGTTCAGCCAGCAGGTTGCCGCCCACCAGCGAACCGGCCAGACTGCCTACCTGCAGGGCCAGGCCGATATTGCCCGTAGCCAGCGCGCCGCCCGCCGCTTCCACCAGCGGAAAGACGGCGGACGCGGCCAGTCCCCCGTAGAGGAGGCCGGATGCCCAGCGCTCGGCTTCGCTAGCGAAGCGGCGCAGGCGGTCTTGGGCTGTAGCTTTCCATTGGGTCGCGTTCATGGGCGGGTCACCTTCTGTGTGGGTTCAGCCCCGATGGGGTGGCTTCCGCTGGCTCATCGGCAAACATTCCGTGAGCAGACGGTTCTGAAGCTGACGCTATTGTAACACAAACAGGGGATGATGGGATGATGGGCCTCATCATCCCGTCATCCCCCTTTCACCGCGCGTGGGGATAATGCCCCGCAGGATGCTTCAGCAACTCTTCCTCGATCAAATCCGACCCCAGCCCCGGACGCGTGGGCAGGAGCAGATGGCCCTCCTCGATTGTAAAAGGATGGGTCATCAGATCGTCGCGCCAGGGCGCGTCGTCCACGTCCAGTTCGTGGATGTAGAAGTTGGGGATGGTGGCGCAAACATTGGCGGAAACGAGGGTGTTGATGGGGCTGTGGCAGTTGTGGGGAGCCACCAGCACGTCGTAGGCGTGGGCCAGATCGCAGATTTTCTTGCCCAGGGTAATCCCGTTCCAGGCGAAGTCGGGCATAATCACGTCCTGGGCGTGGAGTTGCAGATAGGGCCGGTAGCCGTGGGTTCCGAAGAGGCTCTCCCCGTGACAGATGGTCGTTTTGGTTGATTCCCGAATCGTGCGCAGGGCGTCCGGGTCCAGGGTCTCCGTCTCCAGCCACATCAGATTGTAGGGTTCCAGGGCCTGGGCCAATTTGATGGCCCCGCCCAGTTTGAAGGTAAAAGCCACGTCCAGGGCGATGCCCACATCCGGCCCCAGGGCCTCCCGGAAGGTCCCCACAATCGCCTCTGCGCTGCGGATGGTGGCGGGTGGGCAGTCGCCGGCCCGATTCCAGAAGCGGTTGAGTACAGGCTGGGCGTCGGGTCGATCCTTCAGGGGGAAAAGATTGGTTTTGATGGCGGTGTAGCCCCGTTCCAGCACCTCGTCGGCCAGACGGCGCAGATCGTCGGTGGTCTCGACCGCTGGCAAACCCAGCCGCTCGGCGTGGGCGGCGCGCACGCTGCCGCAGTGGGACCAGTAGAGGCGCAGGCGATCCCGCATTTTGCCGCCCAGCAGTTGCCAGACCGGCGCGCCCAGCTCTTTGCCCCGAATGTCCCACAGGGCGGAATCAATACCCGACATGGCCTTATACGCAATCCCGCCCGTGTGGCGCACGGAAGCCGCAGCCAAATCCCACCAGATGGCCTCGGCCTGCATAGGGTCCCGGCCGATGACCCATTCGCTGTAGCGCTCGACGGTTGCGGCCACCGGTCCCGGCGATCCCCAATCCGTGCAGTCCCCCCAGCCGACAAGACCGGGCTGATCGGTCTCGACTTTTACGAATGTCCAGGGGCGGAAGCCGCCGTCCACGAGAAAGGTTTTGATGGCAGTGATTTTCATGGAAGCCTCTTGATGGGAAATGAAAAGCTGTGATAGACTACATTGCAGACGGACATGGCAACATCAATCCGACACGATTGGATCGGCGATCCCATGCGAACCACGGCATACTTTCGGGATAGCGTTATGAAACGCCGCCCGTATCTGAAACGCGAATGGATCGAATATGTGATCCAAAATCCTGCCAGCACCGAAGTGCAAGACAATGGACGTATTCGTTTGTGGGCCTATGTACCATCGCTGAAGGGTTACCTACGTGTAATCGTCGAGTCAGACGGCGAAACAGTCCATAACGCATTCCCGGATCGGGGATTTGCTGATTAAGAGAGACAACAAAATGGTATTCCAATACTTTCCTGAAAGCGATATGCTTTACATCAAATTGATGGATGGAATCAGCACGGAATCGGAGGAGGTTGCGCCGTATGTAGTGCTAGACTTTGATGCCGAAAATCGCGTACTCGGCATCGAAATCGAAGACGCCAGCCAGCGAATGGATTTGTCAAAGCTGGAAATATCGGCGCTTCCACTCGTCGATCTGGTATTCAGCC
>CAMDQF010000015.1 GCA_945905745.1 Litorilinea aerophila
AATAGCTCCCGGTTACCTTCAGAACCTGCGGGCATCTGGCCCTTCGGTACAATGGTGCCACCAGACCGAGTGCGAACGAAGCCAAGGCTGTCGCCCAACTCAACCTCGAGAATTTCGAATTCAACATTGAAATCGAGCTTGGACAGGAAGTCCGCATAGAGTGACACAATTTCGTCTACGCCGGTTGCGATGGGAAATGGTTGACCGATGAAGATCGCATCATCGGCGTATACGCTTTTGACCAGATCCACATTGGCTTCGTTCAGACTGCGCTGATAGGTCTGAAATAGGGTTTGGATTTCTTCGTTCATTCGATTGCTCCGTTCTTCTGTTCTGATGAAAGCGAATTAGATTGCTGTCTTAGTGACAAGCAGAATATAGAACAAAAGCGGGTGAGCAGCCAATAAGACAGTTTAAGAAAAAACCTTAATCTATCTTAAGCCTTGGACAGTTTCTTGCGAATGGTGCTGAGGTATTCGGGGGTTATGCCAAGGAACGAGGCTATTTGTATGTTGGATATACGATTAAAAAAATCGGGATAACGATTTGTAAAGTCAATATACCTTTCTTCCGCAGTTGAACTGATATTCTGAATGACTCTTCTTTGATAGCTAACCAATTCATTTTCCGTAAAGATTCTGAATATCCTGTTAAACTTAGGGTAGTCAACAAACAAACGTAGTTGGTCTTCTTTTTTGATTTGAAGTATGACTGAGTTTTCAATCGCTTCAATATAGAATCTGCTAGGTTCTTCACTATGAAAACTGGCAATATCTCCAATCCACCAGTTCTCAATCGCAAACTGAAGGTTATGTTCCTTTCCATCATAATCTAACATATACATTCGAAAACATCCTTCAACCACAAATGTGTTTAGTTTGCATACATCTCCCTCTTGCAAAATAAATCGCCCACGCTTTACCCGTTTTTCGGAAAAGCTCATTCGCACTGCTTGCTTTTCTTCGGCAGATAGAGTGAGGTAATTATCAAAATATGCTATGAGTGATTCTATAGGCATTGGCGTAGAGTCCCTTCACCCCCCACCCAGCGCCACCGGGTGGACCGGCAGCCCCGTGCGGGCGGATTCCAGCACGGCCAGGGCCACGGCCAGGGAACGGGTGGCGTCTTCCGCATCCACAACCGGCGCTTCCTCCCCCCGGATCACCCGGCAGAAGTGGGCCAGTTGCAGGGGCAGGGGGTCCACCCCGGCTACTTCCACAATCGAGCGGGCCATCGGCTCGGTCCAGCCCGGGCGGGTCGCGTCGGCATAGCGCCACAGCTCCATGCGGGGGAAGGCCAGGGAAGCGGCCGTGCCTAGAAAGTGGACGCAATTTTCCTCGGTGCGAAAGTAGACCGGATTCTCCCCGGTGTTCGCCTCGTAGGACCAGGCGGCAGGGGTGGCGTCCGAGGCCAGGATTGTGCCCAGCGCACCGTTGGCAAAAGCCAGGGAGATGCTGACCGAATCCTCCACGGCCAGCCCCCGCACAGCCGAACTGCTGCGGGCATAGACTTCCTCAATTTCGCCGCAGATAAAGCGTAGGCTGTCCAGTTCGTGGATCAGATTGATCAGCACTGGGCCACCACCGGGCCGCTCCCGCCGCCAGCCCACGTCAAAGTAGGCGTCCGGCTTGAGCAGCGCCCACAGGAGAGAGACGCCGGTCAAACGTCCCAGCCCACCGCCGCGCACGAGTTCACGCGTCTTCTGCACAAGCGGGTTGTGGCGGCGGTGATGGCCCACCAGCACCCGGATTCCGCCTGCTTGGGCGGCTTCCCCAATGCGCCGGGCCTCTTCCAGCGTGCTGGCGATGGGTTTTTCGATGAGCAGATGGACCGAGCGCTGGGCGCAAATCTCCGCCACCGCCGCGTGGGTGGCGTTCGATGTGGCGATGACGACGCCCGCTGGCCGTTCCCGTTCCAGCAGTTCCGCGACGGATGTGTAGAAAGGCACGCCGAAACGGTCGGCCACCGCCCGGCGGCTGGGGTCTACATCGCAGAGGCCGACGAGGGAAGCCATCGGGTGGGCGCGGATCAGTTCTGCGTGGCGGACGCCGATCAGCCCTATGCCGATGACGGCCAGTTTTTCCAGGTTCATCTGATCCATCAAACTCCAATCGCTCCCATAATCACATCCGGCACGTCAGAGATAATCACATCCACGCCCAGCGCCGCCAACCGTCGGGCCTCGTCCGGGTCGTTGACTGTCCAGGTGTTGACGTAGTGGCCCTGGCTGCGTGCCCAGGCCATGTAGGCTGCGTCGATTTGGGTGTAGTGGGGGTGCAGGGCTTCCGGCGCGATCAGCGGCCCCAGCCAGGCCCGGCGCAGAAAGAGGGGCAGATCGTGGGAATAGAGCAGCCCCAGGGCGATGGAAGGGTCGGCCCAGCGCACTTTCATCAGGGCGATAGGGTTGAAGCTGGAGACGATCACCTGTTCGTGGAGCTTGCGCCGCTGCATCATCTCCACCAACGGTTCCACCTCTGGCCCGCCGTCCCAATCCATATTCTTGATCTCCACATTGACCCGACAGCGGTCACCCACCGTATCGAAGAGCTGCTCCAAGGTGGGGATAGGCGTCCCGGCGAAGGATTCGTGGAAGCGGATGCCGGCATCCACACCCTGCAATTGGGCCAGGGTCTGCTCGCGCAGCAGGCCGCTGCCGGTGGTGGTGCGCTCCAGGCGGAAGTCGTGGAGGACGATCAGGTGGCCGTCGGCGGTGGCCTGGGTGTCCAGTTCAATGCCCGCCGCGCCCATTTCAATGGCTTTCGCAAAGGCGGGCAGGGTGTTTTCCGGCGCGACTGCTTTGGCCCCCCGATGGCCGTAGACCTGCGTGCGGTGTGGCATGGGATGTTATGTGCAACCTCCGTAAGTGGGTGACAAGATGACACGATGAAGGGGTGGCAAGGCGAGAATACCAGCGACCCGCGGTCTGCCGTCAGTGGCCTGCGGTCAGTAGTCTACCCGCCAAAGATGCGGGACAACAGCCCCTTTTTCTTTTTGACCGGCGGGGGCGGCAGTTCGATCTTCAGTTCCGGCTCCTTTTCGTCGATGCCCAGTTGGGCTTTCAGCGCCGGTGTCATCATCTCCGGTGTCCACATGGGTTCCCAGACGATATTCACATCCGCAGACGCCGCGCCCTCGGCCATAATGACTTTCTGCACGTTTTCAATAATCTCCGGCCCCATGGGGCAATGGGGCGTGGTCAGTGTCATCGTCACCCGAACCTGTTCTTCGGCCAGTACCTCCACGCCATAGACCAGCCCCAGATCGACGATATTCTCAAAAATCTCCGGGTCGATCACCTGTTTCAACGCCTCCATCAGGCGGTCCGGCTGCAATGCTTCGCTCATTTTCACTTCTTTCGTCCAATTTGTTCGCGGCACAGTCTGTCCATTCTACCCCAGAAAATGGGGGCCGGAAAACCGCCGGGGTGGAACAATTGTGTGGGCTGCACCGGACAGATGGAGAAAGCGAGATGACGCTCACGCACCACCTGCATCTTTGCATACAGCGGGGTCAATCTAATTGGAGAGAGAAGACATTTTTTCTCAAAAACCCGTCAGGTGTCCGGTTGACTTCCCTCCCAGACCGGTCTATCATAGGTCTAGTGCAGTACAACAGAAGTTTCCAGCCGCTTCTCGTTGTACGTAGTGCGTAGTTCATCTGCCAGTTCACGCACCACGCACCAGAAGAACCATAGGCCGATTCACGCCCCAGTATACGAATATCTGCGTCCCCTGACTCGGATCGTAAAATCTGCATTTCTCTGCTTTTGGAGCCAGTCGTCAATGCCCCCCTTTCCCATCCGCACCGTCCAGGCCGAGCGCTACGTCACCCCCCTGCGTCAGGGCGGCTCTTTGCCTGCCGTAGTCGAAGCCGACGACGGCCAACAATATGTGATGAAGTTCGCCGGTGCGGGCCAGGGGCGCAAGGCGCTGATTGCCGAACTGCTCTCCGGCGAGATCGGGCGCGCCCTGGGGCTGACCGTCCCGGAGATCGTCCTGATCCGGATGGACGAGCACTTTGGCCGCTCCGAGCCGGACCCGGAGATTCAGGATTTGCTGCGGGGCAGTGTGGGGCTGAATCTGGGACTGGCCTATCTCTCCGGCGCGCTGGAATATAGCCCGATGCTCAAATTCCCTGTGAGCCGGGAAGACGCGGCCCGCATCGTCTGGTTCGACGCTCTGGTGACAAATGTGGACCGCACGGCCCGCAATGTGAATATGCTCATCTGGCAAGAGCAGCTCTGGCTCATCGATCACGGCGCATCCCTCTACTTCCATCACAGTTGGCCGGGCTACGCCGAGCGTGCCGCCAGTGCCTTCCCCATGAGCCGCCAGCACGTGCTGCTGGCCCGTTCTGGCAAATTAGCCGCAGCAGACAGCCAGGCCAAAGAGCGGCTGGTCGGGATGGATTGGGCCGGATTGGTGGCGGCTATCCCCGATGAATGGCTGGGCGGTGAGGAGATTTTCCCGGATGTGGCGGCCCAGCGCCAGGGCTATGTGGACTATCTGACCGCCCGGCTGGCTGCGTCGGCTGGCTTTGTGGCGGAGGCGGAGAAGGGCCGGACCGGCAATGGCTGACAGCATTGCCACCTACGATTACGCGGTGCTGCGGGTTGTGCCCCGGGTGGAACGGGGGGAGTTTCTCAACGCCGGGGTCATTCTCTTCTGCCGCACAAAACGTTTTCTGGCCGCGGCCGTCGAACTGGACCGGGCACGGCTGGCGGCACTCGCTCCCATCAGCTTTGACAGCGACGCCGCCGAAGAAGCCTTGGCAACCATTCCTGCCCTCTGCGCCGGGGAAGGACCTATCGGCGCCTTGGCCCAGGCCGAGCGCTTCCACTGGGTTGTTGCGCCCCACAGCACAATCATCCAGGCTTCGCCGGTCCACTGTGGACGCTGCTCCGACCCCGCAGCCGCGCTGGAACATCTGTTGGACAGGCTGGTGCGAAGATAGCGGGACAATAATTCACTCTCTCACCCCTTGGGAGGCAAATCTATGCAGCCACGCCAACGCTTTATCGCCGCCCTCGAACGTCGTCCACTGACCGGGCGCGTTCCCCACTTCGAGCTGGTCTTCTTTCTCACAATGGAAGCCTTTGGCAAAGTCCATCCCAGCCACCGCAACTACGGCCAGTGGATGCGGATGGAGGAGAAGGAGCGCAACCTGCACCGGGATGAGATGGCCGACATCTTCGTCCGCACGGCAGAGCGCTTCGAACAGAGCGCGATTTTCATGCACCCCAACCCCAATACAGTCGAGGAGGACATTCAGATCATCGACCGCATACGGGAGCAGAGTGGAGATCGCTACTTTCTCATGCGCCACGGGGACGCCACCTTCAGCATCCCCGATGGGACGCAGATGACCGATTTTGTCTACCGGCTCTACGACGAACCGGAGAAGGTGAAGGCCGAGGCCCAACTGCGGGTCGATCTGGCCCTGGAACGGGCAGAGCTTCTGGCCCGCCACGGGGGGTTGGACGGCTTCGCGCTCTGCGCCGACTACTGCTTCAACAGCGGCCCCTTTCTCAGCCCCGCCCAGTTTTCCGAGTTCATCACCCCCTATCTGGTCCAACTGATCGCTGGTTATCGTGCCCTGGGCTTTTATGTGATCAAACACACCGACGGCAATATTATGCCCATCCTGGACCAACTGTTGGAGGCCAACCCTCACGCCCTCCACTCCCTGGACCCCCAGGGCGGCGTGGATATCGCCGAGGTCAAACGTCTTTGTGGCGACCGGGTCTGTCTGATCGGCAATGTGAACTGCGGTCTGCTCGACACAGGCACGGATGCCCAGGTGGTCGAGTCCGTCCGCTACGCCCTGACCCACGGCATGCCCGGCGGCGGCTATATCTTTTCCACAAGCAACTGCATTTACACCGGTATGCGTCTGGCCCGTTACGAGTTGATGCTGGACGTCTGGCGGCGTGAAGGCAACTATCCTCAACTCACCCCAATCAGCGAGGCAAAGCCATGACAACGGAAGAAATCTTGGACGGGATTTATGACGGCGTATTGCGCGGTGACACAAAGGCAGTGATTGCCGGTGTCAAGGCGGGTCTAGCGGCTGGCATCAATCCCCAGGAACTGCTGGACGACGCAATGGTGGAAGCGATGGAAGAGATCGGCCATCGCTTTGAGAAGAACGAATGCTTTGTTCCGGAGATGCTGATTGCGGCCCGGGCGATGAAGGAAGGCGTGGCCGTACTCTCGCCCCATCTGATCGAAGCCGGCGTCAAATCTCTGGGCAAAGTTATCATCGGGACTGTGCGGGGCGATGTCCACGACATCGGCAAAAATCTGGTGCGGATTATGATGGAAAGCTCCGGCTGGGAAGTGATCGATCTGGGCGTGGATGTCTCCCCAGAGCGCTACGTGGCCGCGGTGAAGGAGCATCAGCCCCGGATTGTGGGCATGAGCGCGCTGCTCACCACCACAATGCCCAATATGAAGTTGATCGTCGACGCCCTGGTGGCCGCGGGCGTGCGGGATCAGGTGAAGGTGATGGTGGGCGGCGCGCCGGTCACCCAGGCCTATTCCCAGCAGATCGGGGCCGATCTCTACGCCCTCGACGCGGCCGCCGCTACAGAAGTCGCAAAGGCACTGGCCGCCTGATTTTTAGTAAGTGGTTCTGTGAAGAAAGCCTTTGCCGCCGCGGAGAGCGCGAGGAAAACGGATTCCTTTCCTGTGTTTCTCCGCGGCCCCGCGGTGAGATATTCTTTGCGTAGAGGTGTATCTTCCAATAAAACGGGGTCAGCCATACCAGAAGTTCGAATTTTCGGAAAAAGTCAAACTTCTTCGCCCCGGATTATTGACTGGAAACCATCCCGGCCATCTGCGCCGGGGAAGTAGCTATCGGCGCATTGCCGCAGGCCGACCGCTTCCACTGGATTTGCGCGCCGCACAGCACAATTATCCAGACATCCCCGGTCCACTGCGGGCGCTGCATCAACCCCGCCGCCGCGCTGGAACATTTGTTGGCTGTAATGGTGAGGAGGTAGCAGGTGGCGAGTGGTTTGGTGGTTCGCAGCGATACAGCACCCCAACAATCATTCTACGGAGGATACAAATGAATCGAACGGCGCAGAGTCCGAGTGGCGGCGAAGACGAAGAAGCGATCAGAAAAATGATCGTGGAAATGACGGAAGGCTTCAATAAGCACGATGGCAAAGCGGCGGCGCGCATGTATACCCCGGATGCCGATTTTGTCACTGTGCGAGGGGACGCATTCAAGGGAAGGGATGCAATCGAAAAAGGTCTGGTAGCCATCTTTGCGAGCAGAGCAAGAGACGCAACACTAAAGACATTGGAAGTAAGCATCAGATTTATCCAACCGGATGTTGTGGTCGCTCATGTGACTAACGAGCTCAGTGGGCTGGTGAATCCTGACGGGGAGAAGTTGCCGGCGCACAGAGAACTCAGCATTCGGGTTTTCGTGAAAGAGCAAGGCACATGGCGCGTTGCCGCCTTTCACAACACGATAGTGAGGCCGTTTGGCGCTCCTGCGCCGCAACGGACTTTCTAAACCATAAACTCCCCTTCTCCCCATTCAGGAGGTACTCCAATGAATGACCGTCAACGTTTTTTCGCCACAATGCACTACCAGCCCCGGGACCGCTCCCCACTCTTGGATTTTGGCTTTTGGGACGAAACCCTGCCTATCTGGCACGCACAGGGGCTGCCCACATCGGTCAACCGGCTGACCAGCGACGACTTTTTTGGAATGGATTCGGGTATTGAAGCAGGCGGGCGGGCTGTCGGGGTGGTCAGCGATTTGGCCCCCGCCTTTGAGGAAAAGGTATTAGAAGATCGGGGCGAGTATGAGATACGCCAACAGGCCGACGGCGTACAGGTCCTGCGCCGCAAGTTTCTCAGCTCCATTCCCCTGCCTGTCAGCCACCAACTCACCGACCGAGCCAGTTGGCAGGAACATTTCGCGCCCCGGCTCGACCCGAACAATCCGGCCCGCTACCCCACGGACTGGGACGAACGGGTGAAGGTGTGGACCGATCCCAACCGGGAGACATTGGCTGTGCTGCCCGGCGGCAGTCTCTATGGCAAACTGCGCAATTGGATGGGGGTGGAGAATCTCTCTCTGGTGGTCTACGACGACCCGGCCTGGTTCGAGGAGATGATCGAGACCGTCGCCGACTGTATCGTCGGCACACTGACCCGCATTCTGGAGACCGGCGGCCACTTCGACGCCTGTGGCATGTGGGAGGATATGGCCTACAACGCCGGTCCCCTGCTCAGCCCCCAGCACTTCAAGCAGTATATGGTCCCCCATTACCGGCGCATCACCGATCTGCTCCACCGCCACGGGGTGGATATTGTCTGGGTGGACTGCGACGGCAAAATCGATCTCCTCGTCCCCCACTGGCTGGATGCGGGGGTGAACTGCATGTTTCCTCTGGAAGTGGGCACGTGGGGCACAGACCCCATCGCCTACCGGGCCAAATTCGGCAAGGAGTTGCTGATAATGGGCGGCTTCGACAAACACATTCTGGCCCAGTCAAAAGAGGTAATCGAGCGGGAGGTCTACCGGCTGCTGCCTCTGGTGGAAGAAGGGGGCTACGTCGGCTTCTGCGATCACCGGGTTCCCCCGGATGTGCCGTTGGACAACTATCTCTTCTATCTGGAGACAGTACGGGAAGTCTGGGGGCAGGGGATCGATCTGAAGCCAATGGGCCGGTTGGAGAAAGTCATCAGTGAACAGTGATCAGTGGATGAGCGCTCGTCTACTGATTACTGTTCACTCCGTGTACCCGCCGAGCCGCGGCAATCAGATCAGCTACCTCGACCTCCCGCCCGGGCGCGGGGCCAAAGGGATCGCTGACGCCTGCCGGGTCTGCACTGAGGGTGCGCAGGGTGGTCAGGACACAGTGGGGCAGCACATTCAGATTGTAGCCTCCTTCCAGCGTGGCTACCAGCCGCCCGCCGCAGAGTTCGTCGGCCAGGGCCATCAATTCCCCAACCAGCGCCGCGTAGCCCGTCACACTCAACCGCTCCTGGGCCAGCGGGTCCATCCAGTGGGCGTCGTAGCCCGCCGAGAGCAGAATCATCTCCGGATGGAAGCGGCGGGCGATGGGTGCAAGCACCTGGCGAAAGGCGGCCAGATAGCCAGCATCCCCCACGCCAGGAGGGAAGGGAAGGTTGACGGTGTAGCCCTCGCCCAGCCCTGCCCCCGTCTCGTCCAAACTGCCGCTGCCCGGATAGTAGGGGAATTGGTGGGTGTTGAAGACCAGAACCGACGGATCATCCCAGAACATCTCTTGGGTTCCATTGCCGTGATGAACGTCGAAATCGACAATCAGCACCCGTTCCAGCCCGTGGGCTTTTTGGGCGTGACGGGCAGCAATCGCCACATTGCCAAAGAGACAGAAACCCATCCCCGTGTGGGGTCGGGCGTGGTGGCCCGGCGGGCGCACCAGGGCAAAACCGTTGTCAGCCTGCCCACTCAGCACAGCATCGGTCACGGCCAGCAGCCCGCCTGCCGCCAACAGGCTGGCCTGCCAGGTCGCCCCCAGCACATAGGTGTCCGGGTCCACCCGTCCGCCACCCCGGGCCGCCATCTGCTCTAACCCTTCCACATATTTTGCCGTGTGTACGGCGGTGATGGCCTCAATCGGCGCGGGTCGGCTCTCCACCCGCAGCAGCCGGGTCAGAATGCCGTCACCGTTGCGGTCACGGTCAGCTTCCAACAGATTCCACGTGCCCGCCAGCCGCGCCGAATTTTCCGGGTGGCCGTAATAGGTGTGTTGCAGGTTGAAGGGGTCGTAGACGAGGGCGGTGGTCATTGGGTCACTCACTCTCCGGCGTGGATAACTGCACAGACAGCCAGGCCAGGCAATCGCCGGGCGTGCCGATGGGGAAGGGGACAGCCGCTTTTAACGGCTCGTTGTCCAGGAAATGCTGCCGATCTAAAGTGACAAAATAATCGACTTCTGCTTGCCAGGCAGCCGCGATCACTTTCGCGTCATTGGTGTAGCTGAGTAACGCAAGAGATTGCTCCTCGCGTGCCTGTTCCGCCGCCGGGACGATCTCCAAACGGGTGTCGTCCAATAGCATCACCAATTCCCCGACCCGCCCTCCGGCCTTGCGCCGTACTACGCTATCGGTCTCCGCCAGGACGTGACTGCTCACCGTTGCGCGGATGGCATTTGCCTCGGACAATTTCAGAAGTTCTCGCCCGCCGCCCGTTGCAGACCAGAGCGCAGAAAAGATGGCGCTGGTGTCCAGGAAAATTCTAGGCGGCATAGCTCTCTTCGCGCTCCTCCCGCAAAGCGAGCAGCATACTTTCTAATGTCTCTCCCCTGGCCCGGAGTTCGTCCGCAATTTTCTCGGCCAGATCGTCGATCCGGGAAGCGCGCGGGCTGAGAACGAAGACGCCGCCCAAATCAATAATCGTAAATTCAGTCCCGGTGGTCAATGCGTATTTTTCTCGGAACGGTTTGGGAAATGTGAGTTGCCCCCGCTGGGCCATTTGTAATGAGTCTGTCCTGATTACAGGCATACCACTTCTCCTTTTCGTTCGCACATCTGATTATCTGATTATCAGTATATGGCGGAGGCGGGTTTCTGTCAAGCGTATCTGCGATATGCCATCGAGCAGTCACACGTATTGTGCAATTCCTTCCTGGAACTGTAATGGTCAACGACATCATAAAAAGAGATTTGGACGCTGATTCACGCGGATAGACGCTGATCCAGAGGAAAAAATCTGCGTTTATCTGCGTTCATCCGCGTCCAAAATTTCACCATCTCGTTGACCACTACAAATTCCTTCCTGGAACGCTTCGTTATCGTTGTGTTCCAGGCCAAAGATCGCTTCTTCCAGCGCGAAAATGCCCCGGTAGAAATGGACTCTTTCCAATGCGGTTTCCATCGCCGGGTAGACGTCGTAGCAGCGACGATAGAAATCTTCGCCGTAGGAGACATACAGCCCGGCGAAATCCGCGGCGGGGTCGCCCAGGCCGGTGAAGCTGAAATCGAGAATGCCGGTGATGGAGAGCGTTTCTGGGTCGTGCAGCAGATTGCCCGTGCCAAAGTCGCCGTGGCGGAGAGTAGGGGTGTAGGGGTGGCGATCCGCGTTGACAAAATAGCGCTCGAAATGGGCGGTCACCCCGGCCTGGGCGTCGGGCCGCATATAGCCGTATAGATTGGCCTGGATGCGTGTGTAGAGGTCGGCCATATCCGCCGGACTGTCGGCCACAGGCTGGCCGCTGGGGACAATCTGATCGGGTGGGGTGTGGTGGAGTTCCCGCAGAAAGCCCGCCAACTGACCCGCCATCCGCGCCAGACCGTCGGAATCGTTGATAGCCTGGAACGCTTCCCGCCAGAGGGGTTGGCCGGGGACCAGCGGGTAGCCCATAAAGACTTCGCCCAGGACAGCGCTTTCTGTGTGGACAAAGGCGGGTTGCGGAATCGGCAATGAAATGTGGGGTTGGAACCGGTGCAGCAGTTCGACTTCCCGGCGCATGGTCTCGATGGCCGGGGCGACTTTGGCAAAGCGAAAGATGAAGGCGTCGTTGACGACGAGAACGTCGTTGTACTGGCCGTCGCGGTTAAGGACGGCGGATTCGATGGAGAAATCTGGGTAGCAGTGATGAATTTGCTGGGTGTAGGAAGTGATTTTGTCCATCAGAAATCCAAAAACTGTGGCCGAAAAACCCACCCCCCATCCCCCCGGAAGCGCAGGTCGAAGTCATCTTCCCCCGCGCCCAGCACCAGTAAACGGCTGTGACGCTGCACTGGACCGGCGAATTCCACAGCCAGCGGCGCAGTCGTCTCCGCCTTCCCACTGGGACCGGAGGTGCGGGCCACGTGCAGGGTTTCCCCATCCCAGACCAGTGTGACGCCCCCTTCCCCCACGGGCAAATCCACCAGCGCCCACCAGCCCCAGTCGTCGGACCAGGCGCGGGCGAGGCGGAGAGACTGGTCGGTCCACTGGGGACTGGGAAGCGGGGACTGGAGACTGGGCAAACGTTCTTCCCAATCCCCAGTCCCCGCTTCCCAATCTCCAATCACAAACTCCGCCTCCCCTTCCCAGCGGGCTTCGTTTACGCCGTCGTCGCTGTGACGGGCAAGCTGGGCCGCGGCTTGCAGCGCGGCGGCAAAATCGGCCAGGGCTGCGGGCTGTTCGTCCAACTCCCGGCGGGCGCGGATGAGCACTTCGGCGCAGAGGCGCACAGCCGGGTAGTGTTCGGCCAGAGAAAAGCCGTGGGGCTGGCGACGCAGATGAGCGGCCAGACTGGTCAGATAGGCCCGGCTGCTGCGAGCCAGGGCGGGGGCGGTATCGGAACGGCTCTCCACATAAAAGGGCGCAAAGGCCGGGGGCAATTGTCCGTTGCCCTTTTCAGCCAGACGGCGCAGGTGTTCCAGCAGAGAGCGGCTGCGGGCTGGCTCATACAGGTCGAAGGCTTCCACTAGAGCGGGAACCGATGCCAGCAGCCCATCCGCGGGCGCATCGCCCCCGCGCAGACGGATAAGCTGGCGGGCCGCGGTCTGTTTGGCCTGATCCGCAGCCCGGTTGAACGCGGGATCCGGCGTCCATAGGCGGCCCCGTTGGGTGATGCGCTGCCAGACGTTCTGGGTCAGGTTGAAGGCCCGATCGATGTCCCGCTGGGCCAAAAAGCCGTTCCAGGCCATCTGCTCGCCCACTTCGCTGACCGTCAGAATCAGCGGCAGATCCACCTGACCCGCCACCAGCACGTGATAGAGCAGGTGGGCACGGGATTCGTCGGGGAAGGAGACCCGATCGGGCTGCCCGTCCGCCGCGCCAAAGACCCGGGTACTCTCGGCGTTCTGCTGTTCGTGGACGCCCCGGGCTTGGCCGGGCAGGCTCTGGGCCACCAACAGGCCGTCCACCATCCGCTGCTCCAACGGCTCGCCCCAGTCGATCTCCACGGCGATTTGCAGCAGCCGGTCCCCTTCGGCCTGACATTCCAACTGCCAGAGGACCGAGCGGTCTTCGTTGCTGCCCATCGGCGCATAGGTGCGTTTGCTGATAATCACCCCTTCCGCGCCGTAGATTGTCTCCTGATAGCCGGGATAAAAACGCGCGGCCAGGGGCAGCACATCCTCCATCGATTCGGCGCTGATGCCCTGGCTGGTGTAGATGGGCGCGGCAATGGAGAGGGTGATGGAGCGGGCGTAGGGCCGGTTCTGGCGGGAAAAGTCCAGGTCGTGGAGGTCGCTGTTGCGGTCGCTGAAGTAACGGACATCCGGGTTGGCGCGCAAAAAGCGGGCATCGGGGGCGATGTCGTCGTAGTCGAAGGTCTCTGGACGGTCAAGGATGGGGCTGGTGCGTTCAGGCATTGGGCAAGAACTCCGGGGTTTGTATTGCGTATTGCGTATTTCGTAAACGGATGGCGTTGGTTCTACTTTCCAGAATGGCCTGTAGTGACGAACTTTTGCTGGCATTGCCCAACCCGGTTTTCCCAGTCGCGCCTCAATCGTCACTACCTACGAAATACGCAATACGCATTACGCCTCTTTCACCCCCGCCATCAACAGCCCCAGCCCCTCCCGGGTAGCGTCGTCCCGGTCCACAATGTCGATGATTTCGCCTTTGTACATCACCGCGATGCGGTCGGAGAGGGCGAGGATTTCATCCAGCTCCGAGCTGACCAGCACAACTGCCACCCCCTCATCCCGCTTGGCGACGATCTGCTGGTGGATGAATTCGATGGAGCCGACGTCGATGCCCCGGGTAGGCTGGGCTGCGATGAGCAGTTGAATCGGGCGGCTGAATTCACGAGCGACGACCATTTTTTGCTGGTTGCCGCCGGAAAGACTCCCCCCGCTCAGATGAACGGAAGGGGTACGCACGTCGAATTTTTCCACCAGCGCTTTGGCATTGGCTTCGATAGCCGCGCGGTTGATAGTAACCCCTCTGGCAAAGGGGGGCTGGTAATAGGTGTTCAGCACCAGATTGTCGGCGATGGGGTAGCCATCCACCATTCCGTGGGCGTGGCGGTCTTCAGGGATGTGGCAGCTCTGCCCCTCTTCGGTGATGCGCCGCGGGCTGGCGTTGGTCATATCTTTGCCGCCGATGCGGATTGTGCCCCCTTTGGCTGCGCGCAGACCAGTGAGGACTTCCACCAGTTCGGTCTGCCCGTTGCCCTGGACACCGGCCACCCCCACAATCTCCCCGGCGTGGACAGAGAGAGAGACGCCCGCCAGAGCCGGTTCGCCCAAATCGGTGGAAGCAAAAACATCGGTCATCTCCAGAATCGCCTTGCCTGGATGGGCGTCTGATTTCGCCACTTCCAGAATCACATCCCGCCCCACCATCAGGCTGGCGAGGGTAGCCTGAGTGGCGGTCTTGGGGTCGGCTTCGCCCACGACTTCGCCCCGACGCAGGACGCCGATGCGATCCGCTACCCGCAGCACTTCTTTGAGTTTGTGGGTGATGAAAATAATCGACTTGCCCTGCTTGCGCAAGAGGTCCATCACCGCAAAAAGTCCTTCGATCTCCTGGGGGGTGAGGACGGCGGTCGGCTCGTCCAGAATCAGAATGTCGGCCTGGCGGTAGAGGGCTTTGATGATCTCCACCCGCTGGCGCACGCCCACAGGCAGATCCTCCACCAGCGCGTAGGGGTCCATCGCCATATTGTAGCGTTCGGATAATTCTGTGATACGGGCGGCCGCGGCTTCCCGGTTGAGAAAAGCGCCGCGCACGCTCTCGCTGCCCAGCATCACATTGTCCACCACACTCATCACCGGCACTAGCTGGAAGTGCTGATGCACCATCCCGATGCCCAGGGCAATGGCGTCTTTGGGCGAACGCATCTGTACCGGCTTGCCGTTGACCAGAATTTCGCCCTCCGTGGGTTGATAGAGGCCGTAGATGATATTCATCAGCGTGGATTTGCCCGCGCCATTTTCGCCCAGCAGAGCCAGAATTTCTCCCCGGTGCAGGGTCAGGTTGACGTTCTGGTTGGCGACGACGCCGGGAAAGCGTTTGGTGATGTTGCGGGCTTCGAGTACGGGTGTTTGTTCCACGGCAGGGTTTGCTCCTGGCATTGACAACGGCGAGTTTTGTGCTATACTACAGGCAGAGAGATCGGGTGGTCTATTGACGTCAGCGGTATCCATTCCGTGGCTGTAGGTAGACATTAGCTCCCAGAACGAAAGGGACCCCCCGATCTTTTTTGTTGGGTGCTTCTATCTACTTTAGCGGCGGAATCCCGAGATCGGCGCAGATTTTCTTGGCAAGAATGTCACCGATTTCTGTATGTCTTGGGACAGCAGAGCGTCGGTTCAGCGCTGGGTTGTGCCACCAGGAATGACGCCCTCCTTCACGCAGTAACTCGCATCCCTGAGAACGAAGATGTTTTTCGAGTTCCCTGCGTTTCATACGGTAATCCGTTCCTCCTGATAGTCTTGGCCCGCGGCCAACAACGCATCCTCGCGATTCATTTCCAGCGCTTCCTGCAAAGTGACACGCAGGCTATCTATCAGTTCCTCGCGGGTAGCTTCCTGGCAATTCACCCCAGGCACTTCTTCAATCCACCCAATCCACCACTTCCCGTCCCGCTTTACAATTGCTTTATATTCGTTGCGCATAGGTGTTTTCTCTCCTCGCAGCCAAAATCACCGGCTTTTACCCCACCTTCAACACTCATCAGCCCCATCACATCCCCACCCAATTCCCAATACTCCAATCCCCTACTCTGTCCCCCCCTCCGTCTCATAGACCTTCCCCTCAGCCGCGGGGGGACGCACACGCCCCACAAAGCCGGAGACGGCCACAATCGTCACAATATAGGGCAGCATCGAAATGAACTGACGGGGAACATTCGTCACCCCGGCCAGGAGCAGCTCGTTCTGTAACGCCTGGGTATAGCCGAAAAGGGTGGCCGCGCCCAGCGCGCCAAAGGGATTCCAGTTGCCGAAGATCATCGCGGCCAAGGAGATGAAGCCCCGGCCTGCGGTCATCCCCTCCTGAAACTGGCCCACGGCTTCCAGCACCAGATAGCCCCCGGCCAGCCCGGCCAGCATCCCGCCGATGGTTGTGTTGACGTAGCGGTAGCGGTTGACGTTGATGCCCACCGTGTCGGCGGCCCGGGGATGCTCGCCCACAGCCCGGGTGCGCAGACCCCAGCGAGTGTAGAAAAGGGCCACGTGGACGACCACCACCAGCAGCAGCGCCAGATAGGTGAGAGGTGGGTTATCGAACAACACCGGTCCGACAACGGGAATTTCCGAGAGACCCGGAATAGCGACCGATGAGAACTTGCCCTGGGCGATGGCATCACGGTCGTAGAGGTAAGCAGAAATACCGGCTGCCAAAATGATAATGACCGTGCCGGAGATGATCTGATCCATGCGGAAGCGAATGGAGAGGGTGGCGTGGAGCAGCCCCATCAGCCCGCCTACAGCAAGCGCAATCAATACACTGAAGAGCAGGCTGTTCATCAGCGGCCAGTCATTGGTGTTGGTCTTGGCCACAAAACCCGCAAAGGCCCCGGCCAACATCATCCCTTCAATACCGATATTGATGATGCCGGAGCGCTCACAGAGGATACCGCTCAGCGCACCCAGAATCAGGGGAATCGAGGCGCGCAGGGTAAAGTTGAGCGCGCTCACGCCAAAAAGTACCCGCAGCCAGGTGTATTGGTTGAGGGAAGTCAGGTTGACGAGGACGGCCATCACCACCAGAAAGAGGGCCAACCCCATTGCAATCAGCGAGGAACGTTTCCAGAATGTGCTGCCCATAGGATTAGGAGCCTCCCCAACTGGTGCCCAACGAAGTGGACTCGGCCTCATTGGGTCGACGTTTGATGCGGTAAAGGGCACGAATGATCATCGGCGCAGCCACAAAGGCCAGGACCAGGGCCTGGATGATCTGGATGATGTCGGCGGCTACGCCCGAATCGAACTGCATTTTGGCCGCGCCCGCGTCCAGCGCACCAAAGAGCAGCGACGACAGTACTACCCCAACAGGATGGGTCTGGCCTAGCAGGGCGATGGTAATCCCGTCAAAACCGACCTGGCCGCCAAATTCCGGCGCGAATTTGTGGTTCAGCCCCAGAGTCTCCACCGCGCCAGCCAGCCCGGCCAGCCCGCCCGCAATTCCCATTGTCAGGATGACCGTCCAGTTGACCCGAATCCCCGCATAGCGGGCCGCCTTCATATTCTGGCCGACCGTGCGAATCTCGAAGCCGATGGTCGTTTTGTAGATCAGCCACCAGATGAAGACGACCGCAGCCAGGGCAATGAAGACGCCGTAGTGGACGCGGTAGGTGGGGTCAAAGAGATAGGGCAGCCGAGCCGAGGCCAGCACATCTGCGGTCTCGGAGATGGGGCCAGCCGTGCGATCCCAGAGGGGGCCGGGGGTCTGTCCCTGGCTGCCGCCTGCGTAGACCGTCCACCCGGCAAAGAGCGCGGCCACATAATTGAGCATAATCGTGACGATGACTTCGTGCGCGCCGGTGTAGACCTTCAGAATGCCAGGGATGGCACCCCACAGCATCCCGCCGATGATGCCAAAAATAATGGCCAGGGGCAGATGAATCGCCATGGGCAGCCCCTCGAAATTAATACCAATAAAGACAGAAAAGATGGTGCCCATCACAAACTGGCCCGACGCGCCGATATTGAAAAGGCCGGCTTTGAAAGCCACGGCTACGGAGAGTCCGGTGAGGATAAAAGGAATCATCTTGCGGATGGTGATGGCCCAGGCTTTGGCGCTGCCAAAGGCACCCTCAAAGAGACCGGTGTAGGCGGCCCACGCGTTATCACCAGAAAGGTACATCACCAGCGCACCGGCCAGCAGGGCAGTGACGAGGGCCAGGAAAGGGATGAGCAGACCGCGCAAGACGCGCCCCAGGGGATGGGAGGCCGGCAGAGCAGGAGAAGCAGTCGCCATAGAGGGAGTCCTGTTCTGGAACGATTGGACAAAGCGGGAGGTTCAGCAGTGCTGATTCCTCCCGCTTTGTCGAGCAGACGAAAGATTAGTAACCAGTAATCAGTGGTTATAGTCGAATTCTACTGATAACTGGCAACTGCTTACTGATTAGTTGCCATAACCCGTGCTGATCGAACCGTCGTCCAGACCGGCTTTGGTGGCGATGAGCAGGTCTTTGACTTCCTGGGGAACCACACTGTCAAAATCGTGGAAGTCGGCCAGACCAGCCGCACCGAAGACATTGCCACCGGTGAAGCTGCCGTCTTGGGCAGCCGCGATCAGCCCAGAGACGCCGGGGACGATCAGCTTCATCGCGCTGGAAACCAGACAGGGCTGGGCCGCGGGCACTGTATCCCACTGGTCCGTATCCACACCGATGCAGAAGAGACCCTCGTGGGTCGCCACTTCTTGCAACGCGCCGTTGCCGGTAATGCCGCCAGCGCCGAAGACTACATCCGCGCCCTGGTCAATCGCCTGCTTGGCTGTGGCCGCGCCCCACTCGGGGTCCACAAAGGCCTGGCTGATCTCGCCGGGGTGGTAGGTGGAGATCACATTGATATCCGGGTTGACCGATTTGGCGCCGGCGATGTAGCCTTCGTTGAAAGCCACAACCGGAGGCACCAGGTCTGTGCCCAAGACAGCCGCAATCGTGCCACTCTTGCTCAGGCTGGCGGCCAGCACACCGGCCAGATAGCCCGACTGATCCTCGTGGAAGATCAGACCGGCCAGGTTGGGCAGGGCCTCGCCCTGGAACTGGTCCACACCGATGAAGAGAATGTCCGGGTTGTTCTTGGCAGCTTCAATCGTCGCATCGCCCAGAGCAAAACCGACGGTTACGATGACATTATAACCAGCATCAATGAACTGGGCCATATTGTCGACGTAGTCTTTGGTGTCCTGGGTTTCGATGTATTTCACATCCTCGTCAGTCAGACCCAAATCCGCCTGGGCCTTCAGCACGCCCTCCCAGGCCGACTGGTTGAAGCTGCGGTCGTTGATGCGGCCTACATCCGTGACCAGACCGATTTTGAATGCGGCAGCTTCGGCAACGGGGGCTGCGGTAGGCTCGGCGGCAGGGGCTTCCGTGGGGGCCGCAGCCGGTGCTTCGGCGGCAGCTGGTGCTTCGGCGGCGGGCGCGGCGGCCGGGGCCGGGCAGGCGGCCAGCACCAGCGCGCTGATCAGCAGCAGGGCAAACAGCCAAGTTAATCGGAAATTTCGCATGTACTCCACTCCTTTGGGATTGTTGGATTTCTCACTACTGGGAAACGAAAATATAGACACAATTGACGACGGGAATCGTCAAGCCATCTATCGGGGAAGCGTCTTCTATTATACCCGTGGGCATACTCCCTAGCAAACCCTGCCCAAAGTGAAATGGCTATGTCTATTTTGAGTTAGGCTACTTCACGAAAATAGGTATCCAGAAGTCCTCGGCACTTCACGAATACCAACGGCGTGATGATGGCGTACCGACTCGCTTGGGCAGAAAGTGCCGGGGACTTTAGCGGCCAACCAACTCATTTTGAGCACACCCAAGTGAAATGATAGCGATTGTGAGCCGGGTGGTATAATCGAAAAAGGAGGACGAGGCGTGCAGACAGAAATTGAAGCGTTTCTGGAACATCTGACAACCGAAGGGCGATCACCCAACACAAAAGCCGCCTACCGAGCAGATTTGCGTGGATTCTGCCGCTTCTTGCAGGCGGCAAACCCGCCCGTGGTGAGTTGGCATTCGGTGTCAGAGCGACATCTGGCCGCATATGTGGCCCATTTGCAGGAGCAGGGAAGCCACCCGGCTACGCTCCGCCGCAAAACCGTAGCCCTGGGCCGTTTCTTCGACTTTCTGGGCAAAGCGAGACCGCTGCTGGCAAGCCTGCCCCACTCCTTCTTAAAGCCGCCGCTTCTTCTCCTGGCGTCCAGAGAGATAGACGCGCTGCTGGCGCAGATGGCCGCTTCGACAGCCAGTACAGCCCGCCGGGATCGGGCGATCCTGGCCTTGCTATGGGAGACCAGGGCACAGGTGTCGGAAGTGGTGGGGTTGAACCGGGGTGATTTTGACGAAACCACCGGCGAGATTCTCCTGGGCCGGGGCGGATCCCGACAACGCAGGCTGACTCTTTCCCCAGCCGCCGCCGAAGCTGTGCAGGGCTGTTTGTCCAACAGCGTCTCTGGGTCCGGTTCGCTTTCTGGGCAAGAGCCGCTCTTTCGTAACCAGCGGGGTGAACGGCTGACCCGCCAGGGCGTCTGGTTTATCCTCCGAGGCTGGGCCACCGCGGCGGGCATCCGCGAGTTGTTGACGCCTCGGCTATTGCGGCAGGGCGCTGCAGCGCGTCTTTTGCCTGCCGGGATAGACCAGCAACCGCTTGACAACCGGGCTGGCCAGGTCCATCCTCTCCTGCTGGACGGTCTGCCCCCTGTCCCGCCCACTACCCATCCACCCACCAACCGATAAGCTGATGTATACCCAATTTTCCCCGAACGACTACGACGAAGCCGCAGCCTATATTCAGGCGCGCATCTCCCAAAAGCCTGCCGTGGGTCTGATCCTGGGCAGCGGGCTTAGCCCCCTGGCCGAATCCATCGCCGACGGGGTGCGGATTCCCTATGGAGAGATTCCCCACTTCCCGGTCAGCACAGTGGAGGGCCACGCCGGGCAACTGGTCATCGGTCAACTGGCCGGTGTGCCGGTCTGCGCCATGCAGGGGCGTTTCCACTTCTACGAAGGCTACACGCCGCAACAGATTACCTTCCCGGTGCGGGTGATGCGGCGGCTGGGTGCGCAGACGCTGATCGTCACCAACGCCGCGGGTGGTCTGAACCCGATTTTCCGTTCCGGGGATCTGATGCTGATCGAGGATCATCTGAATTTTGTGGGGATGGCGGGCCATCACCCGCTGTACGGGCCGAATCTGCCGGAGTTCGGCCCGCGTTTTCCGTCCATGACCAAAGCCTATGCGCCCGAGCTGCGCGCTCTGCTTTTGGAGGCGGCGAACGAACTGCAAATTCCTGTCCACCGGGGCGTCTATGCGATGGTGGCTGGGCCGAGCTTTGAGACCCCGGCCGAGGTGCGTTTTCTGCGCAATGCCGGGGCCGACGCGGTGGGGATGAGCACCGCGCCGGAAGTCATTGTCGCCCACCATGCGGGGATGGCCGTGCTGGGCATCAGCAGCATCACCAATGTGGCGGTGGATGTGACCGATTCCGACGCGGACACGACTCACGCAGAAGTATTGGAGACCGGGGCATTGATCGTGCCCCGGCTGACCCGGTTGCTGATGGGGGTGTTGGGGAAGATGTGAGGAAGCAAGGAAAGCCGATTCAGCCGATTGCTTTTTCCCCTTTGCGGCCAGACAATCCGAGTCGTCGTTTAGGACTTTGCCCCAGTGTCGGTACGGAAGACATCATCCATCTTATCGGCACTTAAAACTGGCGACTGCTCATAGAGAAAACAGGCCGCTGCTCGACGCGGCTCGGTTTGATAGAGTTGTGGAGTCTGCTTCAGAGCCTGTTTGAATATTACTGGCTCTTATAAAATTTCAATTTCAGAAACGGTAATCGTAGGGGCGTCCCTACGATTACCGGATTTGGTCGTGAAAATTCATTAGAATACCGGGCAGAGAATTTGCGAAATAATCCAGTATAAATCTGTGTTTTCTGCGTTAGCCCATTTTCTCTGGCAGCACAGTAGCCGCAATCAGTGCCCGTTCTACCTCCAGCGCAGCCTGCACTCCCGCAATCACAGCGTCCAGCGCCAATTCGCTGCCTTCACCCGTGCGCCGGTTTTTCAGTTCGACAATGCCATTCTCCACGCCCCGCTTGCCCATCGTCAGGCGCAGGGGCAGGCCGAGCAGGTCGGCGTCGTTGAATTTAACCCCGGCGCGCTCGTCCCGGTCGTCGTAGAGAACCTCGATGCCCGCCTTTTGCAGCGCCGCGTAGACCTCCTCCACTTTTGCCACAATCTCCGGCTGTTTGGGCGTGGCCAGGCTGACCAGATGAACTGCGCAAGGCGCGATCGTCACCGGCCAAATGATGCCGTTCTCGTCGTGGCTGTTCTCCAGAACACTGGCAATCAACCGCCCGGAGCCGATGCCGTAGCAGCCCATGACCATCGGAATGCTCTCACCTTTCTCGTCCAGATAGACAGCATCCATGGCCGCGCTATATTTTGTGCCCAGTTTGAAGATATTGCCCACCTCCACCCCGCGCACAGAGCGCAGGGGTTCGCCGCAGACCGGGCAGCCGTAACCCTCCGCGGCGGCCACCACATCCAACACTAGATCCGCGGTGTAGTCCCGCCCGTAGTTGACGTTCTTGTAGTGCCAGCCCTCTTTGTTGGCCCCAGCCACCAGATTGCTGCTACGGGGAATCAGATCGTCCACCACCAGCAGCACTTTGGCCCGGTCGATGCCTACCGGCGAACCGTAGCCCGCTACCGCACCGATGGCTGCGATCTCGTCCACCGTGGCTGGACGCAGACGACGAGCGCCGATGGCGTTGGTCAGCTTTGTCTCGTTCAGTTCCATATCCCCGCGCACGACGACAAAGACAAATTGCTCCCGACTCTTGCCATTTTCCCCGTTCACCTCCGCCACCTGGAAGATGGCTTTGGCCGTGCGGCTTTCGGGAATGCCCAGAAATTCGGCCAGGGCTGCAATCGTATTGACGTGGGGTGTCGCCACCTCTTCCAGGGCCAGGGCATCTTCGGCGGGCGCGGCCTCTTTGACGAATGTGGCGATCTGGCGGTTGGCCGCGTAGTGACAGGCGTCGCAGAGCAGAAGGGTATCCTCGCCGATGGGGGTCAGGGCCATAAATTCGTGGGCCATTGTGCCGCCCATCATCCCCGTATCGCTCTCGACGGCAATCACTTGCAGCCCGGCCCGGCGGAAGATGTTGAAATAGGCCTGGTAGACCGAGGGATAGTAGGCGTCCAGATCGGCCAAATCGGTGTGGAAGGAGTAGGCGTCCTTCATCGTAAACTCCCGCACCCGGATCAGCCCGCCCCGGGGCCGGGGTTCGTCCCGGAATTTGGTCTGAATCTGGTAGAGCATCTGGGGAAGCTGGCGGTAGCTGTTGATGACGCCACCGGCCATTTCGGTGACGACCTCCTCGTGGGTCATGCCCAGCACCATATCCCGACCGTTGCGATCCTTCAGCCGAGCCATATCGTCCCCAATCGCCTGCCAGCGGCCTGTGCGTTGCCAGAGTTCGGCGGGCTGCACCACCGGCAGAGAGACTTCCTGGCCGTCGATGGCGTCCATCTCCTCGCGCAGAATCTGCTCAATCTTATATTTTACCCGCAGGCCCAAAGGCAGAAAGTCGAAGATGCCCGCGGCCACCTGGCGTATCAGCCCAGCCCGCAGCATCAAACGGTGGCTGATCACATCCGCATCCGCTGGCACTTCCCGCAGGGTCTGGAAAAAGAGTTTTGACATTCGCATAAGAGTGTACTCCGTAAAGAATCGCCCGTTTGGGCGTGGAAGGTTAAGTTACAGTGTCGGCTCGCCTTGGCCCCGTATTTCGTATTGCGTATTCCGTTTTTCGGTACTCTACCTAATACAGATACGCACTACGCACTACGCAATAGTCTGTCCACCCGCTCGCTCAGGCCGTCGATGGTCAACACCCCGGTGTGGCGGTCTACCACTTCCCCATTCTGAAAAAAGATGACGGTGGGGATGCCCAGGATATGGTAGCGAGCGGGGATGGTAGGGTTCTCGTCCACGTCCAGTTTGGCGACGACGATCCGGCCCGCGTACTCCTCGGCCAGAAAGCCGATGTGGGGCGACATCTGGTGACACGGGCCACACCAGTCCGCCCAGAAATCAATGACAGCCAGTTGCTCGCTGCCCAGAATGCGCTCGTCAAAGTCAGCGTCGGTCACGTGGATGGGGCGCGCTGCGGCAACCGAGGGCTGGGCCGTAGCTGGGCGGGCTATTTTCTTGGCTTTCAGGCCAGTCCATTGGAGGAGTTGATTAAGCATTATAAGTCCTGCTGGGAGCAAAAAGTTATCAGTGAACAGTAATCAGTTTTCACCCAAAATCGGGCATAGCGGAATCCACTGGTGACTGGTCACTGATTCTGCCGCACCTCAAAATCGTGGGTAATCGTCGCCACGCCGGAAAGCGTGGCGTATGCGCCGCAATATTTCTCCACACTCAGGGCGATGGCCCGCTCGACTTTGGCCGGGTCTACCCCCGCGCCGGTGACGATAAAGTGCATGTGAATATCCTTCCAGGGACGCTGGGCTTCCTCGGCCCGCACGCCGTCCATCTCCACCTCCACTCCGGCGAAGGGCTGGCGCTGTTTCTGCAGAATAATCACGACATCCACCAGCGAACAGCCGCCCAGCCCCAGCAGAAGCATCTGCATGGGGCTGACACCCGGCCCATCGGTGCTGCTCATCACCACCGACTTGCCGTTGGCATCAATGCCAAGAAATGTCTTGTCTTCAATCCACTTCACGCGTGTTTTAGACATGGGAAACCTCCATTGGTTGATTCGTTGATTGGTTGATTGGGTGGCGAGACGATTTCACCTTGTCATCCATTCACCTTGTCATCCCCTTTTGGATTCTGCACGTGCTGGACGAGAATACAATCCTCCACCACATCCAGCCCGTTGGCTTTGGCCCAGCGAATGGCTTCGGTGTCTTCGGCGCCAGGCTGAAACCAGATGGCTTTGGCCCCAGCCTCTTTGGCCTGTTGCACCACTTCCAGGGCCAGGTAGGGTGGAATAACCATATCCACAACCGTCGGCGGCTGGGGCAGATCCAGCAGCGAAGCGTAGGCGGTGTCGCCTTCCACCTCACTCTCCCGGCTGTTGATGGCGTAGACCGTGTAGCCCGCGGTGCGCAGGGTTTTGTAGATACGGTTGCCGAACTTGCGGGGATTGTTGCTGGCCCCCACCACAGCCCACACCGGTTCGTTGGCATATTTCTGAATCAGATTTGGCATTGTTATTCTGTCTCGGTATGGAAATTGGAAGCACGCAGGCACAAAGGCACAGAAAGACGAAAAGAAAAGCCTTGAAAGTATACTTTCCCCGGATCGAAGATGTCAAAGATCGTTGCTTTCCCGTGGGAACTCTGCCACAACAGCCACTGACTATTGTAAAGTCAACCTCCCAATCTTTTGACGCGCCGCGGCTTCTGCCCTGACTTTTCAAACCTGTGGCCCTGCGCTATACTTCCCAATAATCCCACGACAGCCGTTTGTTGCTACGGCTGTACTGCCTGACTGAACAACTGAATCTGACCTGCTGGGCGACCCGGCCCGCCATCCCCTTTAATTGTCAAGGAGAAAAGATTGATGTACGACGCAAAGCTGTGGACAAAGAATTACGAGAAAGGTGTTCCTGAGAATGTCAACTACCAGGGACAATTGATTCAGCAGACATTGGACGCGGCCGCGGCCAAATATCCCAACAAAGTCGCGGTGCGGATGTTGCTCAAATACCTGCCTCTGGGTCTCGCCATCCAATCCAAAATGAGCTATAGCGAATTGGCCGAGGCGACCGATCGCTTTGCCGCGGCCCTGCACAATTTGGGCGTAAAACAGGGCGATCGGGTATCGGTGATGCTGCCCAACATCCCCCAGCAGGTCGTCGCCTTCTACGGCATTTTGAAGGCGGGCTGTGTGGTAGTAAACACCAACCCCACCTACACCCCGCGGGAGATCGAACACCAGTTGGCCGACAGCGGCGCTGAGACGATTGTGATGCTCAGCAGCCTCTATAGCAGGTTGGAGCAGGTCAAGGCCAAGACGCCGATCAAAAGGGTGATCATCACCGATGTGCCCGATCCCCTGGGCTTCCCTTTCAACCGGCTGGTAGAAAAGTAGGTGCGAGCTGGCGGGCTGATGGTGGATGTGGCCGACGGGCCAGGCATCTTCCGCTTCAACAATCTGTTGGCTACCAGCCCGGCCAAAGCCCCCAAGATTAGCGTCGCACCGGAGGATGTGGTGCTGCTCCAATACACGGGTGGCACAACCGGCGTGCCCAAAGCCGCCATGCTCACCCACGCCAATCTGGTCAGTAATGTGCTGCAACTGGAAGCCTGGCTGCCCAGCCTGCAATGGGGCGGCGAGAAGACCCTGGGCGCGATCCCCTTCTTCCACGTCTACGGGATGACTGTGGCCATGCTCTTCACCCTCTATTCGGGCAGCGAACTGATTGTGACGCCAGACCCCCGCAAGACAGACCTGGTGTTGGAAATTATTCACAAGGAGAAGGTCTCCCTCTACCCCGGCATTCCCACAATGTACAACGCCATCATCAACCATCCGAAGGTCAAGGAATTCGACCTGCGCTCGGTGAAGGCGTGTATGTCCGGTGGGATGGCCCTACCAGTCGAAGTACAGCGCCGCTTTGAGGAGATCACCGGCGGCAAGCTGATTGAGGGGTACGGTCTGACCGAGACCTCCCCCGTAGCCTGCACCAACCCCCTGGATGGCATTCGCAAGCCAGGTTCGATTGGGATGCCCGTGTCTTCGACACAGGTGGCGATTGTCTCGCTGGATCAGCGGGAAGACGGCGGCTACGATCTGGTGCCGCCGGGCGACGAAGGCGAATTGGTGATCAAAGGCCCCCAGGTGATGAAAGGCTACTGGCAGCGCCAGGACGAGACCGACAAAGTGATCGACAAAGAGGGTTGGTTCCACACGGGCGACATTGCCAAAATGGACGCCGACGGCTGCTTCTATATTGTGGACCGCAAGAAGGATTTGATCATCGCCAGCGGTTTCAATATCGTGCCGCGCGAGGTGGAAGAGGTACTCTATATGCACCCGAAGGTGCAAGAGGCGGTGGTGGCTGGCATCCCTGACCCGAAACGGGGCGAAACGGTGAAAGCCTACGTAGTGCTGAAGGCGGGCGAAAGCGCCACCGTGGAGGAGATTCGGGACTTCTGCAAAGAGAACCTGGCCCCCTACAAAGTGCCCGTTTTTGTGGATTTCCGCGACGACCTGCCCAAAAGCCAGGTAGGCAAGATCCTGCGCCGGGTGCTGGTGGAAGAAGAGAAGGCGAAACAGGCGGCGTAGCCACGCAAGAAATATGGGGTAGACCGCAGCGTGTTGGGTTCTCCTGGCACTCGTTGGCGTGTAGATGCCGATCTCTTGCCAGGAGAACCCAACCTACGATTGGGCAGTCTGCGGTCTACAGATATGGGGTAACAGAAAAGGGCCGGGCGACTGTCGCCCGGCCCTTTTCTGTGTGGGGTGCATTTCACTTTTAGGGAAAACTGACGGTTGTGACGACCGCTCCGGGCTAAAGACCAATGGGCTGTAAGCCCACAGCTAACAAACAACGCCGGATAAATCCGGCTGGTCATCGGACGATTTTCGGCGATTCAAGCCCCCTTCAGGGGGCGTAGCTCATTAGCCCGGCGTCTTTAGCGCCGGGCGACAATCGCCCGGCCCTTTTCTGTGTGAAGGCGTTTGTGACAATTGGCGGAATCCGCTATTATCCATAGAGCCGTATGCAGCTTTCAGCTACGTAACGAATAACGGCGAATGATAAGAGGCGAATGATGACCCTCCAGGCAGATATCCTCATCGTCACGGCGACCCAAGTGGAAAGCCGGGCCGTACTCCAGACTTTTCCCAGGGCGCTGGGAAACAAAGCCACACCCCATTCCATGGATGGGCGTGTCTATTTTGACCTGGGCGCGGTACACAAGGCGCGGCTGTTTCTGACCCAATCGGAGATGGGCAGCGGTGGGCTGGACGCTTCGCACCAGACCGTGCGCAAAGGCATCGAGACCCTTCAACCGGCGGCTGTGGTGATGGTGGGCATCGCCTTTGGGGTCAACGAAGAGAAGCAGACCATCGGCGACGTGCTGGTGACGGAACAGCTCCGGCTATACGACCTCCAACGCGTCGGCACCAGCCAAGGCCAGCCCCAGTTGATTTTGCGGGGCGACAAACCCCATGCCTCGCCCTGGCTGATCAACCATTTCAAGAGTTCCGTCTTGCTGTGGGAGGGCGCGCCCGTTCGTTTTGGGGTTGTCCTGAGCGGCGAGAAGCTGGTGGACAACCTTGACTTCCGCGACCAGCTGCGCAGCCTGGAAGCAGAAGCCATTGGCGGCGAGATGGAAGGCGCTGGCATGTATGTGGCTTGCCAGGACAAAAAAGTGGACTGGATTTTGATGAAGGCCATTTGTGATTGGGCGGATGGGAATAAAGCCCAGGACAAAGAGGCCCGCCAACAGACCGCCGCACAGAATGCCGCGGCTTTCCTGCTCCACGGGCTGCAATTTGTGCCGGTGGACTGGGAGGGAAAACGGCGCGAGGCCGGGGCAGCCGTTCCCACGCTTACAAATACCGGCCCCGGCGCAATGGCAACGACGAGTGGCGTTGCTTCCGGTCAGGGCGGCGTTTCGATTGGGGGCAACCTCCACGGCAATGTCATCTTCCAGCCGCCCCCTCTGCCCGACCCCAAGCAGCCCACCCACTCCACACTGCCCAATCAATCCATCTTCTTTGGGCGTGCCCAAGAACTTGAAATTATCAGAACCGCCCTCTCCCCCGATTCCCGCACCTGGGGCGCGCTGATCGACGGTCCTGGCGGCATCGGCAAAACCGCGCTGGCGATTTGTGCCGGTCACAGAGCAGAAGGCTTCAATTTCAAAATTTTCATCACCGCCAAAGTGCGCGAACTGACCGCCGAAGGCGAAGCCAGACTGACCGACTTCACCCGCCCCACCTATCTGGCCATGCTGGACGAACTGGGCAAGGAAGTGGGGGCAGACGGACTGGAAAAACTCCCGCCCGACGAGCGGCCCAACCAACTGCGCCTGGCCCTGGCGGGCAAACAGGCGCTGGTCATCTTCGACAATCTGGAAACCCTGCCCGAAGCAGAGCGCACCCGCCTCTTCCAATTCCTCTCCCGCCTGCCCGAAGGCAACAAAGCCATCGTCACCTCCCGCCGCCGCAGCGACGTGGACGCCCGCATCGTGCGCCTGGATCGCCTGGCCCGGGACGAAGCCCTGCAACTCATCGCCGAACTGGCCCACAAATACCCGCGCTTGCAGCGCGCTTCCGAAAAAGAGCGCGCTGACCTCTACGCCATTACCCAGGGCAACCCGCTCTTCATCCGCTGGATCGCCGGGCAATTGGGGCGCGCCGGCTCCCAGTGCCGCACCATCGCCGAGGCCTGTGACTTCATTGACAGAGCGCCCAAAGGCAACGACCCCCTCGAATACATCTTCGGCGACCTGCTGGAGAGCTTCAGCCTCGACGAGACCAAAGTCCTCGCCGCGCTGACCTATTTCAGCCTGCCCGCCAAACTCAAGTGGCTTGCGGAGATGACCGACCTGCCCGCCCGGGCCGCCGAGACCGCGCTGGAAGACCTGACCGACCGCTCCATCCTGACCGCCGACCTCTCTGCCCAGAGCTATTTTTTGCCCCCCCTGGCCGCAAAATTCATCCGCAGCCGCCGCCCCGAAGCCGTGACCGAGACCGGCGACGCCCTTACCCAGCGCGCCTACGCCCTCGCCCTGCAATACGGCGGTGGAAGCAAAAACTACGAAAAATTTCCCACGCTGGACGCCGAATGGGACTTCCTCTCCGCCGCCCTGCCCCGCTTCTTGACCGGCGACAATGACCGCCTGCAAAGGGTGTGCGACCAACTTTATCAATTTCTCAACTTCACAGGAAGATGGGATGAGTGGCTTTGGCTCTCTGAACAGGCCGAAGCCCGCGCCCTGACCGCCGCCGACAACGAGAAGGCGGGTTGGCGGGCCTATCAAGCAGGATACATCTACCAACTCCGCAACCAGCCCGCCGAAGTGCTGGCGTGCGCCGCCCGCGCCGCCGAGCACTGGCAGGGCAGCACACCCTACAACAAAGCCACTGCCATTCTCCTGCGCGGGATCGGTCACCGACTGAACAAAGAGTACCCCGCCGCCATCGCCGCCTACCGCGAAGCCCTGGAAATTATCCGCTCCATCTCCCCCGAAAGCGACGCTGTGGCCAGCGTGCTGAACTCTCTGGCCGCAGCAGAACGCGCCAACAAAGAGTACGCCGCCGCCGAGCGCGACTACCGCGAAGCGCTACGCATTGCAAAGATAATCAAAGACGATGAAGGCATTGCCATCTACACAAGCAACCTGGCGGAACTCGCCCTCGACCGCGAGCAGTGGGCAGAGGCCGAGTCCCTGGCCCGCGAAGCCCTGGCGCTGGCAGAAAAAGTCGGGCGACTGGAGTTGATTGCCGACGATTGTTACCGCCTCGCCAGAGCATTGCTCAAACAGCAGCAGCGTTTAGAGGAGGCCCTGCCTTTGGCCCACCGCGCCGTCGAGATTCACACGCGGCTGCGTATGCAAGACAATTTGCAGGAAGCGCAGGAGACGCTGGCGGAGATTGAGCAGGCGCTCGGCGGGGGGTGAGGGTTTTCCGACGAGGGCTGCTTCAATACTCTGTAGACCGCAGACTGCCTAATTGTAGGTTGGGTTCTCCTGGCAAGAGATCGGCATCTACACTCCAACGAGTGCCAGGAGAACCCAACCCACTGCGGTCTACTGATTCTTCTTTGCCCAACACTATTTTGTCGGTGGAATTCAGATATCCGGCCTGGTCGGGAGCTAAAAAATGATTGTTGACGCAGACATCCACCCCACTATCGAGGGGGCAGCGGTATTGGCCCGCCTGCCCGAACCCTGGCGTACCCGTTACGCCAGCGGCAACCGCTCGTCCGGATCCCTGGGCTGGTGGAACCCCAACGGCGTGAACCGACCCGACGCCGTGGTGGACGGCAAACGCATCGAGGCGGATCCCCACCTGCTGGCCCGCCACTTTTTCGATCTCTACGGCATCGACTACGGCGTGCTCATCGCCGGCGGCACACTGCATCTGGGTCTTTCGCCCGAAGCCGACTACGCGGCTGCGGTCATCTCGGCTGTGAATGCGGTGATGATCGAGGAGTGGCTGCCCGCTGATCCCCGCTTCCGGGTCGCCCTGACCGTCTATCCCAACGACCCGCAACTAGCGGTAGCCGAAATTCAGCGCTGGGGTGGACATCCGGGTGTGGTGCAGGTGCAGATGCCCAGCGGCGCACGCATCCCCTACGGCCAGCGCTTCTTCCACCCCATCTATGCCGCGGCCGCGGACTTTGGCCTGCCCGTCGCCATCCACCCGGGCACAGAAGGGGTGGGCATCTCCGGCCCGCCCGGCGCGGCCGGCTATCCCACCAGCTATTTCGAATGGCATACGGGCCTGGTGGAATCGTACATTGCCCATCTGGTCAGTCTGGTCAGCGAAGGGGTCTTTGCCAAATTCCCTACGCTGAAATTTGTGATGGTAGAGGGGGGCATCTCCTGGCTGCCGCCGATTCTGTGGCGGCTGGACAAGAACTGGAAGGCCCTGCGTATGACGATCCCCTGGGTGGATCGTCTGCCCAGCCAGATTGTCCAGGAGCATATCCTCCTCACCACCCAGCCGTTAGAAGAGCCGGAGAACCCCAAGCAGTTCCACGCCATTTTGGAGATGTTCGACGCAGCCAAAATGCTGATCTTCTCCAGCGACTATCCCCACTGGGACGGGGACACGCCCGACTTCGCCGCCCGCCAGTTTCCCGCCCATCTGCGCCAGCGGGTGATGAGCCAGACCGCGGCGGAACTCTACAAACTGCCCATACCCGAAGCCCAATTTGCTGAAGAATAGAACGCGGACGACGCGGATTGGGCTGAACCACGCGGATAGAATCTGCGAAAATCTGTACTGGTCAACGGGATAATCGAATGATTATTTTCAACGCAAAGATGCAAAGCTGCAAAGCTGTTCTCTGCGCCCTTTACGTCCCTGCGCCTTTGGGTTGAATATCCACCATCTCTCTGAGCAGTACAGAATCTGCGAAAATCTCCGTTTTTGTACTAGGCAAGATGATGATGAAATGAAAAAAGCACATTTTCGACAAATTTACTCTAGCAGCCTGTCGGAGAGATCGGTTTTTGTCGTCGACTTGTCCCACTGAGGGCGTTATCTCGGCCAAATATACCACTTGACGACCCACTTCATCTCCGAAAATAGGCCAAAATAGGGATGGCGGACCTTACTCCAACAGGCTGCTAGACGGCGATACAAAAAATCGTTATTTTTTCATTTCATCATCACGCTGATCAATACAGAAAATCTCCGTTTTCTGAAATCTGCGTTCTCCAACGGATGAAAGCCCCCTATGCCCGAACGAATTCTGATCGACACCGACCCCGGCATTGACGACGCCATGGCGATCCTCCTGGCCCTGGCTTCGCCAGAGGTGCAGGTGGAGGGGCTGACGGTTGTCTTTGGCAACAGCGGCGATGTAAACCTGCTGGCCCGCAACGCGCTGGCCATTCTGGAACTGGTCGGGCGTGGCGACATTCCCGTGGCAGTTGGCTCGTCGCATCCATTGGTGCGGGCCTATCACGGACGAGGCAGTATCGTCCACGGCGACAACGGCCTGGGCAATGTCGAGCTACCCCCGCCGACTACTCTGCCCGTCGCCCAGAATGCGGCCCACTTTATCATCGACACCTGTCTTGCCAACCCCGGCGAGATCACCCTCGTCACCCTTGGCCCACTGACAAATATCGCCCTGGCCCTGCGCATCCGCCCGGACCTGCCCCGCTTTGTGCGCCGCCTGGTGATGATGGGCGGGGCGATCAGTGCGCCGGGCAACGTCAGCCCGGTGGCCGAGGCCAACGTCCACAACGACCCGGAAGCGGCTCGCCTCGTCTTCAACGCGGGCTGGGAGATCACAATGGCCGGATTGGATGTGACAATGCAGGTGCATATGGACGATGAATATCTGGGCGGGCTGCGGGATATAGGCAACCAGACCGGTCGCCTTGTCTGGGAGATCACCCGTTTCTATGTCGCCGCTTACCACAGCTTTGGCTATGCGAATATGGTTGTCCACGACTCCTGCGCGCTGATGGCGATCATCCGCCCGGAATTCTTCACCTCCAAATTCGTCTATGTGGACGTGGAAACCAGCGGCGAACTGACCCGGGGCCAGACGATTGGGGACTGGCGACGCCAATACAGGCACGAACCCCAAACCCACGTACTGACCGGCGTTGACGACATCGCCTTCAAACAGCTATACTACGAGCGCATTGCGACACTGCCATAGGCAGGGGACTGGGGATTGGATGACTGGGGATTGGGATATCTCCAGTCTCCAATCCCTACTCCCCAGTCCCCAATCCCTAATACCCATGCCCCCACTTCCCGTACTCATCGACTGCGACACCGGCGTAGATGACGCGCTGGCCCTGTTACTGGCCGCCCGTTCGCCCAGCTTAGACATTCTCGGCGTCACCTGTGTGGCCGGGAATATTGGGCTGGTTGCGGTTGTGTCCAACACACTGACTGTGTTGGATGCGGCCCAGCGGCCCGAAATCCCCGTAGCCCCGGGCTATGACCGCCCCCTGCTGGCTGGCTTTGCAAATTCAGAATTTGAGAATGCCAGCCACGTCCACGGCGAAGACGGCCTGGGCCTGCCCGACTGGCCCCGCTCTAGCCGTCCGCCCGACCCCCGCCACGCCATCGATCTGATAGCCGAGATTCTCGCCGTAGCACCCGAACCGGTGACGCTCATCGCCCTGGCCCCGCTGACCAATCTGGCTGGTTTTGTCCAGCGCCATCCGGCACTGCTGCCCTGCATCGCCCGCATCGTCTCCATGGGCGGCTCGGCCTTCAGCGGCGGCAACATGACCGCGGCTGCCGAGTTCAATATCGGCTGTGACCCGGAAGCCGCCGCGGTCGTCTACAACAGCGGCGTGCCCATTACCCTCTACGGGTTGGACGTTTTCCGCCAGGTGACGCTGACCCCAGCCGAGGTGGATCTATTGGAAGGCGCGGGCCAGCCCTGGTCGCCCCTGCTGGGTGGGCTCCTGCGCTACGTCCAGCGCCGGTTTGGACAGGCCAAGCCGGGTCTGGGCGACGCGGGCACCGTCGCCGCCACGATTCTGCCCGAAACGCTGACGATCCATCCCCACCGGGTAGACATCGAACTGGCCGGGACCCACACCCGGGGCATGACTGTGGTCGATCGGCGGGTTGCCAGCAAAGACGCCCACCACGCCGCGCCGCCCAATGCGGATGTGGCCTATGCCATCGACGCCCGGCGTGCGGCCCGGTTGTTCGTAGAGACACTTGTCGAATAGCAGGTATTGCATAAGGTGGCGAAGCCACAAGCCAAAGATGCGCATATCTCGTAGTGCGTAGTGCGTGAACTGGTAGTGAAGTTGGTTCACGCACCACGCACTACGGTCATCGGCGAGCGACTAACCCATAAGACGTCGATCTTGCGATGGTACGGAGTATTGGATATTTCGTCTGGCACGCGACCACATACCAGACGAAATATCCAATATCCAATACCCAATCCCCACCCCCAGGAGTTCCCAATGTCTGAAAAGCTGCGCTACGAAGATATGCTGGCCGAAACTCAGGCCCAGCCGGAAAACTTGTCCGCGATCTTTGAAGGGACAGACAATACCATTCGCGAGGCGCTCTCGCCCAAACAGATTCTCTCTCTGCATCGGGTTTTTCTGTGCGGTTGCGGCGACAGCCACCACGCGCCCCTCTGCGCCGAGATGGCCTTCGAAAGCATCGCCAGTCTGCCCTGCGAGCCGATGACGGCCATGCAGATGGCCCGCTATGCCGCCGACCAGATCCCCGTCCCCTTCCCGGACGATCCGCTGGTGGTGGGCATCAGCGTCAGCGGCTCGGTGGCCCGCACGGCGGAGGCCATCGCCCAGGCCCGCAAACGGGGTGCGCTTGTCCTGGGACTGACCGGCAATCCCGACGGCGCGCTGGCCAAGGCAGCCCACAGCCAGATCGCCCGGATGCGCATTCCCGCCCTGCCCAAAGCGCCGGGGACCACCAGCTATGCGGCCAATCTGAGCGCCCTTTACCTGCTCGCCATCCGCCTGGGCGAAGTGCGCAACGTCTATCACCAGACCGTCGCCAACGACCTGCGGGCTGAGTTGCGGGGTGTTTACGAAGTGATGGCGGCGACGATTGAGGCCACAGATAGGCTGGCCTCCCAACTGGCCGACGAATACGCGTCTGTGCCCGAATTTGTCTTCACCGGCCACGGCCCCAACTACGGCAGCTCGCTCTTCAGCGCGGCCAAAATCATCGAAGCCAGCGGCGCGTCGGCCTGGGGTCAGGACACGGAAGAGTGGGCGCATCTCCAATACTTCTGCAAGCACAGCCCCACCCCCACTTTTGTCATAGCCCCCCCCGGCTCCGGCTACAGCCGATCCCTGGAACTGGTGCATATTATGAAGCGCATCGGTCGCCGGATCATCGCCGTGGTGGACAGCCAGGATACGGAGATTGCCCGTCTGGCCGATGTAGTGCTGCCTGTGGTGGGCAAAGTGCGGGAAGCCTTCAGCCCGCTGCCCTATACGTTGGCCGGGGAACTCTTCGCCGCCCATCACAGCCGGGCCACCGGCGAACCACCCTTCCGTAACTTTGCCGGGGTCTACGGGGCAGAGACAACCAGCGGGAATTTTATCTATACCGAGACGGTTGAATAATCGCGCGGATAGGTGATAAGATGGGGATGTAATTTGATCTCTGCACCAATAGACAGGAGCAATTCTATGACAAAGATGCATGAATTGGCAGTGACCGGACAATCGATCTGGCTGGATTACATCCGCCGGGCTTTTTTGGATGCGGGCAAACTGAACGATCTGGTCAACAAAGGGCTGCGGGGTGTCACGTCGAACCCCTCCATCTTCCAGCAAGCCATCACCAGCAGCACAGATTACAATGCGGCCATCGAACGGCTGGTGAGCGAAGGGCTGACCGTCAACGACATCTACGAAACTCTGGCCATCCAGGACATCCGCCGGGCCGCCGACATCCTGCGCCCGGTCTACGAACGCACAGACGCCCTGGACGGCTATGTGAGTTTGGAGGTGAATCCCAAACTGGCCTACGACACCGAAGGCACTGTGATGGAGGCCCGCCGTCTCTTTTCTATGGTGGATCGGCCCAATGTGATGATCAAAGTGCCGGCCACGCCCCAGGGCATCCCCGCCATCGAGACACTGATCGGCGAGGGCATCAATGTCAATGTGACGCTGATGTTCTCGATGAAGCACTACGACGAGACCGCCAACGCCTACATCAGCGGGCTGGAACGGCTGGCTTCCAGTAATGTGGACTACAGCCGAGTGGCATCGGTGGCCTCCTTCTTTGTCAGCCGGGTGGACGCGGTGACGGACAAGAAAGTGGTTGCCTTGGGCCACCCGGAACTGGAAGGCAAAATTGCCATCGCCAACGCCCGTATGGCCTACGACCGTTTCAAAGCCACCTTCAGCGGTCCCCGTTGGCAGAAGCTGGCGGCCAAAGGCGCACGGGTCCAGCGCCCGCTCTGGGGCAGCACCAGCACCAAAAACCCCGCCTTCCCGGACACCCTCTACGTAGATGAATTGATCGGCCCCCACACCGTCAATACTTTGCCGTTGAATACGCTGGACGCTTTTCTGGATCACGGCACAGTAGCCCGCACAGTGGACGCAGACCCGGCTGCCGACCGCAGCTCTCTGGCAGCGCTGGCCGAGCTGGGCATCGATCTGGACGCCATCACTGAACAGTTGCAGCGGGACGGGGTGAAATCCTTTGCCGACGCCTTCGACGTGCTGATGCAGAGCATCGCCGACAAGGCCGCCAGCTTTTCCGGCAGCAGCAGCCACAGCCTGGGCCAGCGGGTGCGCCTGCATCTGGGCGACCAGCAGGCTGGGGTGGACGCGGCCCTGGCCCAGATGGACAAGAGCCAGCTTGTGGCCCGCATTTGGGCCAACAGCTACACCGTCTGGAAGCCGCAGCCAGAGGAGATCAGCAACCGGCTGGGCTGGCTGCGCATTGCCGAAGCGATGAAACGGGAGAGCGAGTGCATCGACGGGCTGGTGCAAGACTTTCAGAACGAGGGCTACAAACAGGCGATTGTGCTGGGGATGGGGGGGAGCAGCCTGGCCCCGGAGGTCTTTGGCCGCTCCTTCCGGGGCACCGAGATCGGTCTGACCATTCTGGACAGCACCCATCCCGACGAAGTGGCGGCCGTGGCCCAGGGCCTGGACCCGGCAGCCACCCTCTTTATCGTCTCCACCAAATCGGGGACGACCGCCGAGACCGACTCCTTCTTCAAATATTTCTACAATTTGACTGTGGAAGCCGTGGGAGCGGAGCAGGCGGGCCAGCACTTCGTCGCCATCACCGACCCCGGCTCCAAACTGGTGGCTCTGGCTGAAGCCTACAGTTTTCGGGCTATTTACATCAACGACCCTGGCATCGGCGGGCGCTACTCGGCCCTCTCCCACTTCGGGCTGGTTCCCGCCAGTCTGGTGGGGGTGGACCTGACCCGGCTCCTGCGCCGGGCCACCGAGGCAATGAATAGCTGCGGCAGCCACGTCAACGCCAGCCAGAATCCCGCGGCCATCATCGGCGCGGTGCTGGGCGAACTGGCCAAGGCAGGCCGGGACAAATTGACAATCATCGCCTCGCCTCAGATTGCCAGCTTTGGGGATTGGCTGGAACAGTTGGTGGCCGAGAGTCTGGGCAAAGAGGGCAAAGGCATCCTGCCGGTGGTGGGCGAAGCCGTGGGCGGGCCGGAAGTCTACGGCAATGATCGCCTCTTTGTCTATCTCCAGTGCAGCGATGACGAGAGCCAGAACGGCGCAGTCCATGCCCTGCGCGAGGCGGGCCAGCCGGTAATTCAGCTCCACTTCCGGGACATCTACGACCTGGCCGAGCAGTTCTTCGTCTGGGAGTTCGCCGTAGCCGTGGCGGGCGAACGGCTGGGGGTCAACCCCTTCGACCAGCCTAATGTGGAGTCGGCCAAAGTCCAGGCCCGCAAGATGCTGGATGCCTACACCCGCACAGGCAAATTGCCCGAACTGATTGCCGCGTTGGTGGATGGCAACGCCACCCTCTACGGAGGCATCTACGGCGATGTCACTGCAACCGACCTGCCCGCTGCCCTCCGGGACTTTCTCGACAGTGCCCGGCCCGGTGATTATGTGGCGATCCAGGCCTACATCCAGCCCAGCCCGGCGATGGCGAAGGCGTTGGCGGGCTTGCAGACAGCCATCCGCAACCGCACCAAAGCCGCGGTGACACTGGGTTTCGGCCCCCGCTTTCTGCATTCCACCGGCCAGCTCCACAAAGGCGACGGGGGCAACGGCCTCTTCTTGCAGCTGGTGGACGAGCCAACGGACGATCTGCCCATCCCCGACACTGCGGGCAAGCCGGAGAGCAGCGTCACCTTTGGCGTGCTGGTAGCTTCCCAATCCCTGGGCGACCGCCAGGCTCTGCTCGACGCCGGTCGCCGGCTCTTGCGCATCGATCTGGGCAGCAGCCCGGCTGGAGAAGTGGGGCGGATGGCGGAAGCGATACGGGGATAGGACAAGAGGAAGGGAGGAGAAGAGGAAGGGAGGAAGTCGTCTTATCCTCCTGTCCTCCTGTCCTCCTGTCCCCCTGTCCCCCTGTCCCCCCTTCATCTTTACGGAGATTGTATGACGACTTCTATTGACCAACTGAAACGTCTAGCCGCCGAAGCCGCTGTGGATCTGATCCAACCGGGGATGGTGGTGGGGCTGGGCGCGGGGAGCACCGCGCTGAAGGCCATCGAGTGCATCGGCGAGCGGCTGGCCGATGGCCGCCTCTCCGGGATTGTGGGCGTGCCCTGTTCGGCCCAGGTGGCCGCGGACGCCCAACGGCTGGGCGTGCCGCTCACGACGCTGGACGAACATCCGGTCATCGATCTGACGATTGACGGCGCGGATGAGGTGGACCCCCAACTGCGGGTGATCAAAGGGGGCGGCGGCGCGCTTTTGCGCGAAAAAATTGTGGCCCAGGCCAGCCGCCGGGAGATTATTATCGTGGACGAGGGCAAACTCTCCGCGCGGCTGGGGACGAAGTGGGCGCTGCCCGTGGAGGTGATCCCCTTTGGCTGGCGCACCCATCTGGACTTTTTCGCCGCATTGGGCGTCACAGTGACCGTGCGCAGCGGGGAGCGCAATGTCTGGTTCCGCACAGACAGCGGCAACCTGATTCTGGACTGCAATTTCGGGCCAATGGCGGACCCGGTCGCCCTGGCCGCGGCCCTGGACGCCCGCGCCGGGATTGTGGAGCACGGCCTCTTTATCGGCCTGGTCTCGGCGGTGGTGGTGGCCGGGAAGGACGGCGTCTGGTGGATGGGGGGGAGAGGACAGGATGACAGGGTGAGGGGGTGAAACTCGCGCCTTCCGCTCGTGCCCATGCTCCGGTGTGGGCGCGCAGGCCGGACGCTCTGGGTCGGCAGCAGGCCCGTCGAATCAACGGCCGGACGCGGAGCGTCTCAGAGCCGTTCCCACGCGGAGCGATGGGAACGAGGAAACCACCCCCACCCAACCTCCCCCGCGGCGGGGGAGGAGTTGATGCTTCGTCAGTCATCCGGTTGTACGTCCGACGGCACCCGCCCCGCCAACAGTCCCTCCCCCGCCGCGGGGGAGGTTAGGTGGGGGTTCAGCCCGGACGCCGAGCGTCCCCCAGCCGTTCCCACGCGGAGCGATGGGAACGAGAGGAACGCCAAACACCACCCGCCCCGCCAACAGTCCCTCCCCTGCGGCGGGGGAGGTTAGGTGGGGGTTCGGTTACTGCAACTGCCCACGAGCAGCATCCAACTTTGGCTGGATAATCTGCGCGGCCAAGTCCGGCAGTCCGATTGCTTCCCACAAACCAATGGCCGATTCAAACAGACGGATTGAATCGGCAAAGTTTTCCTGGGCTACTTGCCAATCCCCCATTCGATAGAGAACCCGCGCAATGCTGTAGCGGTCTCCAATTGCGTTATACAGATGGAATACAGCTTCGTATCGTTGCCAGGCCTCGCTATATTCCTTCTCAGCACGTAAAATATCTCCCATTGCCAATAGCACATTCGCCTCGCCCAGCCGAGCCCCCACGGCCTGGAAGAGGGCCAGCGCCCTCTCATACTTCCCCAACGCCTCGTCCCGCTTATCCTGAAACGAGAGCACGTCCCCCTGGGCCTGAAGCACATTCGCCTCGCCCAGCCGATCCCCCACGGCCTGGAAGAGGGCCAGCGCCCTCTCATACTTCCCCAACGCCTCGTCCGTCTTTTTCAGAAAATAGAGCACGTCCCCCTGGGCCTTCAGCACATTCGCCTCGCCCAGCCGAGCCCCCACGGCCTGGAAGAGGGCCAGCGCCCTCTCATACTTCCCCAACGCCTCGTCCCGCTTATCCTGAAACGAGAGCACGTCCCCCTGGGCCTG
>CAMDQF010000016.1 GCA_945905745.1 Litorilinea aerophila
AAATTAGGCCACCGTTTGAAGTCACTGCATTTGTCAACCCCCTGAGATCCCAAAGAGCCATTGGGTATTGGCAGGTCGCGAGTGAGCAGTCACCAATTATCAGTTGCGGATACGCGACCCACTGATAACTGGTCACTGCTCACGTTTTACTTTCCCGCCTAAACATCCCTGCCCAATACCCAGTACCCAATATCTTCTTTCCTCACCCCGGATAGCGCCGAATCCCATAAAATCCCCGTAGCCGCTCCGCTCCCCCCTTCCAGTTGAGCAGCGCCAGCCCTAGGAAGATCACAGCCATCCCGGCCAGCATCGGCCAGGTGACCCGTTCGCCCAGAAAGAGCGCGCCGCAGGTGGTGGCGACGATGGGGATGATGTAGGAGGTCTGGGAGGAGACTGTGGCACCGAAACGTTGGATGATACGGAAGCTGACGATAAAGCCGAAGAAAGTGGAGAAGGTGGCATAGGCCAGGGCTGCATAACCGCTGTTGACCACCCCACTCAGGTCATAGCCTACGGTGGCGATTGTGACCAGATTGATTGCAATCGCTGCGGAGAACATCCGCACGCTGGCCACATCGAAGCCATCGGCGCTGCCCAGAAAACGCTTGCCATAGACGCCCCCCGTGGCCGAGCCTAGAATCCCCACACCGGTCCAGGCATAGCCCCGCCAATCGGCCTGAGCAAAGGAGGCCAGACCAGTCTCGCCCCTCATCAGTAACAGCCCGGCACCGGCAAAAGCCACCAGCACCCCCAGCACTTTCATTCGGGTCAGGTTCTCGTCCTGCAGGAAAATCTCCGCCAGAATGATTGTGACCGCGGGGTTGAGCGTCAGTAGCAAGGAGGTGACGCCGCTGGACTGGTATTGCAGACCCAGAATCACACTGGTCATCGGGATGGCCGTGCCGATAACGCCCAGCACGGCCGCGTGCTTCCAGAGGTAGAGGCTGCGGGGCCAGGCCCTCGAGCCGATGAAAAGATAGGCGGCCAGATGGAGGGAAGCGGCAATCGCCAGACGCAGGGAGGTGTAGACCCGGGGGTCCCACTGGCCCACGCTGAAGCGGGAGACGACGAGGGACGAGCCAAAGAGCAGGCCAATAAAGAGCACATAGGGGACAGCCGAGCAGCGCAGATTCAATGGGAAAATCTCCTGTGGGCCAAGGCTAATTCCAGCCATTCGCAGACTTTCTCCAGCCGCTGGAGTAGTGCCGGCCTTTTCCCAGATTTGGCAGAAGTTGGAAATTATTCTAAGATCGACTATAATAATTTGGTATTGACATTGACGCCCAAATGGTAGCGCGCAGGCTAAAATAACGCAACCTGACCAATACGTTCTGAATACGAAACCGTCCTTCTATGCTTCTCGCCTTTCTTCTCGCCCTTTTCATATCCGGCATCCTCCTCTGGCTTGCCCGCCCCCACAACAAACCGATTGTAGGTTGGCTCTCCATCCTCCCACCGGGAATTATCACCGTCTGGCAATTGCTGCGCATCCCGCAGATTGCTGAAGGCAATTTCTACAGCGAGCGCTGGGAATGGATGCCCAGCCTGGGGCTGGAGATCAGCTTCCGGCTGGACGGGCTGGCCCTGCTCTTCGGTCTGATTGTGGCAGGCGTGGGCGCAGGGGTCGCGCTCTATACCCATTATTATTTAGAGAAGCAACCCCGTCAGGGCTATTTCTATTTGGCCCTTTTTGCCTTTATGGCCTCGATGCTGGGGTTGGTTTGGGCGGACAATCTGCTCACCCTCTTTGTCTTTTGGGAGGGGACGAGCATCACCAGCTATCTGCTCATCGGCTACGACCACGAAAGTGCCCGGGCCAGGGCAGGGGCGCGCAACGCGCTGATCATCACCGGCGCGGGCGGGCTGGCGATGCTGGTTGGATTAGTCATCCTGGGCCAGAGCGCGGGCAGCTACTCGATTTCACAAATTATTGGGGCGGACGGGCTGCGGGAGAGCGCCCATTATGGCGTCGCTGTTGTTCTGATTTTTGTGGGCGCCTTCACCAAATCCGCCCAATTCCCTTTCCACTTCTGGCTGCCCGGCGCGATGTCTGCACCCACGCCCGCCAGCGCCTATCTCCACTCAGCTACAATGGTCAAAGCGGGCATCTTTCTCCTGGCCCGGCTCCATCCCGCGCTAAGCGACACACCCCTCTGGTTCTGGGGGTTGCTGATTTTTGGCGGCATCACAATGCTGATCGGTGCATTCTTCGCTATCGGCAACTACGACATCAAAGCGCTCCTAGCCTATGCCACTGTCAGCCAGTTGGGGATTCTGACGATGCTGCTGGCCTTTGGCAGCGAGTACGCGGTACTGGCCGTCGTCGTCGGCATCCTGGCCCACGCGCTCTACAAAGGGCCGCTCTTTCTGGTGGCGGGCATTGTGGATCACGCCACAGGCAGCCGGGACATCCGCCGCCTGGCCGGGCTGCTGCGCGCCATGCCGCTGACCGGCGTTGTGGGGCTGCTGGGGATTGTCTCGATGGCTGGTCTGCCGCCCACTTTTGGCTTTCTGGCCAAGGAATTGCTCCTGGAAAGCGGCTGGGAGATGATCGGACACGGCGAGGTGTTGGCTGGTTGGTTGGTCTTTGGTGGCGCAGCCGTGGCTGGTGCGCTTTTTGTGGCCTATAGCCTGACTCTGCTTTGGGAGCTTCTTCTGCGCCGGGAAGCCGATGTGGCGGATGAGGCCCACGTCCACCATCCGCCCAGTTTCGGTTTCGTGCTTGCGCCGCTGGTGCTCGTCCTGCTCGGCACAGCCGCCCCCTTTCTGCTGGGTCCGTTGGCCCAACTCATCGATCCGGCAGCCACTGCTATCAGTAACGAATCCATCCGCAGCCATCTAGCTCTTTGGCATGGCTTTACCCCCGTCTTCATCACCAGTTTGGCCGCCATCGGAGCGGGCGTGCTGCTTTTTCTGGCCCGGGGGGGTTTTCGCCGCTTCCTGGGGCAGATGCCGCAGGGATTGCGCGGGGTCGTCCTCTTCCAGCGCTCACTGGATGGTTTGTACTGGCTGGCCGATCGCACGGCCCGGCTGGTGCAGGGCCACACGCTCGCCACCCAGGCTGCTATCGTGCTTCTGGTAGCCTTTGTACCGGTGCTGGCTGCGCTTTCCCATACCTCTTTAGGCGCACTGTTGCCGGATCTGGGCAGCCAACCCATCGGCTGGCCTCCATTGATCCTTGCCTTTTTGCTGGCCCTGGCCGCCTGGGTGACAGTCCGCGCACGCAGCCGGATGAGTGCGATCATCAGCCTGGGCGTTGTCGGGGTGATTGTCACACTTTTTTATGTGTTCTTCAGCGCTCCAGATCTGGCCCTGACCCAATTGCTGATCGAAGTGCTGACGCTCGTCTTGCTTGTGCTGATCTTTTATAAATTGCCGGAAGAGGAACGCCCGCGGATGGGGCGATTGCGCCAGGCAGGGATCGTCTTTGTCGCGCTCTGTGCCGGGGTAATGGGCTTTGTGCTGGTTCTCTTCAACGGCAGCCCGGCGATGGATGCTGGCACTGTCATCAACAGCTTCTTCATGGACTATTCGGTGCCGTTGGGCCACGGAGCCAATGTCGTCAATGTCATCATCGTAGATTTTCGCGGCTTCGACACAATGGGCGAGATCACAGTGCTGGCTTTGGCTGCGCTGGGCGGCTATGCCCTGTTGCGTGCGCCGAATGTGCGTCTGCCTGACCCTTTGCAGCGGCGCACTGCCAGCACAGAGAAACAACCAGAAAAGGAGGATGAGGGCGATGCCTGAACTCTATTTGCGCCTGTTTGATCGCATCCTGACGCCGGTGCTCTTGATCTTGACCCTTTTTCTTCTCTTGCGTGGTCACAACCTGCCCGGTGGCGGTTTTATCGCCGGGCTGATGGCCGCCACGGCCTTTCAATTGCAGATTCTCAGCCAGGGCGAGGCAACCGTACGCGGCCAGGTGGGCCGCTTTCTCCAGCCCGGCATTGGCATTGGGCTGCTGGTAGCTCTGGGCGCGGGGTTGGCGGGTGTGCTAGATTCAGACTTCTTTAAGGGCCTCTGGTTCGACATCCCCCTCGGCGCGCTCGGTCATCTGGAGATCGGGACGCCAGTCATCTTCGATCTGGGCGTCTTTATTGTGGTGACATGTGTCGTCACCTCCTATCTGCTCGGTCTGAACGCAGTGGCGGAAGGGGTGGACGCATGACCCACCTGATTCTCGCGCTGACGGTGGGCATTCTCTTTGCATGCGGGGTCTATCTCGTCATGCGCCGCGGACAGATCAAACTGATTCTGGGGCTGGGGCTGCTCAGCCACGGCGTCAATCTGCTCCTCTTCGGTTCTGGCCCGCTGACACTGGGCAAACCACCGATCTTTTCCGACAAGAAGAACTTTCTGGCCGAATTGGCCCAGGGCGGGATGGCAGACCCCCTCCCCCAGGCGCTCATCCTCACGGCGATTGTGATCAGCTTTGGTATCACCGCTTTTATGATTGTCCTAGTCAACCGCCGCCACACCATCACCAACTCGGATGTGGTGCAGGGCGAGCTATTGCCTCTGCTGTTGGAAGGCGACCCCTTCGCTGCGGAGAGGCAGGAAAGCAGCGGCTACGATTGGCTTGCTTACGAAGTGGATGAAGTCTACGAACGGGGACGTAGGGGAGAGAAGGGCAGCCGGATTAGTTCGGATGCGGACGAATCCGCCGCTTTGGAACGGGAAGGGTACGATCAGCGATGAACCCAAATCTCCTCGCCGCGCCGATTGCGATCCCCCTCCTTGTGGCCGCTCTGCTGCTGGCTGTCTCCCGCTGGGATGGGCAACAGAATATCGGCTTGCAGCGCTGGCTGGCTGCGGCCGCGCTCTCTGTCAATCTGATCGTTGCCCTGGCGTTGGCCCAGTTTACTTTGGGTGGTCAGCGGCTGGTGCTGCAGATGGGCGGCTGGGTTGCCCCTTTTGGCATCACCTTCATCGCTGACGGGCTGACTGCCATCCTGCTCACCCTGACCGCGCTGGTCTCCCTGGCTGTGCTACCCTTTGCCATCGCCACCATTGACCGGCACCGGGAGCGCATGTCCTTTTACCCCCTCTGTCTGGTGCTGGTGATGGGGGTGAACGGGGCCTTTCTGACCGGGGATTTCTTCAACCTCTACGTCTTCTTTGAGGTGTTGCTGATGGCGAGCTTTGTGCTGCTGACCATCGGCGGCCAGCCGGCCCAGACCCACAGCGGCATCCGCTATGTGGTGCTGAATCTGCTCGGCTCCCTCGTCTTCCTGGCCGCGGCGGGCATCGCCTATGGCACACTAGGTACGCTCAATATGGCCCAGATGGCCGAACGGCTGGACGCCGCGCCGATGGCCGTGCGCACACTGCTGGCGGGAATGCTGCTGGTGGCTTTCGGCAGCAAAGCAGCGCTCTTTCCCCTCTTCTTCTGGCTGCCCAGCAGCTATCACACCCCGCCCCCCGCAGTGACCGCGCTCTTTGGCGGGCTGCTGACCAAAGTGGGTGTCTATACCCTTTTCCGCAGTTTCACCCTCTTTTTCCCAGACCTGCTGGCGGCTTGGCAGCCCCTTCTCCTGGGGATTGCCGGGGCCACAATGCTTGTCGGCAGCCTGGGCGCGATGGCCCAGCCGACAGTGCGCCGGGTTCTCAGCTTCCACATCATCAGCCACGTGGGTTTTATGCTGATGGGGCTGGCAGTGGCGCTGCAAGGGGAGAGATTGGCGGTGGGCTTTGGTCTGGCCGCAGCTATTTTGTATATGGCCCACCACATGCTGGTCAAGACCGGGCTGATGCTGGCCGGTGGCGCCGTGGAGATTGAGATGGACGGCGACCGCTTGACAAGCATCGGCGGCTTGGTGCGGCAACGTCCACTGCTGGCTCTGCTCTTCTTCCTATCGGCCATCTCCCTGGCGGGCATCCCTCCCTTCAGTGGTTTTATCAGCAAATTGAGTCTGCTCCAAATTACCCTGGACAGCGGTCATTGGATGGTAGCCGGGGTGAGTATTGTCGCCAGTGTGCTGACGCTGATCAATGTCATGCGTCTGTGGCGGGAGGCCTTTTGGGGCAAGTATGAGCATCCGGGTCGGCCGGCTACCCATTTGCTGGATGCGCCCGTGCGCCGCTGGTTGGTGCTGGGTCCTGTGGCCGGGTTGCTCTTGCTGAGTCTGGGGCTGGGGCTTTTCGGGGAGCGTTTCTTCCAGATGAGCACCACTGCGGCCGTACAGGCCCTGGATCGGGCAGGCTATATCGCCGCAGTAAGCCCTGTGCAGCCGGAGAGCGTGGCCGGACCGGACGAGAAGGGAGCGCACGACTAATGTCCCGCCTTCTGATCATCAATCTTTTTGTCTCTCTGCTTTGGCCCACCCTCAACGGGGAGTACAGCCTGAGTGCGCTCTTTACCGGCTTTTTGCTCGGTTTTGTGGTTTTGTCCATCGTCAAGCGCAGCTATGGCAAGTTCTTTTTCTATGCCACTGGGTTTCTGCTTTACGTGCTCTACGCGATTCTGCAGAGCAATCTCAAACTGGCCTGGCTTGTCCTGGCCGCGGTTGTCAACCCAGCCACCCAGTTGCAGCCGGGTCTGGTGGCTGTGCCTCTGCGGATCACCGACCCTTTCGAGCGCACGCTATTGGCCTCGGTGATCACCCTGACGCCAGGCACGATCAGCGTAGACTTGGGCCGCCGCGATGAACAGGACGTCCTCTACGTTCATGCCATCGATCTGCGCGACCCAAACGCTTTCCGCCGGGAAATCAGGGAAGATTTTGAAGATCGCATCCTCTACCTGCACGATTTGAAGTCCGATATGGCGGATGAGGGCGGGTTGTCGGGGAGTGCCGAGGGAGGGAAGCAGTGAACGAAGCGCTATTCGATTGGTGGCTCAACGGGCTGATGATCCTTCTGGCTCTCTCGCTCTTGATCTGCTTTGTGCGTCTCTATCTTGGCCCGGATCTGCCCAACCGCACGGTGGCCTTTGACCTGATCGCGGTCCATGCCGTGGGCATCTTTGCGCTCTTTGCTGTGCAGTATTCGTCAACGGTGCTGCTGGAAGGGGCAATTGTGACGGCAGTGCTCGGCTTCCTGGGCACAGTGATGTTGGCGCGCTTCCTGGAGCGCGGCCGACCCAGCCAATAGACGGATCAACCGATGAACCCATTGCTCAGCGACCTTCTTATCTTACTACTTGCCACTGTTGGCGTGATCTTTATGCTGATCAGCGCGCTGGGCATTCTGCGCCTGCCCGATGTTTTTACCCGTATGCACGCGGCGGGCAAGGCGGCCACACTGGGTGTCAGTTGTCTGCTCCTGGCCGCCGGCATCTTCTTCGACAACGCTGCCCAGTTCTGGGAGATGGTGGCGCTGATCGCCCTCTTCTTCGTCACCGCACCGATTGCCACGACGACGATGGCCCGGGCCGCCTATCGCACGGGCAAGCCGGAAGATTTTCGATTGGTTGTGGATGAGATGGCGGAGGTGAAACGTGAAGAGTGAGAAAGCAATCGTCACCCTCCGCGAAGTCACCGCCGAAACCGTGCGCGCCATCTGCGATCTGAAAGTGGCAGAGAATCAGCGCAATTTCGTCGCCCCCAACGCCGTCTCCATTGCCCAGGCTTATTTTGAGCGGGACAACGCCTGGTTCCGCGCCGTTTACGCCGACGAAACACTTGTGGGCTTTCTGATGCTGGACGATGACCCCGCCAACGCAGAGTATGGCCTTTGGCGTTTTATGATCGACGCACGCTATCAAGGCCATGGTTATGGTCGGCAGGCACTGGAACTCCTCATCGCCCATGTGCGCACCCGGCCTGGCGCCACCGAACTCCTCACAAGTTGCGTCCCCGGCGATGGCAGCCCTTGTCCCTTCTACGAACGGATGGGCTTTGTCTACACCGGCGAGGAAGACGACGGAGAGCTGGTCATGCGGCTGATCCTGTGAGACATCCCCTATTATCCATGCCTTTATATGCGTCCCAACCCTCACCTTTCACTGTTTTGACAATCCCCACTGGCAACGCGTAGAATAGTAAATGGACTGTCCCATACAGATTTCCCAAGTTGGCAAACCGATAACATGCAATAGGTGATGCGCGGTAACAATTCGAAGGAAGCTGTGTCAGGCATATGCGCTTTGAATGGGATGAGAAAAAGAACAGAACGAACATTCGTGACCACAAACTTGATTTTGTGGATGTGCCTCCTGTTTTTAGCGGCCCAATGCTGGTCGAATCGGATGAGCGGGAAGAGTATGGCGAAGACCGTTGGGTTGGTATTGGCTTTCTGAGAAACGTTGCCATCGTTGTAGTGTTTACTGAACCTCGGCGGGATACGATTCGTATCGTATCAGCCCGAAAGGCAAACAAACGTGAACGCAATCGATATGAACAATCGCTCAAAAACTGACTGGGATGCATTCGAGGCAATGACGGATGAAGAGATCGATTACTCTGACATTCCGCCTCTGGATGATGATTTTTTTGACCGGGCCGAACTCCGGCAGCCCGAACCGTCACCAGTAGTTGTAACAGTGCAAATTGATCCGGCTGTCTTTGCCTGGTTCAACGCCCAGGAGGATGGATGGGAGCGGAAGATGCGGGCAGCCTTGCGCATATACGTTGACGCCCATACAGAAGATCAGCCGCTCCCTATTGGTTGATTGTGTCAAAGTCACAAAGTAGCCTCTCCCCCTTCTACGAGCGCATAGGCTTTGTCTACACCAGCGAGGAAGACGACGGAGAGCTGGTCATGCGGCTGGCTCTATAGTCAGAGATAGAAAGTGCGAATGACAACCGAAAAACCGAAACGACCTCTCATTCTCGTCACCGGAGCCACTGGCTATATCGGCGGACGGTTGATTCCGAACCTGCTGGAGATGGGTTATCGCGTGCGCTGTCTGGTGCGCGACCCCGTTCGTTTGCAGGGACGCCCCTGGCAGGGCGCGGTCGAAGTTGTCGCCGGCGATGTGCTGCAACCAGAGACACTCCTCCCGGCTTTGCAGGGAACAGAAGCCGCCTACTATCTGGTTCACAGTCTGGCCGGCGGCGCGGATTTCCACGAACGGGACATAACCGCAGCCACCAATTTTGCCGCAGCCGCCCGCGATGCGGGTGTTCAGAGAATCATCTATCTGGGCGGTCTGGCCGAATCCACCCCCAACCTCTCCGAACATCTGCGCTCGCGCCAGCAGAGCGGCGACGCGTTGCGCACAGCCAGCGTGCCCGTCACCGAATTCCGCGCCGGTGTGATTGTCGGTTCGGGCAGTCTCTCCTTCGAGATGATTCGCTATTTGACCGAGCGGGTGCCGGTGATGATCTGTCCCCGCTGGGTATTCACTCGCACCCAGCCCATCGGCATTCGGGAGGTGCTGGAATATCTGGCCGCGGCCCTGGAAGTGCCCGAAAGCACAGGCCAAATCATCGAAATCGGCGGCGCGGAAGTCGTCACCTACGGCGAAATGATGCTTCTCTACGCAGAAGTGCGCGGGCTGAAACGCTGGATGATTCAGGTTCCGGTACTCACCCCCCGGCTTTCGTCCTATTGGGTCAATCTGGTCACGCCCATCCCGGCCGCGATTGCCCGCCCGCTCATCGAAGGGCTGCGCAACGAAAATGTCGTACACGACCCCAGCGCCCGCACACTCTTTCCCCACATCCAGCCTGTGGGCTATCGGGTGGCGGTGGAGCGCGCCCTGGCCCGGCTGACCGCGGGCAATCTGGAGAGTGTCTGGAGCGACGCCCTGAGTACCAGCCAGGGGGATGTGCCGCCGGTGACGCTGACCGTCCACGAGGGGATGGTGCTGGAACGGCGCCAGCGGGTGGTGGATGCTTCCACCGCCGCGCTCTACAAAGTCTTCACCGGCATCGGCGGCCAACGGGGCTGGTTCGCCTTCAACTGGGCCTGGGAGATTCGAGGGCTGGCGGACAAACTGATCGGCGGGGTGGGTCTGCGCCGGGGCCGCCGGGACCCGGACGAGCTGCGGGTGGGGGATGCCCTGGACTTCTGGCGGGTGGAAGAAGTACAACCGGATCACCTGCTGCGTCTGCGCGCCGAGATGAAAGTGCCGGGCAAAGCCTGGCTTCAGTTCCAGGCCACCCCGCGGGAGGACGGCCAGACACTGCTCTCCCAGACCGCCTTCTTTGCGCCCAAAGGTCTCTTTGGCTGGCTCTACTGGTACGCCCTCTATCCCTTCCACGGGTTGATCTTCAGTGGGCTGATCGACCAGATTGTGCAGCGGGCCGCGGCTCTTGAAGACAAATTGGGCCACTGATAAACGCGGATAAACACTGATGCAGACGGATGTCGTTTCTGAATTCCTCTGTCTCCTTGCGTCACTATCTAAGTTCTTTGGTAAGGATATTTATGACAGGCAAAATTCTGATCTACGGCGGTGCAGGCGGCATTGGCTCGGCCACGGCCCGACTGCTGGCCGAGCGGGGCTATGGGCTGCATCTGGTGGGACGCAACGAAGAGAGCCTGGCCGCGCTGGCCGGTGAATTGGACGCCGCCTTTACAGTCGGCGATGTGACCGACGACGCGCTCTTTGGCCGGGTGGCCCAGGCCATCGACGGACCACTGGACGGGCTGGTCTATGCAGTGGGGACAATCAACCTGCGCAGCCTGGCCCGCTTCACTACCGAAGATATGCTGGCCGATTTCCGGGTCAATGCCCTGGGTGCGGCCCTGGCGGTTCAGGCCGCGGCGCCCGCGCTCAAAAAGAGCGAAGCGGGCGCATCGGTCGTTCTCTTTTCCAGTGTAGCCACCCTTCAGGGCTTCACCTTTCACGCATCCCTGGGAATGGCGAAGGGCGCAGTCAATGGGCTGACCCTCTCTTTGGCTGCGGAACTCGCGCCCAAGATTCGGGTCAACGCCATCGCCCCCTCTCTCACCCGCACACCCCTGGCCGCGGGACTGCTCAGCAACGAACGCGTCGCCGCGTCCCTGGCCGAATTGCACCCCCTGCAACGCCTGGGCAACGCAGAGGATGTCGCCAAACTGGCCGCTTTCCTCCTCTCATCCGATGCTGACTGGATGACCGGTCAGATTATCGGTGTGGATGGGGGACGCTCCACCCTGCGTACGAAGAATTGACCACAAAAACCTTGTGACCAACTCCCCTTTTGAACATTCCCCCTCCTTTCGCTGTTTTGACAATCCACTTGCTTACGCCTAAAATAGCCACTGTCCTTGTGTAAAGGATTTGCTCAGTTTCGCGAGATTGGCGACAAACCCACAAACTCAATGGAGGTGCGCAATGGCAGCAGGTACGTTAGCTTCCCAAGTCAACAAAGCCCGGCTGATGGCCGAGGGGATGCGGGGCAATCTGACCCGACTGCAACGTCGGGGCGTGACCACAGAACAGATCGACGCCGGCGCAAGCCTGGCCGCGGACCTGGAACGGCTGGATCAGGAGCAGGAAGCCCTGAAGAGCCAGTTGCAGGCCAAAACCGCCCAGGTCAAGGCCAGCCAGAAGGCGTTGCAGGATTGGTATTCCGAATCCCGCGCCCTGGCCCGCCTGGAATTCGGCAAGGAGAAGGCCGCGCTGACCCAGTTTGGGCTGTAGACGCGGCCACGATTCCGGGAATCGGCCGATTCCCGGAATCCGAACCCACAGGCGGAAGAGTCCAACAAGATTCATCGATTCTATGGTATGCTATGAGCGAGAAATTCGATTGGCACCCGAACAAAGCAAGGACCAACCTGTCAAGGCACAAAATTTCGTTCACCGAAGCCCAAACTGTCTTTGAAGATCCGTTCTATGTTGATTTTTATGATCCGGATCATTCCGATGACGAAGAACGATTTCTCATCGTCGGCCAATCACAACAGGGCCGCCTGCTGGTTGTCTCCTATACAGAGCGCCGGGGCAAAATCCGTTTGATCAGCGCAAGAGAAGCGACACCCAGGGAACAGAGTGACTATGAGGAAGGTTGATATGGACAACGAGATGACCGACGAACTGCGATCAGAGTATGATCTCAAGAGCCTGCGCGTCAGAAAAATGGGCGCACAGCGGACAAGTTTCAGAGGGTTTGTCCAATTGGCCCCTGATGTAATCGAAGTCTTCCCCAATGCTGAAGCGGTGAATGAAGCGCTGCGCTTTCTGATCCGAATGGCCCGCGAGAACAAACCTGTCACTCAATTTGGGTCGTAATGAGCTTCAATTCTGGGGATCAGTCACGATTTCCCTCGACTTGCCCTTCATCGCCTGACCGATTTCCGGAATCGTGACGCACAGGTTGGATGGGCAGCGCACAACGGTTGTACCCGGCCCACAGCCTCTGTGCGTCGGGTACAGGCCCCATACCCAGAACACAAAGCCGGTGTGTCGCGTACAGAGGCTGTGCGGGCAATACAGCATCTGTACGCTGCGTACAAGCCCGGTAGACAGTAGACTGCCTGAGTGCGTCGCGTACACAAAATCCGCCCAATTCTTATCGGGAACTGTCATGATCACAAATGACCACCGTGCCAACGCAAGCTGGCCGCCAGGGTGGCGAATATTTTAAAAATGATGCGATGATGAGACCATCTGAAGCCAGCAGTTTCCCCCCACCAAAGGACAAATCTGTGCTCACACCCAACGCCCACAACCCCCTCCACGTCTCCACCGAGTTGGCCCATCTTTTCGACGATCCCCAGGCCCATTATGGCACGGTGAACCCGCCGGTCTACCATGCCAGCACCTACGCTTTTCCTGACTACGCGACCTGGAAAGCCAACACCACCGGCGAACAGACACGCGAGTTTACCTACAACCGGGCACACAACCCGACGACGAAACTGCTGGAAGAGAAGATTGCCCATCTGGAAGGAGCAGCCGACTGCATCGCCTCCTCCTCTGGGATGAGTGCGGTCTCCATGGCGCTCATCGGCCTGCTCAACGCCGGGGATCACGTTCTCTGCATCAACACTGTCTACGGGCCGGTGCGCTCGATGTTCACCTCTCTGCTTCCCCATTTCGGTGTGGAGACGACCTTCTTCCCCTGTACGGCTTGCCCCAGTCTGGCTGATTATCTGCGCCCCAACACCCGGATGATCTACGTGGAGTCGCCCTCCACCGGCCTTTTTGAGATTCAGGATTTGCGTGTGGTGGGCCGGCTGGGGCGAGAAAGGCATATCTGGACGGTCATCGACAACACCTGGGCCACCCCCCTTTTCCAGAAACCCATCCAACTGGGCATCGATGTGTCGGTTCACTCCGCCACCAAATACATCGGCGGCCACTCGGATTTGATGTTCGGTCTGACCGCGGGCACAGCCGAGGCAATGGCGAAGATTCGCAAAGTCTACACACTGCTGGGTGCCTGTCCCGGCCCGGACGATTCCTTCCTGGCCCTGCGCGGGCTGCGCACGTTACACGTGCGTATGAAGCAGCACGAAGCCGGCGGTCTGGCGGTGGCTCGTTGGCTGGAAACACAGCCCGATGTCATCCGGGTCAACCATCCAGGGCTGGAGAGCTTCCCCGGCCACGCCCTGCATCGCAGCCAGACCAGCGGCGACAGCGGTCTTTTTAGTTTTGAACTGCAACCGCGCGGGGAAGCGGCCCGGGCCGCCTTTGTGGACAGCCTGCGCTTCTTTGGCCTGGGCTATAGCTGGGGCGGTTACGAGAGTCTGCTCTCCCCTCTGGCCTTCCAATACTACGGCAACGAGGCCCTGCGCCAGGAACTGGGGCTAAAAGAAGATCAATTCCGGGTCTCCATCGGCCTGGAAGGGGTGGACGACTTGATCGCCGATTTGTCCGGGGCGTTGGATGCCTATCGGCAGACAGTTATTGGGTAATGGATATTAGGTATTAGATATATCGACGGGATGCTAACTGTGACAAATTTGGTTTACACCGATTCATTGCACGACGTTTCGCTTGACCACCTGACCGGCCTCTTTGCCCATTGGGGATCGCCCCCTGCACCGGAGGCGATTCTGCGCATTTTCCAGGGCAGCGGTCGGGTAATACTGGCACGGGATGGCCAAAAGGGGCCGGTCATCGGGTACATCACAGCCATCACCGACGGCGTGTCCACGGCCTATATTCCCCATCTGGAAGTGCGGGCCGAGTGGCAGGGCCAGGGCATCGGCTCCGAGTTGGTGCGCCAGATGGTGGAGCAACTCAACCACATCTACGCCATCGATCTAATGTGCGACCCGGAGTTACAACCTTTTTACGCCAAGCAGGGCTTCCGCGCCTGGACGGGAATGCTGATCCGCAACTACGACCGCCAGTCCTGTGCTTGATTCCTCCACCCTTTGTCCGAAAGGACCCACGCCAATGCCCCAGCCGTCCATCCGCACAACCGTCGTCGGCAGCTATCCCGTCCCGGTTTGGCTGGCCGCCTATCCCACCACCCCCAACCTACGCGACGCCATTCTGGCTGTGCTGAAAACCCAGGAATTGGCTGGACTGGACCTGATCGCAGACGGCGAACTCTCCCGCTTTGATGTCAATCATCCCGAAACCAATGGAATGATTGAGTACTTTGTGCGCCCGTTGCGGGGTGTCAGCAGCAAATTGGGCCGGGCGGAGATCGAACGCTTTCGCAGCCAGCAGGAGATGGGCTTTCGCTCCCGGCCCGCGGGGCTGGTCCACGGGCCTGTCCACGCCGGGTCGCTGGATTTGCCATCGGCCTGGGAATCGGTCAAGTTTCTGAGCCAGACTCCCCAGAAGTTCACCCTCACCTCGCCCTATATGCTGGCCAAAACCCTGCTGGACGAACACTACGAAGACCTGCGGGTGTTGACAATGGAACTGGCCCGCATTCTGGCTGCGCAGGTAGAGAAGATCGACGCGCCAGTGATCCAGGTGGACGAGGCTAATCTGACCGGCCACCCGGAGGATGCGGACTGGGCACACGAGCCGATCAATCACGTGCTGGACGGCATCCAGGGCGAGCGGGCACTCCATCTCTGCTTTGGCAACTACGGCGGACAAAGCATCCAGACGGGTTTCTGGAAGAAGTTGCTTCCCTTTCTCAACCATCTGCACGTAGACCATCTGGTGCTGGAGTTTGCCCGGCGGGGCTACGACGAACTCCCCCTCTTTCGGGAATTGCGCCCGGATATCGCCCTGGGCGTAGGCGTCATCGACATTAAAGACAACGAAGTCGAATCCGCCGAAACCGTCGCCCGGCGCATCGAGCACGCGGTCAGCGTCCTCGGCCCAGAGCGGGTGAAATGGGTTCACCCGGACTGCGGCTTCTGGATGCTGCCCCGCTCGGTGGCCGACCGCAAGATGGCCGCCCTGGTGCAGGGGCGGAATCTGGCCGAAGGAAGAAACGGAAAGTAAGCAGTGAACAGTTATCAGTAAACAGTAATCAGTCGTGTCGCGATCCCACTGGTCACTGGTCACTGATAACTGTTCACTCCACCTGCCACCTGCTACTTTCCACCTTCCACCTGCTACCTTCAACCTTCCACCTGCAACCTCCCAACCCACAAGGAACTTCCTATGACCACACCCCTCTCCGCTGTCATCATCGGCACAGGCGGGATTGCCCGCGCCCACGTCAACGCCCTCCGATCCAACGCCGAGCGCACCCAACTGGTGGCGGCCATGGACATCGACGCCGAGCGGGTCTCCGCCTTCTGCGAAACCAACGAAATCCCCCGGCCTTATACGGATTTGGCCGAAATGCTGGAACGGGAAAAGCCCGCGCTGGTACACATCGCCACCCCGCCCAGTCTCCACGCCCAGCAGGTCGTGCAGGCCCTGGAAGCCGGCGCATGGGTGCTATGCGAAAAACCACTCTGCGCCTCCCTGGCCGAAATGGACCAGATCGAAGCCGCCGAGCAGCGCACGGGCAACTATTGCAGCAGCGTCTTCCAGTGGCGTTTCGGCTCTGGCGGCCAACATCTGAAAGGGCTGATCGACAGTGGCGTCATCGGCAAACCGATGGTAGCCAACGCCCTCACTACCTGGTATCGCACGCCCGACTACTACGCGGTGCCCTGGCGGGGCAAGTGGGCGACGGAGCTGGGCGGTGTTTCGATGGGCCACGGCATCCATATGATGGACTTCCTGCTCTATCTCTACGGCGAGTGGTCTGAAGTGCGGGCGATGATTGGGACGCTGGATCGGGAGATCGAAGTGGAGGATGTGTCGATGGCGATTGTGCGCTTTGCCAACGGCGCAATGGCGAATATTACCAACAGCGTCCTCTCCCCGCGAGAGGAGTCCTATATGCGTTTCGACTTCCAGAAGGCGACGGTCGAACTCCATCACCTCTACCGCTATCAGAACGACGACTGGAGCTACAGCCTCCACCCTGGCATGACCCACACTGCCGAGTTTGAGCAATGGAAAGCTCTGCCGCCCAATGTGGGATCGAATCACGACGAGCAGTTGCGCCAATTGCTCGACAGCCGGGAAAAAGGCGAGCGGCCACTGGTCTCCGGGCCGGGAGTGCGGGGGACAATCGAGTTTCTCGCCAGCCTCTACAAATCGGCTATGACCGGACAGCCCGTGCGTCGGGGCGACATCACACCGGGCGATCCCTTCTACAATGCGATGAATGGGCCGGGGGATCAGTCCTGGCAGCAGGCATAAAACGAAGGAACGCAGATTACGTCGAGGACACAAATTGCGCAGATTTGAAATGTCAACTATCGATAGAGTTGAAGTGTTTTCCGTCCATCTCCCAATGATCCGTTCGTTCTCCTTCGCTAGCGGCTCGGCAGGGAAGGCGGGCGGGAAAGCCCCTCACGTCTTTGTCAAGCTGACCGCCAGTGACGGCGCGGTGGGTTGGGGCGAAGGACGGCCCGTGCCTGGCTGGTCGCCGGAGACGCTGGAAACGGTGACATCCACCCTGACTGGCTACATCACCCCGGCAGTCATCGGCCTGCCGGTCAGTGACCGCTGGGGCATTCAGCGGGCCATGCAGCGGACGCTCGGACGGGGACCGTCAATGGGACAGCCTATTGCCCGGGCCGCGTTGGATATGGCATTGCACGACCTGCTGGCGAAGCGGGCCGGGCTTTCCCTGCGCGCCTTTCTGGGCGGCAGCAATCACCGCAAGCAGATGGCCCTCAGTTACACCCTCACCGGCCACAACCGGGCCTCGATTGCGGAAGAGATGGAGGCAGGCCAAGCCGCGGGTTTTCTGCACTTCAACTTCAAAGCCGCGGTTGCGCCGGAGACAGATGTGGAAGTGGCCGAGACGGTGAAGGAACGCATCGGCCCCGGCGGCTTTGTCTGGGCCGATGCCAACCAGGGCTTCCAACTTCACAATGCCCGCCGGGTAGCCAGGGCCTTCGAGGCCATCGGCGTGGATGTGCTGGAACAGCCCCTGCCCGCGGACCAGTTCGAGCAGATGCGCAGTCTGCGGGCCAGCACGTCTATCCCCCTGGCCGTGGACGAGGCCAGCGTCGGCCCGGCGGATTTTTTCCGCTACGCCAGTCGCGGGCTGGTGGACTATCTGGTGGTCAAAGTCACCCGCAGCGGGGGCATCTGGCCCAGCGTCCAGCAGATTGCCATCGCCGAGGCAGCGGGGCTGCCCCTGCTGGTCAGCGGCCTGACCGACGGCTTTTTGACCAAAATGGCGGTCTGTCAGATGGCCCTGGCCTTCGGCTTTGCCGGACCCGCCGCGCTCAACGGCAGTCAGTTCACCGACGACAGCGCGCTTTTCCCGACAAAGGGCCAACTGGAATACGCCGGCAGCGTTCATCTGAACGACGCGCCGGGGATTGGCGTCGAGCCGGACGAGGCAGCGCTGCGGGCGTTGGCGGCGTAGGTTGGGTTCTCGCCGCCGAGGATCGCCGCGCACGGTTTCGGACCAATTCCGCGCTCGCCAAATCAGCGAAATGAGGAGTCGGAGCCTGGACTTCGGGCAAAGGCGACAGCCTCGTCCAGGCTCATCCGCTGGCCCGCGGCCCAACCCGCAGCCACCACAGGCAGTGCAATACGACCCTGGATTTTTGCCAACAGCCGCTCGTATTCCGTCTGATCCGTCTTTTCAAAGTGGAGCTGAAAGGCGGGCAACAGGCGCTCTACGGCCCCGCCCAGAACCCCGGCCCGGCCCCACTCATCCGCGTCCCCGGCCAGTAGGCCAAAGCCCACCAGACATTGCAGAATCACAATTTTGTCCCCAAAGTCGTAGCTGAGAGCCAGTCCTTCGACAAAGTGGCTGCGGGCCTGGCTCGTCTCGCCCAGATGGAGCAGCGCCAGGCCCAGGTTGGGCAGACGGTAGGCCCGGGCACTCAGCGAGCCGCTCTCATCCGCCTGGCGCAGACTATCGACATAATAGCGCGCCGCGGCCACAAAATCGCCCTGCAAGCGGGCGCTCTCGCCCAGACTGTTGAGGCCATTGCCCAGCGCGTTGCGATCCCCCGTCTGCTGGGCCAGCCCAACCAGACGGGTGCTGTACTGAATGGCCTGGGATACATGGCCCTGCGCGTTCATCAGATTCCCCAGCGCGTTCAGCACATTCTGTTCGATGACCTGCTGATTCTGTGTACCGTCCAACAGGGCCAGGGCTTCTTCCAGCGTGGCCTGGGAGCGGTCGGTCTGGCCCAACCCCAGATAGGTGACGCCGACGATGTACAGGACATCGGCCAAGGCCAACGGGTTATTCAGGGGGCGCAGCAGGGCCAGGCTCTGGGTTCCGACCTCCAACGCGGCCACCCGCTCACCCCGATTGCCCAATGCACTGGTCAATTGACGCAGAACCCGTGCCCGTGTCAGGTCAGAGGCGTCGTGCCCCTGGGCCAGAGCCACACGCATCCAGCGTTCACCCTCGGCCCAGTGGCCCACGTGATTCCAGAAACGGCCGAGCGCCGCCACCAATTGCAGGCCGGTCTCGCTCTCCACCCCCTGCCTCTCCACAAAGCGGCGCAGAACCGCCCGAAAATTGTCGTGCTCTCTTTCCAGCCGGCCCAGCCAGGTTTTGGTAGCCGGGCCATAGAGTTGGGATTCACCCTGCTGGGCGTAGGCCAAAAACCAGGCCACGTGGGCATTATAGACCGCGACCGTCTCCCCACTGCTCGCCAGACGCTCTTCGGCATAGGCACGGATAGTCTCCAGGAGCGTATAGCGCGGCTCGCCCGTCTCGTTGTAGGCAAGCTGCACCAGACTGCGCTCCACCAGGGAACGCAGCAACTCCCCGGATGTCTCTCCCCGGCGAGATGGGCCTTCCTTCTCCAATCCCTTTTGGATCGCCTCTACCGCATCTTCTGTGCAGCCGCCCACAAAACTGCCCAAACGGGCAAAAAGCCGCTGCTCGCCGGGCGGCAGAAGCCGATAGCTCCACTCAATCGCCCCGCGCAGGGTCTGTTGACGCGGGTCCGCATCTCGCCAGGTGCGCTGCAGATTCAGCCGCATATCGGCCAGTTGTCGGCCAATGGCGTCGATGGATTGCCACTTCATCTGGGCCGCGGCCATCTCCAGGGCCAGAGGAAGTCCATCCAACTGAACGCAGAGCTGGGCAACTGCGTTTGCGTTCGGCGCGGTCAATTCAAAGGAGGGCTGCACAGCCTGGGCACGTTCCACAAATAGCTGCACCGCAGGGCTTTCGACGAATCTGGAGGGGGAGCGATCTCCCTGTTCATCGGGCAAGGCTAGGGGCGAAACGGGATATTCAAACTCCCCGTAGAGGTGGAGCATCTCCCGGCTGGTCGCCAGAATCTTCAAACCGGCCGCGGCCTGCAACAGAGCATTCAGGGGAGGTGCGGCCGCGAGCAGATGCTCGAAATTGTCCAAAACGAGCAGCAGTTGCCGGGGCTGTAAAAAGTCGGTCAGGGTGCGCAGTTGGGGATATTCAGCCGCAGCGTCCCGACTGTCAGTCGATTCGACGATCCCCAGGCTGTGGGCCAGAGCCGAATAGACCAACGCCGGTTCGGTGATGGGGGCCAGCGAAAGATAGTGGACACCGTCGGCAAAATCGGGGCGCAGGGCTTCGGCCACGGCGATCCCCAGCCGGGTTTTGCCGCTGCCCGGCGGACCAGTGAGGGTGAGTAGACGGGTTCCGGGCAGGCGTAGCTGGTCAGCGACCTCCGCCACTTCCCGCGCCCGGCCTACCAGAGAAGTGAAGGAAGCGGGGAGATTGAATAGGGGCGGGCGGGGTACATCTGTCGAAACCGGGAGTTGCTGCTGTATAGAGTGGGTGGCGGACGCTACCGGTTCGTCTTCTGTGCGGAAATCGTTGGACGCTCCCCGTACAAAGCGCGCGAACTCCTCCCATTGACTGCTGTCCACACCCAGCCGCTCGGCCAGTTTCTCGGTCAGTTCTGTCGCAGGCAGCAGATCGCCGGATTCCAGCTTGCGCACTGCGCTGGTCGAACAGCCAATGGCCTGGGCCAGGTCAGATTGGGTCAGGTCGAAGCTGCGACGACGTCGACGTAGCCAGAGGGAAAAGGGGGTTGGTTCAATCATCGCTGTCCGTTATGGGTGAAACCGCCGTTCCCAGAGTTCCGTGTAGCGTTCGGCGGAGAGATGGGCAGCAACAAGGGCGAGACAGGCGTCATACTCGGCCCGTTCGCTGGCAGGCAAGGGAGAGTTGATTTCTCGGCGCAGGCTGTTGGCCTGGGCAAAAAGACCCACGGCGCGCCCCAACCCGGCTGCATCGGTTTTGGCTGCGGCCACAGACAGTCGGGTCAGGGCCATTGCCATCCCTTCCAGAGAGAAAGCAACCCGCCTTCGGTCGCCGATGGCCGTAGCAATTGAGAACGCTGTGTGGTTATAGCGGTAGGCGTCGGCAAAATTCCCCTGCAACTGGGCAGCTCCTCCCAAATCGGCCAGAACCATTGCCTCGCCGGAACGGTCGCCTACCTCTTCAAAGGCGACAATGCATTCCTGCAAAATAGCCATCCCTTCGGCGTAGCGCCCCAAGCGCACCAGGGCCATACCCTGGACATCCCGGCTATAGGCCACGCTCATCACATCACCCACCCCTTTTTGCAGCTCAATCGCCTCTTGCGCCAGATCAAAACAGCGGGCATATTCGGCCTGCCAATAGGCAGCGATGCTGGCATAGGTCAGTGTGTGCGCCAGACCGATGGCATCCCCCAAACGGGCGTAGAAGGCGCGGGCGCGCTCGTGATAGGCGAGCGCCGTAGCAAAATCCCCCTGATCTTTGGCGATCAGCCCCAGCCCATTGAGGGCCATCGCGGCCTCGCCCTGGTTGTTGGGGCGGCAGAGGCTGAGTAGCTGCTGGTAGAGACGGATCGCCTGGGGGTAGTCGCTTTGGTGCAGGGTGATGCTGGCCTGGCAACGCAGGGTCAGGCGTATCTCGTCGTCGTTTTCGTTGGCAAAGGCCAGGCTGGCGGCGCGGGCGGCAAAATCATTGGCCCCGGGCAGATCCCCCTGGCCCAGGGCCATACGGGCCGCAGCGCACCAACCCGGCGTCTCCGCGCTGCCATCGGTGGATTGGGTGGAAGCGGCAGCCAATAACTTCTCCAGCCAGAGACGCCCTTCGCTGAAATAGCCTCGAATCCCCCACAGACTGTCGGCCAGAAGTGTCGCCAGCCGCACCCCGCCTACACTGCTCGCTGTCAGATGCCAGGCCAGCGCGGCGCGCAGATTGTTGTGTTCGATCTCCAATCGGTTGAGAATACCCTCGGCCTGAGCACCACGCGCCAGCGGCAAGCTTTCCCGCACCAGCCGATGATAGATTGTCCCGTGTAGCTCGCGCAACTGGTCAAAGCGCCCCTCTTCCACAGACCGGGCCTGGGCATACTCCCGGATCATTTGCAGCAGAGAGATGCGGACTTCGCCCAGGCTGTCACTCCCCCACTGGAGCAGACTCTTTTCGGCCAGACCGCGCAGGAGAATTTCGCAGGTTGTGGCGTCGGTAGCACTCAACTCGGCGGCTACAGCCAGCCCACAGCCCCCATTCGTCACAGAGACGGCCATCAGCAGCTCCTGCTCTGCCCAGCTGAGCAGTTTGTAGCTCCAATCAATCGCGCCGGCCAGAGTCTGTTGGCGGGGGGTCAGGTCCCGCTGGCCGCCGGTCAACCCCATCAACTGTTGGCGCAATTGGGCGAGCAGGGCCGCGGGTGACTTCCATTTGACCTGGGCCGCGGCCATCTCAAGCGCCAGGGGCAGACCGTCCAGCCAGGCGCAGATGTGGGCGATAGAGGCCGCGTTCTGGGCGTCAACGGCGAAGCCTGGGCGCACTGCTTGGGCGCGCTGGAGAAAGAGTTCGACGGCGGGGTACATCTCCAACAAATCTGGTGTGGGCAGTTGGTTGATATCGGGCACAGCCAGCGGCAACACAGGAAACTCCTGCTCGCCGTAGAGACGCAAGGGTTCCCGGCTGCTCGCCAGCACCTTCACCCTCGGCGCGGCCATCAGCAATTCGGCGACACGGGGCGCGGCCTCGGTCACCTGTTCAAAATTGTCCAGCACCAGCAATAGATGCTTGTCGCGCAGATATTCGTGAAGGGTCTGGGCCAAGGGCACGCCCGCTACCTCGCGCAGAAGCAGGGCTTGGGCGATGGCCGAGAGGACAAAGGCCGGGTCGCTGATGGGGGCCAGGGGCACAAAACAGACGCCCTGGGCAAAGTCCAGGTGGAGTGCTTCTCCCAGGGCCAGACAGAGCCGGGTCTTGCCCGCGCCTGGCGGCCCGATCAGTGTCATCACCCGCACATTAGCCCGTCGCAGCAGCGCCACACCGTTCAGCACTTCCCGCTCCCGACCAATCAGCGCGGTGAGCGGCGCGGGAACCCTGTAGACAGTTGCTTCTGGCATAGAACGGACAGGCAATTTTTCGGAAGGCAGAGTGGCTTTGGGGGGCAGAGCGTCGGCAAGAAAATCGGCGGAGAGTCCCCGGGCAAAGGCCAAAAAGTCGGCCTGCTGCTGGGGCGAAATGCCGAAGGTGTGGGCCAGTTGCTCGGCCAGGGCGCGGGAAGGCGCGAGATCGCCGCTTTCGATCTTACGGATGGTGCTGACTGAGCAGAAGGTGTTAGCGGCCAGTACCTCCTGGGTCCAGTCCAAACGACGGCGCTGGCTGCGCAACCAGTTGCCAAAGGTGATGGAGAGGGATTCGGTGTAGTTGGTTGGCATAGGGTTCAGCATTTTTGGGCTATAAAGTGGTTCGATATTTGGGTCGAAAATCTACTGTCACTTGTACTGTCACTTCTGGTGTCGTTTTTTGTGTCACCAAACGCCACTGACAACGGGTACATTGTGCGGTTCAATAGTCAACGTAACCCGTGTGAATCGTTCGATGAATACACCAAGGAGAAATGAATTGAATTCTGCATCTGTTTATACCCACGCCATCGTCATCGGCAGCAGCATCGCCGGTATGACCGCCGCCCGTGTGTTGAGTGACCACTTCGCCCAGGTGACTGTGATTGAGCGGGACGTGGCCCCGGATCCGGTGGCCTTTCGCAAGGGCGCACCCCAGACCCGCCACCCCCACGCTCTGCTGGCAAAGGGAGAGGAAATTCTCAATGGAATGTTCCCCGGCCTGACCGCAGAACTCTATGCCGGCGGGGCCATCGCAGCGAACTTTGGCAACGAGCTTGGCTTCTATATTAGCGGAGATTGGTGTCAGCCTTATGTGTCCGCCATCACAACCACCCTATGCAGTCGCCCCTTACTGGAAAGCGCCATCTACCGCAAGTTGACCGCACTGCCCAATGTGACAATTCTCCATGACCAGGAAATGCTGGGCCTCTGCCTGGATGGGAAGAAGGAGCATGTGACCGGTGTCCGGCTGCGCGATCACAATTCTCCGGACAAAGCCGAGCAGGAGCTACACGCCACGCTGGTAGTGGACGCCAGCGGGCGCAGTTCCCATGCACCCCAGTGGCTGGAAGAGTGGGGCTACACCCAGCCAGCCGAAACAACAGTCAACGCCCGCGTTGGCTATACAACCCGCATCTATCGCAAGCCCTCCTATTATACCAGCGATTGGAAGGCATTGTACATCATGGCAATGGCTCCCCACACGCCCCGGGGCGCGGTCATTCTTCCTATGGAAGGTGACCGTTGGCATGTGAGTCTGGTCGGCGTCGGCGGTGACTATCCGCCCACGGACGAAGCCGGATTTATGGATTTTGTGCGCAGCCTGCCCTCGCCCATCTTCTACGAAGCGCTGAAAGATGCGGAACCATTGACAGCCGCCTATGGCTATCGCCAGGCAGAAAACCGGATGCGCTACTACGAGAAGTTGCCCCGCTACATCGAAGGCTTTGTGGTAACGGGCGATGCGGTCTATGCCTTCAACCCGATCTACGGCCAGGGGATGAGCACTGCCTCCATCGCCAGCCAGACCCTGGACGCCTGTCTGAAGGAGCAGCGCAGCCGAGGCGGGCAGAGCCTGGACGGGCTGGCCCGGCGTTTCCAGAAGGAGCTGGCAGGTGTCACCGCGGGTCCCTGGGCCATGGCGACCGGCCAAGACATCCGCTGGCCCACGACAGAAGGGGGCGCACAGCCCGACCCGGTCACCCGACTGGTGCAGGGCTATCTGGACAAAGTGCTGTCGGTTGCGCCCCACAACCCGGCAGTGGCGGAAGCCTTTTTCCACGTCCAGAATATGCTGAAAGGGCCGGAATCGCTCTTTCACCCGAAGGTACTCTGGCAGGTGTTTAAGCCCCAGGCCAGCCAGCCAGCCTTCCAGCCCGCGCCTGTGCGTGGGCTGGGGCAGCCAGTGACAGCGTAATCAGGCATGACAGAATACCTAAGACAATAGACGAACGGAAGTGTAATCACCACCATCCGTTCGTCTATCGTCCACCCTTCAATCTGTAAAGCACGATTCTTTCGACTCGCCATTTGCTATATCGTTCAAACCACAAGGAGAAATCTCGATGAACACCACCCGCATTACCACCCACCGGCGAATCAGCTTTCTGTTAGCACTGCTGATTCTGCTTGTCGTCATCGGCGTCGCCCAGGCCGCGCCCTTCGGCACAATCACCACCTTTGCCTCCGTCCCCGCGGACCCCGGCTTCCCGGAAGGGGTGGCCGTGCATGGCAACTCCGTCTTTGTCTCTGGCCCGGCCCGCTTTGGCACAGCCGGCACTGGCCCCTCCGCCATTCAAGTTTACAACCGCAAGAGCGGTGCGCTGGAGCAGACGATTGTCGTCTCCGGCGAAGCGCTGGAATTCGAACACGCGGTTAGCAACGTCGCCATTGACGCGGCGGGTCGTGTCTACGCCCTCAGCACACAGTTGGGCCTGCTCCGCTTCACCAAGCAGGGACAGCAGTATGTGCAGAGCAGCTACGGTGCGCCCGTGCCCGATCTGCCCACCTGCGTTGCTCTGCCTGCTGGTCCCTGCTCACCTACCACCTACGATGCGCCGCCGATTGTCAACGACGTTGTGTTTGACCCCCAGGGCAACGCCTATGTGACCGATTCCTTGCAGGCGACGATCTTCCGTTATGGCCCCGGCGGCGGAGCGCCGTCCATCTGGTTCCAGAGTCCCCTGCTGGAAGGCGGCGGTTTTATCCCCTTTGGCACAAACGGCATCCGCCTGAACCCGGCCCGCACCCACGTCTACTTCGCCGTCTCCACTTCGGTGACCAATCCCAGCCAGGGCACAATCTACCGGCTGCCGCTGGTGGTCGCTCCGACCGCAGGCCAGTTGGAGGTCTTCTACACCTACACAGCCAGCGAAATCCCGGATCAGCTTGCCTTTGGCGCACGGGGCGATCTCTACGTCTCTCTGGCCTTGAGCAATCAGATTTCCGTACTCGCTGCCGACGGAACCGAGATAACCCGCATCTCCAGCGCCCCCGGCGACGCCATTCCGATGGATCTGCCCGCGGGGATCGCCTTTGACAGCCGCAGCAAGTCTCTGTTCGTCGCCAACCACGCGCTGTTGAGCGGCAACCCGGCCCACTTTGCCGTTTTGCAGGTCGCCGTGGGCGATCCGGGGGATGAGTTGGTCAAGCCGTCGCTGCCATAGGCCAACCCAGCTAACCCGACCAATGTATCACAAAAGACCTGTCAGGTGCGCCCGTGACAAAGGGCGCCAGCCGAGAAAAGTTGAAGGTGCACCTGGCAGGTCACTCCCCTAAAAATTGAGAGTATACTGGGAAGGAAACCAAAATGCTACGAAGAACTGTTGTCATCCTTGCTGTACTGACTCTGTTACTGACAGTTGGAATTTGGACGGCTGGTTCGGCGTACGCGGCAAATCCGTGTACAGCAGAGCAGGGACAACTGCTGATCGATTCGGGTCAGTATACCCAGGCGGTCGCCGAGTTCACCTGCGTGATTGATACCGAGCCAACCGGTGTGGAGGGATACCGGGGACGCATCGAGGCGGCGCTCCTCCTCGGACAATTCTCGAATGCGGTGGGGGATTATGCCCGGGTGACCGCGCTGGTGTTGCCCGCCCATCCGGATGCGCAAGCGACAATTCTGGCGGGTTACAAAGCTCGGCTCAAAGCCGCACCCCAGAATGTCCACGCGCTGACAGGGGCCAGTTTTGCCCACTGGTGGTTCTTCGAGTATCCCCAGGCCATCCACCAGGCCAACCGGTTACTGAACATTCAACCCAACAACCTCTACGGCAATCTTTTCCGCGGTTCCAGCCGCCTGTTGCACGGATCGAACAAAGCCAAAGGCACCGAAGACCTGGAACGCGCCCTGGCCCTCGCCCCCCAGAGCGCAGATGTCCGCTTCATTGTGGCGGATGCCTACACTTACGGCCAGCCAGAGCCCCAGCGCGCCCTTGCCGAGGCGACACTGGCCCTGAACTGGGGACTGGACACCCCCCGGGTCCACGCGATTCTTGGCAGCGCTTACCTCGCCCTGGGAGACCAGAGCGCGGCCGCCTTCCACATCCACAGACACATCGATCTGGTGACGACCGAACTGGTAAACGGGCCTGGGATTGGGGCCGGCACTTCCCAGCAGTTGAGTCTTGTGCCGGGCCGCACCTATGAACTGCCCCTCCCCGCAACCGCTGGCGAGACAATCTCCGTGCTGACCAGCAGCGACGATTTCTACGACTCCATCCTCGTCCTGCTTGCGCCAGATGGATCGCCCGTTGTCGGCGGCGACGATTACGACGCCTACTTTGCCGGCTTCGAGTGGGTGGCAGGCGTCACCGGAACCTATCGGCTGTGGGTGACTTCGTTTGAGAGCGTGAGCAGCGGTGACCTGGTCGTGATCCGGGACTGACCGAAGCGGAACAAGAGACAGGAGAACATAGCGCACGGTCCGGGTACTGGTCAGTATCCGGACTTTTTCAGTTTTGTCGACGGTTGGCGAATATGCCTGGGGGTGCGCTATACTGGCAGAAAGTCAGGAAACCAGAGGAGCTAAACAATGGCCGATGCTGCACTCATCAAAAAACTGCGTTTACTGCCCAACCAACGAGCGCTGGTCCTCAACCCGCCGGAAGGCTATCTGGTCCGTCTGCAACCACCGCCGGATGGATGCGTCCTCCACACGTCCGCGGATGGGGGCGTCTACGACTTCGTGCAGGTTTTCGCCACAACCAGCGCGGAATTGAAGGAATATCTCCCCGCGCTCTTTGCCCGCTTTGCGCCAGACGCGATTTTCTGGGCCTGCTATCCCAAAGTCAGTTCCGGCGTGGAGACAGGCTTGACGCGCGATGTGGGCTGGCAGGTCATCACTCAGGCGGGCTACGGCGGTATTGCTTCGATTTCGATTGACGACGTATGGTCCGGCGTGCGTTTTCGCCCCCAGCCCGGCGCAGAGGAGTGGCTGGCCGACCAGTACAAGGGCAAAAAGACGACCTTGCGCCCCATCTACGAGCGGCTGATATCGATTATCAGTGGGTTGGGTGACGACGTAGAATTGAACATCCGCAAGAACTATGTGGCCTTCCACCGGAGCAAACAGTTTGCGCTGGTCAAGGCCAGCACAGCCAGCCGGGTGGATGTGGGCCTAAAGCTGAGCGACCCGCCTGCTTCGCCCCGGCTGGAAGAGGCGGCTACGTTTGGCAGCGGATCGATCACCCACAAAGTCTCTCTGGCTTCGTTGGAGGATGTGGATGCGGAGTTGAAAGATTGGCTGGCCGTGGCCTATACAGGTGCAAAATAACAATGGGCCGGACGATCAAACGCTTCCCCGACGGTAGCCTGCTGGAATTTGATCAGGGCAATTTTGACGAGTGGTGTATCTTTCTCACCCGTCCCGGTCATCCTCGCTTTGCCCCCAAAGATTGGCAATACTTTATCCGCCTGCAAGAGTTGGCCGCTTGCTACGGCAAGCAGAAGGTCTACGCCGATTTCGTCGCCATCTTTGACGCTACGGATCGCACGCTCAATGCCGAACTGCTTGCGCAGATCAGCCGTACGAGCGTTGACTACACGCAACATACCCTGCGCGCCGACATCGTTTTCACCCTTCTCTATGCCGGGATGCTGGCCGAGGAGAACAAAGCCCACGCGCCCCTGGGCAAGCGTATCAAACGGCTGGGCGTTTATCAGGTGGTGAGGGAAGGGATGCGCCCCCGGGAGGCTGCCACCTTCAGTGTCGGTCGCCCCTGGCAGGAACTCGCCCGTCTGTGCGAAGAGCGGGGGTTCTAGCCCATGCGCACTTTTCTCAAATGGGCGGGCAACAAACAGCGGATAGTGGGGCGTATCACCGCGCTCCTGCCCAAAGGCCAGCGGCTGATCGAACCCTTCGTCGGCTCCGGCGCGCTCTTCCTCAACACCGACTATCCCGAATATCTGCTAGCCGACAGCAATGGCGATCTCATCAACCTCTACTGCCGTTTGCAGGAGGAGGGCAAGGATTTTATTGACTTCTGCCGCACGCTTTTTGTAGCGGAAAACAATTCGCCCGATGCTTTTTATGCCCTGCGCGCCATTTTCAACAAGACGACGGATAGCCGGCTGAAGTCGGCCCTCTTTCTCTATCTCAACCGGTATGGCTACAACGGACTCTGCCGCTATAATGCCAGCGGCGGTTTCAACGTGCCCTTTGGCCGCTACAAAAAGCCCTATTTTCCCCAGACCGAAATGGAAGCCTTCTGGCAGAAATCCCGTTCTGCCCGCTTCTGCCACAGCGACTTTGCCGCCACAATGCAGATCGCCCAGCCCGGCGATGTCATCTACTGCGATCCCCCTTATGTTCCCCTCTCGTCCACGGCCCACTTCACAAGCTATAGCGCGGGCGGCTTTGACTTTGACGAACAGTTGGCCCTGGCCGCAGCCGCGCGGGAAGCGGCCAGCCGGGGCGTGCCCGTCCTGATCTCCAACCACGCCACGCCGGCGATCGAAGAAGCCTACGCCGGTGCGTCTTTCGAGCGTTTTCAGGTACAGCGCTATATCAGCGCCGATGGCAACAACCGGGGCGCGGTGGGCGAGTTGCTGGCTCTCTTTCTCCCGTAGGTCGGACTGACAGTCCGACCTACAATTTTGGTTGCGGGGAAGGTGAAGCGGGAGTACAATGGGGACGCGACTTTTCATCCCATTCCCCACAGGAGAATTGCCATGAGCGAAAATGAAAACGAAGGCAAAGGCTACAAGAACTACAACCCGGTTACAGTCACAGTCAGCGAGTCGGTCGGCATTCTCGTGCTGGGCGCGCTGGCGTTGGTGCTGTTGATCTCGCTCCTGCGCAGTCAGGCCCGCCACCGCAAATTGCTGGCCCAACTCGCTGGGTTGGAAGATCGGAAGACAGAGGAGCAACCCCAATGACCGATGTAACAGTCATTGGTTGTGGCGTCTCTGGGCTGTCCAGCGCCATCCGCCTGCAAGAGGCAGGCTTCTCCGTGGGCATCGTCAGCCGGGAGCTGCCACCCCACACCACTTCGGATGTGGCCGGGGCCATCTGGCATCCCATCTCCGCCGAGAATCTGCCCAACGGTTTGCGCTGGGCCGCCGAATGTCGCGAGGAACTGCTGCGTCTGGTGGACGAGCCGGGTAGCGGCGTGCAGATGATTCAGCTATTGGAGCCGGTCGAAGAAGGCAAAGAGGGTGAGCGCTGGCAAGCACTGCTTGACGATTTACGCACTGTGCCGGAAGACGAATTGCCCCTGGGCTATACCGGCGGCTTCCGCTACACAGTGCCGCTGATCGAGACGCCGATTTATATGGCCTATCTGGTACGCCGTTTTCAGGCCAACGGGGGCGAGATTCAGCAGGCGCTGGTCAGCACACTGCAAAAGTACACGGGTGCGGATCGGCTGGTGGTCAACTGTACCGGCGCGTGGGCGGGCAAATTGACGGGCGACAGCCGGGTCTTTCCCATCCGCGGGCAAATTCTGCGCCTGCCTCCCCAGCCCCAAGTCACCCGGGCCTTTATGAGCCACGGCGGGCCCCTGGGTTTTACATACATCTTCCCCCGCTCCCAGGACTGTCTGCTGGGCGGCACGTCGGAAGCGGGAAGCTGGTCTGTACGCCCCAACGACGCCACCAGTGCAGCCATCCGCGGGCGCTGTGCCTCGGTGGATCGCTCATTGGCAGATGCCGAAGTGATCGACGTGCGGGTCGGCTTGCGCCCAGGCCGGGATGAGGTGCGGCTGGAATTGGAGGAGACGGCCAGCGGGCCGGTCATTCACAACTACGGCCACAGCGGCATTGGACATACCCTGGCCTGGGGTTGCGCCAACGATGTGGCGAGGATCGCAAGAGAGCGGTTTGGATAGACGTATTGCGTAGTTGGTCTCGTAGACGCTCATCTCGCTCATCACTACCATTCAAGTAAGTGAAGCGGAGCAGGCGCCACTACTTACGCAATACGCAATACGCAATACGCAATACGCAATACGTAATACGTAATCGAGAGGAGCGATGCTGTGACCTATCAACTCATCCAAAACATCCCCGTCTGGGGCGAACCGGATCAGGGCGCGATTGACCAGATCGTCAACTGCGCCCGCTCTGGCGAGGCCGCCGCGCTGATGGCGGATCACCACCTGGGCTACGCCGTCCCCATCGGCGGCGTCATCGCCTACGGGGAGAAGATCAGCCCATCGGGCGTGGGTTTTGATATCGGGTGCGGTAATTTGGCGGTAAGAATCGACGCGCCCGCGCCGGAGATCCGCCAAAACATCAGCCGGATTATGGACGACATCTGGGCGACCCTCTCCTTTGGCATCGGCATGAAAAACCGGGAGGAGAACGATCACCCCCTCTTTGAGGACGACCCGGCCTGGGAGATTCCGATTGCCCGCAAGCAGAAGAAGATGGCCGCGGAGCAGTTGGGCACGATTGGCAGCGGCAACCACTACGTGGACATCTTCGAGGACGAGCAACAGCGCATCTGGATCGGCGTCCACTTTGGCTCCCGTGGGTTGGGACACCGGCTGGCGACCCATTTTATCGAGGCCGGCGGGGGCAAAGACGGGATGTACGTGGACCCGGTGCTGCTGGATGTGGAGAGCCAGCTCGGCCAGGAGTACATCGCCTGTATGAAGCTGGCTGGGCGCTATGCCTATGCGGGTCGGGATTGGGTGGCTAGTCGGGTGGCAAAACTGCTGGGCGCGCACATTCTGGAAGAAATCCACAACCATCACAACTTCGCCTGGGAAGAGGAGCACAACGGCCAGAAATTGTGGGTGGTGCGCAAGGGCGCCACGCCCGCCTTTCCTGGGCAGAAGGGCTTCGTCGGCGGGTCGATGGGGGATATTTCAGTGATTCTGGAAGGGGTGGAGAGCGAAGAAAGCAAAGTGGCCCTCTATTCGACCGTCCACGGCGCAGGGCGGGTGATGTCCCGCACCCGGGCCGCGGGCAAGTTCCGCTTCAAACACGGGCGCAAAGTGCAGGTGTCGGAAGGGGAGATCAGCCACAAAATGATGATGAATTGGATTCGGGGTCTGGGCGTGGAGCTACGCGGCGCGGGCACGGATGAAGCGCCCCAAGCCTACAAACGGCTGCCGGAGGTCCTCGCCTTTCACGATCCCACCATCCGCATCCTGCATACACTGAAGCCCCTGGGCGTGGCCATGGCGGGGGAGGATGTGGAGGACCCTTACAAAGACTGACAAGAGGACAAGAGGAAGGGAGGAAGGGAGGCGCAAATGTCCATCAATTTACAAAATGCCCGTGATTTTGTTTACGCCAACGGCGTACTTTGGGAGCGGCTGCTCTTTGGATATCTGTTTGAAAGGCGGCCCGTGGAGCCGGTGCTGGCTGCTTTCAAAGCCTACAAAAACAGCGACAACGGCTTTGGCCACGGGCTGGAACACGACATCCGCTGCCCGGATTCCAATCCGTTGGCGTTGGAGTTTCTGCTGGGCGTCTTGCAGCGCACGGCCATTGATCCGGGCGATCTGCTGGACGGCACAGCCCACTGGGTGGAGACCCAGCGCAAAGAGGACGGTTCCCTGGCAAATCCGGCGGCTGTGCTGGACTATCCCCACGCGCCCTGGTGGAACGGCGGCGGCCAGCACATCCCCGACGCCATCACCGCCCGGCTGCTGCGTTTTGGCAGTTGTACGTCTTCTCTGGCGTCCTCTACCCGGCGCTGGGTGGAGAAGAATCTGACGCTGAAAGACGTCCAAGCCACCGATTGGCTCTTTATGAACTATCACGCCCACGACTACTTTTTTAGGTGGACGACTTTCCTGACGTGGAAGAAGTGCGGGAGGCGACGGTTGCCAATATCCTGCGCTGCGCCGAAGCCGCGCCCGCGGGCCAGCACATCAGCTTCTTTGAGTTCGCGCCCACGCCCCATTCCCCAGTGGCTCTGGCCGCGGACGATGCGCTGCTGGAACGCTGCCTATCAACCGTCGCCAGGGGCCAGCAGGAAGATGGCGGATGGCGGGACGAACACGGCCTTTCTCAGTGGTGGCCCTGGACGACGATCTGCGCGCTGTTGACATTGCGGGCCTATGGACGGCTGGAATAAAGACGAAATTTTTCGTCGATTTTGCCCCTTTACAAGTCACCACACCTGTGCTACACTCCCTTCAGTTCGGTTTTCATTTGACATTACTAATGTCCCATTTCCTTCGGAAAGGAGGCGTTTCTATGGCAGTCCAAGTGCAAATGTTTGTTTGTACACGGCAGCTTGCTGCCAGTGGAATATGTCTGTCGTCCGAACAGCGGTAATGTTCCGCTGATCTTGCCCCGTTTGTCCGGCCGCAGGCGTCTTCCGCACTGTGGCCTTTTTGATTGGCCCCAGCCCGTCCACACGCAACACCCATCACCTGAGTTCCGAGAAAGCAATCTGAAACACAAAGAGCACAAAGAAACGCAAAGGCTTGCAGAAAAGCATCTGTGTCTATCCGCGTTCATCAGTGTTCATCAGTGGCTCAAATTCTTGTCGATGGACTCAAAAATTCAAACCAAACGAGGACCAAACGTTGAGTACCTACAACGGATATGACAGTGGCCAGTGGGACGAGCAAGAAGCTGCCCTGGCCTATTACAGTGAGAAATTCAGTCTGCCCCGCCAGCGCATCCGCACCAAACCGCCCAAGCCTTCCAACCAGCAGGAGAAGTTCGAGCGTGAAAAGGATCTGGTGGATACCGTCACCGCGGACCGGGGCATCGCCCTGGGCCTGGAGATCAGCTATACACCGGCCCGCTTTGAAGCCCAATGGCTCCACGAATCCCTGCAAACCTTCTTCTTTCAAGACCTGATCACCGATGTGGTGGCCCAGGTGAAGGGGGGGAAAGAGGCGAGTGTCTACCGCTGCGTGCCCCATTCGACGGTCGGGGGTGAATGGCTGGCGGCCAAAGTCTACCGGCCCCGCCAGTTTCGCAACCTGCGCAACGACGCAATGTACCGGGAGGGGCGGCAGATTCTAACCGACGAGGATGGCAAGCCGGCAGACCCGAAGGATGACCGCATCATCCGGGCCATCGGCAAAAAGACCGCCTTTGGCGCACAGGTGCAGCACACCTCCTGGCTGATGTACGAATATACGACCCTACAGAAGCTCCACGCGGCCGGCGCGGCTGTTCCCCAGCCAGTGGCCGTAGACCAGAACGCGATTCTAATGGGCTATGTGGGGGATGGCAGCCGGGGCGCGCCGACGCTCCACGAAGCGGTGCTGAAACCGGGCGAAGCCGAGCCACTCTTCCAGGAGACCCTGCGCAATATCGAAATTATGCTGACCCAGGGCTACATCCACGGCGACCTGTCGGCCTATAACATCCTCTACTGGGAGGGGAAGATCACACTGATCGACTTCCCCCAGGTGACGGATGCCCAGGCCAACCGCAATGCCCGCAAAATCCTGAGCCGGGACATACAGCGGGTCTGCGAATATTTCGGCCAATACGGATTGGAATGCAATGCCAGAGCCATTACAGAGAAGTTGTGGGCCCGCTACGCTGCGCCGGACCCGATGAACTATCTGGCCGATATGTCGAAGGTGGAAGCAGCCCGGGACGAGGCAGAACGGTTAAAGGCGGAGCGGGCGAAGAGGTGAGTAACTGTCAAAAAATACTGTAGGCGTTTCGCAGACGAGATTCCGGGAATCGGCCACAACAACACTCGGCTTTCCTACCATCGACTGGCCGATTCCCGGAATCAAACGGTAGCTTAGTTCCTGACGTTTACCAAATACTTTCTAAACGATGGAAAGAAAGATGAGCAGCAGGTCACAATCTCACCTTTCTCTCCACAATCGAAATCGCCCAATTGTGACACCACTGCAAAAAGAGGATTTTACCGAGGATGAATATCCTGCTTGCATTTCTTCTTCTGGCAAATTGGCTTCTGCCCACCCCGCCTACCCTCCCAACGGCCCTACAACAGAACATTAGCATCACATCGGTAGGACAACTGGGCGGTTCCAGCTATGCCATTGCCCTGAATGGCAACCGAGCCTATTTCGATTTGGGCACCCGTCTGGTCATCGCAGATATTGGCGACCCGTCTACACCAACTATTCTGGGGCAGACAGCCCCCCTCAATGGCCGCATCAACGACATCGCTGTTTCAGGTGAGTACGTCTATCTGGCCGGGGGTACTCATCTCTACGTCGTCAATGTCAGCAACCCAGCGCTGCCTGTCCAAAGTGCGCGGGTGGCGGCAGGGGGCGATGCTTCCTTTGTCACCCTCTCGGGCGGATATGCCTACGTGAGCGGTGGTCAGCGGGTTCAGGTCTTTGCTTTGGACGACCCCGCTCTGCCAGTCCGGGTTGCCACCTTTGACGGTGACACTGTCTTGAACGGCGCAGGCAAAGTTACCGTCAGCGGCACGCTGGCCTATGTGCCGGGCGGCTTCAACCGGGGGCTGGTGACGCTGGACATCAGCGATCCAGCCAACCCGACTGCGGTGGGCGGATACCCGTGGACGCCCAATAATTCGACCCATCGGGTCCAAATCTCAGGTGGATACGCGTACATTGCCGGTAGTTTCGATTTGCAGGTGGCCCAACTGACCGATCCCCAAAACCCCCAAAAGATCGCCGATTTCAGCATCAGCGACACGGGTGTTGCGCTGGACCTGCTCGTTGATGGCGACACCCTCTATCTGCCGTTAGACACCACAGGCGTGAGTATTCTCGACATCAGCAACCCGGCCAGTCCACAGGCAATCGGGCTTCTGGAACGCGGCTTCAGCCCGCCTTATACCCTGGCTCTGGCGGGTAGCCATCTCTTCGTCGCCAGTATTATGGGCGGGGTGCGCATTGCCGATGTAAGCGCGCCTGCGTCCCCAGCCTATACGAACGCATTCCGCTCGATTGGACGGGGACGCAACCTGACCTTTGTGGGCGACTCTATGTATATGACGGAAGGGGGGCGCGGGCTTTGGATCATAGAGCGGGCAAAGATCAACGAAGGATTGGGGTCCGCCCGCTTTGTGGATTTGGGCAATGCAGCCCTGGACATCACCCTTTCCGGCCACTATGCCTTCGTGGCCGGGGGGAATGCGGGTGTCACAATTCTGGACGTGACGCAACCGGTCACTCCGACGGTAGTCGCCACCTTTGACACACCCGGATCCGCCTGGCAGGTGGTCGTTGTAGACAACTACGCCTATGTTGCCGACTACGACGGCGGTCTGCGTGTGCTGGATATCTCGAACATCGCCGTCCCGGTCGAAGTCGGCTTCCTGCCACCCCCAACCCAATTCGTCGATGTAACCGCGGTATCGGCTTCTGCTGATTTTGTTTTTATGTACGCAGGCACAAAGTTGCACATTTTATCGATTGCAAACAATCCGGCTGCGCCCACACAGGTCGGGGTCTACTCCTCTGGCCTGCATCTGAGCAATGTGATTGCTGAAGGCACGACGATCTATCTGAGCGAAGGCTTCGACACCTACCGGCTGCTCGTCCTAGACATCAGCAACCCCGGGCAACCAACCGAAATTGGCTCTCACCCAATGGCCAGCAGGATATTCAATCCTAGCGTTTGGGAAATTGCAAAGGAAGGGGATCGGGTGGCCGTAGCCTTTGGATATGACGGTCTGCTAGTCTTCGATGTAAGTACGCCTGCCGCGCCCAAACAGATCGGAAGTTACCCGACAGCCTGGGAAGCGGCAGGGGTTATGCTGCAGAGCGACAGCATTGCCGTGGGCAATGGGGATGGGGGGCTACTTATGCTTCGAATGGCCGATCTTTTCAATTTCTATCTGCCAGGGCTGCGAAAATAACCAGCCTGGCAACTGTAGCGATTGCCCACTGCGTTAGGCCAACGCCCACAACTGCCTCGTCAACTGGGCGTGGCCGTTGTGCTGGCTCATATGCTCGATGGCGTGCTGGACGTCATAGCGGACAGTCAGGGGCCGCCCGTTTTTGGGGTGGGCTGCGCTAAGCTCCAAATCAGCCGCAGAAAGCGAGTCCAGAAAGCTCTGCACCCACGCCTGTGCCCGTTTGGAACGGTCGAGCAGATAGGCCGGCTCCAGATTGGCTGGTCCAAACTCCTCGTCCCCCTCATCCCCGTTGATGTCGCCCCACTCAATTCGCCCCAACTGCCACTCGGCCCGGCGCAACAGATAGACCGTAGACGAAATGTTGTGGGCGATCAGCCAGCCCAGCGCGCCGGACGGCCCCTGCCACGGGCTGGTCTCGAAAGGTTTCCAGGTCAAGGCGGCCGCGGGCAGATCGGCCAGCAGTTCCTCAATTTCCCCAAATTTATTGTCAAAGAGACGGCGATAGGTGCCGATTTCCGATGGATCGATGGCTGGCATGGGTAGCTCCTGTGGGTGTTGGATATTGGGTATTGGATTTTTCGCAAGCAAGACCTCTCCATTATAGGTCGATCCCGTCTTCCCAGCCTAACAGAAATCGGGCTGACCGGTGTACAATTGATGTACTATTGTCGTCTATCCATTGCATCGAATATCGCCCAATCCTATGACCCTCACGACCGTTCTCATTGTTCTCGTCGCCCTTTTCATCGCCGTGGCCTTCTTTGGCGGCATCTTCCTCTACGTCTACTGGTGGCTGATCCAGCGCGCCCTGCCCGAGCTGAACGGGAAATTGGCTCTGGACGGTCTCTCCGCGCCTGTGGAAATTCTGCGCGACGAGCGGGGCATTCCCCATATCTACGCGCAGAACCGGGCTGACCTCTTCCGCGCCCAGGGCTTTGTCCACGCCCAGGACAGGCTCTGGCAGATGGAGCAGAACCGACGGATTGCCAGCGGTCGCCTTTCTGAGTTGTTTGGGGCGGCTGCGCTGGAAGTAGACCGCTTCAGCCGGATAGTCGGCTTCTGGCGGGCGGCCCAGGCTGAACTGGCGACCCTGGAACCGGAAATGGTGGCTGTCCTTGAGCAGTATGTGGGCGGTATCAACGCTTACATCCGCAGCCGCCCCGGACGCCTGGCCCCGGAGTTCAACCTCCTGCGTCGTCAGCCGGAGCCGTGGACACCCCTGGACGTCGTCGCCTTTTCCAAAGTAATGGGTTGGAGTCTGAGCGTCAACTGGGAGAGTGAACTGGTGCGGCTGCAACTGGCGAATCAGCTCGATCCGTTGCTGGCCGCCGAACTGGAGCCGGACTATCCGCCCAATAACCCGGCCATCAGCGAGGCCCTGGGCGAGAAGAGTATGCGGCTGGTCAGCACCGCCGGGCTGCTGTTGAGCCAATATGAGCAATTGCGGGAGTGGCTGGGACCATCCGGATCGAATCAGGGCAGTAACAATTGGGTGGTGGCCCCCAAGCAGAGCAGCAGCGGGCGGGCCATCCTCTGCAACGACCCCCACCTCTCGCTGACAATGCCCGGTGTCTGGTACGAAAATCATCTCCACTGCGTGGAAAACAGGGACGACAGACCGCAGACGACCGACGGCGAACGACAACCCCCAGTCCCCAATCCCCAGTCCCCAATCCCCAGTCCCCATTTCCACGTCAGCGGCGTCACCTTTGCCGGCGCGCCCGGTGTGGTCATCGGCCACAACGAGCGCATCGCCTGGGGTGTGACAAACGCCTTCCCCGACGTGCAGGACCTCTACATCGAGCGGCCCCATCCGGAGAAAACCAACCACTTCGCCTACAATGGCGACTGGGAAGAAGCCCAGGTGATTGAAGAGTCAATTGTCGTGCGTAGGCAGAACCGACCCCACATCGAGCGGGTCGTCATCACCCGTCACGGGCCGCTGATCAACCGGCTGGTGGCGGACAGCGGCAGCACACCCCTCGCCCTATGCTGGCAGGGACACCAGCCGGGCCGTCTGCTCCACGCCATTTTGGGCATCAACAGTGCGCAGAACTGGGAAGAGTTCGACGCGGCCCTGGCCGATTGGAGTGTGCCCGCCCAGAACTTTGTCTACGCCGATGTGGACGGCAACATCGGCTACCGGCTGGCGGGCGACATCCCCATGCGCCGGGCCGGGCTGGGGTTGGTCCCTGCGCCGGGCTGGACGGACGAATATGAGTGGACGGGGCTGATTCCCCACGCCGAACTGCCCAGCGTTTACAACCCGCCCTCCGGGCTGATTGTGACCGCCAACAACAAACTCACCGGCGACGACTACCCCCACTTTCTCGGCGTGGAATTCTTCCCTGGCTGGCGCGCCCGGCGCATCGAAGATATGTTGCGCGAGAAGCGGCGGCTGAATCTGCGCGATATGGAGCAGATTCAGCAGGACACCACCAGTCTCTACGCCGCGGAATTGACCCCGATTCTGGCCGCGTACCAGGGCAGTGACCCCTACCTGAACATCGCGGTCAACCTGCTGCGCAATTGGAGCCACACAATGGAGAAAGACAGCGCGGCCGCACTCGTCTTTCACTACACCCTCCTCCACCTGCTGGATATGACCTTTGGGGACAAACTGGGGCCGGCCAAAAAGGGCTTTCTGGGGGGAACCCTCAGCCCGCTCTTTATCATCAGCGGCTTTCTGCACCGGGCCGAGACCCGCTTGCTGGAAATCCTGCGCGAGAATGAGGAGTCGCTCTGGTATACCGACGCCAAGACGGGCCGTCAGCGCAGCCGGGACGAGCTGATCGGCGAGGCGCTGCTGCTTTCTGTGCGCCGCATCCGCAAAGAAGTCAATCCTACCCCGCGCAATTGGGCCTGGGGACGGATGCACCAGATTCGCTACGCACACCCGATGGGCAGCGTGCGTATTCTCAAAGGCTTCTTCAACCGGGGTCCCTTCCCCCTCAGCGGGGACGGCACGACGCCCAACCAGACCAGCTATGCGCCGGAGCTGCCGCCAGGTCTGGCCCAGATCGTGGCAAGCTATCGGCAAATCTACGACGTGGGGGATTGGGACGCCGCGCGCACTGTCACCACCAGCGGGCAGAGCGGCCATCCCCTCAGCGCCAACTACGCGGATCAGATTCCCATGTGGCTGGAAGGGGTCTATCACCCCATGCCCTGGACACGGGAGGCGGTGGAGAAGATTGCGGTGCATCGGCTGCGGCTGGGGCCAGGCGGGAAAATTGAATAATTGGGTCAGGTTAGGAATTTGTAGATGAAAAAGTCCCCGGCACTTTCTGTCCTAGCGAGTCGGTAGATGGAGTTCCTGCCAGCGAAGTTCGTGAAGTGCCGGGGACTTTATTTTCAGGGCAGTTCTCCATGCGCTTTCGTGCGCCACGGAAGATGAAAAGTAGAACGCAGATTTCGCAGAAACCACAGATTTACGCAGATTTTTTTAATCCGCGCTAATCCGCCTAATCCGCGTCGTCCGCGTTCTATTTTTCAGGGCAGTAGTTTTGATCTCTGTGCAACGCCAACTGGCAGGCAGCCTCCAGCGTCGGCAGAGGCGCAGGGACACACGCGGTCGCTCCCCCTGTTGCCGTGGCTGGTTCAGCCAATGTCTGGGCCTTGGTCATCGTTTCGGCCAAACTAGCCTAGAAGGCTAAGTTGGCGGCATAATTGAAGTAAAAAACGAGGCAAAGGCGATGCAAAAAAACAGGAACGAATTGAGACAGCCAACAAGACAACCGAGTATGAAGCCATGCTCA
>CAMDQF010000017.1 GCA_945905745.1 Litorilinea aerophila
CTCACCTTCGCAGAGCAGAGTCTCTACGCTGGTCGCTCCCTGCGCTTTGGCTTCGACTCCATTCAGTTGCCTCTGCCTTTCGCATTCGGCGTTCATTCTTCACACTTTTGACCACTTTCTACTTCTGATTGCACAAAAGTTACGTTAAAGATATTACCAGCGGGGACTTATGGTTCAAGACAATTGCACCAGCTTTTTCTGATGCCACTTTCAAAACAAAAGATTTATCTATAAAATTAACCCAGTTGTGGACATGGGTAGAAAATGGCTGAAAACTTACCTAAGATACTCGCTGATTTCCGATCCAAGGGCTATGTTATCGCCCCGGCTGGGTATGGGAAAACTTACCTCATAGCTGAAGCGGTAAATGAAGGAAGCGCTCGGCAGCTGATTTTGACCCACACTTTTGCGGGTGTGGATTCCATCAAAACCAAGCTGATTCAGTTGGGAGTGCCTTCATCAAAGTATCAGGTCGAAACAATTGCTAGTTGGACTCTTCGGTTATGCTTAGCCTACCCTGCTACTTCAGGCTGGGCAACACAGAATCCCGTTGGCAAACAATGGAACAAACTCTACGGTTCCTGCCTTGGGTTGCTGGCAAAAACGTTCATTCGCCATGTGATTTTATCCACGTATGCTGGGGTGTATGTCGATGAATATCAGGATTGCACAGAACTGCAGCATACACTTAGGATTGGCGACTAAATAACTTGATGAACTTCAGAATAAATTCACTCAAAACGTTCACACAGCTTACCAACTTATTTGATCGCCGTTCCTTATCTGCTCCTTGGCCGAATTCCTGCCATGTCGAATTTTGGGTGATCCTTTACAAGGCATCTTTGACTTCGCCGATAAATCTGTAGATTGGGAAACAAGCATTTATCCGTTTTTTGAATGTTTGGGCCAGCTTGAGACTCCATGGCGTTGGAACAATGCAGGATCATATGAACTCGGCAATTGGTTGAAAGAGTGTAGAGATACTCTGTTAGCGGGTCAAAAGATTAATCTACATGGGCGACTACCAAACAGCGTAAAAAAAGTCACCGTCGATCTGGATGATTACTCAAACCCGAAACGTTTTACGCTGTTTTACGATTTTTTGGTCGATGATGCGACAGTGATTGCCATACGATCAGGCGATCAGCTATCAAAAAACAAAACCCATGCTCTCTCTCGTGCATTAGCTGGGAAATTTTCGTCCATCGAGGAGGTGGAAGGGAAGGAACTACTTGCATTCATCAAGAAATTTGAATCAGCGTCAACTATACAAAAAGGCTTCAAACTAGCACTGGACTTCACAAAAAAATGCTTTACTGGCGTAGATGGAATACTCACATCAGGAACAAAGAGAGGCGAAATTGCCAAACAAACAAAGGCCACGAAATATCCTGCGATTTTAAATTCTGCTAATTGCTATTTGGCTTCTCCGACGAGTAAGCACCTTAGAGATTTCTTTTGCTTAGTCAGAGACCACCCGGCGACTTGTACTTATCGACGAGATTTACTCAACCGGTTTCTGAATGTGTTGGGGTTACATGTTGATGGCAATGCTCCAACGCTACTTGAATCGGCGAATTTATATCAAAGACATTTTCGACATTCTGGAAGACCGATTCGACACAGTAAGCTGATTGCAACTACTTTGCTAGTGAAGGGATTAGAGTACGACCATGCGATTATCTTGGATGCTGACTCACTCGACCTGAAACAGTTATATGTTGCGATGACTCGTGGTGCAAGATCGCTAACAATAATATCAAGAAATTATGAGCTTCCTGTGAAGTGATTCCATCCACATTTGCAACGTTCGGTCAGATGCGTTTGAGCCGATTGTCCTGCGTTTCCCATTTCCCTCAATATGGAAACACCGTCAACCCTACCGCATACGCCCAAACCACCCATCTCCCCGCGCCCTCGTATTGACACCCCACCGCCCCAAATGCCGCCGATCCGCCTGACCTGTGGTAAAGTCACTGGGTTTGTCCGCACCCGTCCGTCAGAATCACAAAACTAGAATCACAAAATAACGTCAGGAAAGTATATGTCTGTTTCGCGTCTGCAAGCCCAGTGGTTTGGTAACATCCGCGGCGATCTGCTCGCGGGCACGGTCGTCGCCCTCGCCCTCATCCCGGAAGCCATCGCCTTTTCGATCATCGCCGGGGTAGACCCCAAATTGTATATAAGATATTCGGTGTAGAAATGGAAAGGAACGCTATGCCCAACGAAACCGCTTTTACAATGGACACCAGCAGCATCAAATACGGCCCCGGCGTGACCCGCGAGGTGGGCCACGATATGCGCAAGCTGGGCGCAAAGCGGGTGATGGTTGTGACGGATGCCCGGCTGGCGACGGGGGAAAGTGTGGCGACAGTCCTGGCCGCATTGCGCAACCAGGGGATCGACGCAATCCTCTACGATCAGACACGGGTGGAACCGACGGACATCTCCTTTGCCCACGCCATCGCCTTTGCCACGCAAGGCCACTTCGACGGCTATGTGGCCGTGGGCGGCGGCTCAGTAATGGACACGGCCAAAGCCGCCAACCTCTACGCCACCTGGCCTGCCGACCTGCTGGCCTACGTCAACCCACCGATTGGTCGGGGCGAAGTGATCCCCGGTCCGCTCAAGCCGCTGATTGCCATCCCCACCACCGCGGGCACAGGCAGCGAGACCACCGGCGTCGCCATCTTCGACTATACCGCCATCCACGCCAAGACGGGCATCGCCCACCGGGCCTTGCGTCCCGTCCTGGGCATTCTGGACCCGGACAACACCCGCACCCTGCCCAAAATGGTGGCGGCGAGCAGCGGGCTGGATGTACTCAGCCACGCCCTGGAATCGCTGACCGCCATCCCCTTCAACCAGCGCCCGGCCGCGGATCGCCCCGAACTGCGCCCGGCCTATCAGGGGGCCAACCCCATCAGCGATATCTGGTCGAGCAAAGCCGTGCAGATGGTGGCCGCCAATATCGTCCAGGCTATCCACGACCCGGAGGACGACGAGGCCCGCAGCCAGATGCTCCTGGCCTCGGCCTACGCCGGCATCGGCTTTGGCAACGCGGGGGTCCATCTGCCCCACGGCATGTCCTATCCCGTGTCGGGAATGGTGCGGGACTACAATCCACCCGGCTACCCCACCGACCACCCGATTATTCCCCACGGGATGTCGGTCATCCTCAACGCGCCGGCTGTCTTCCGCTTCACCGCGGCGGCCAATCCTCAGCGCCATCTGTTGGGTGCGCAACTGATGGGTGTGGACATTGCGGGTGTGGGGGAAGACGAGGCGGGCGAGGTGCTGGCGTCAGCCATCATCGAACTGATGAAGCAGACCGGCGTGCCCAATGGACTCAGCGCCATCGGCTTTACGGAGGCGGACATCCCCGCGCTGGTGGAGGGAACCCTGCCCCAGCACCGAGTGACAAAGCTCTCCCCCCGCCCCGCGGATCGGGAGGCGTTGACCGGGCTGTTTGCGGATGCCATGCGTTATTGGTAGATGACGACGGACGGCGGACGGCGGACGGCAGACAGCGGTCCGCCATCTGTCGTCTGCCGTTCCACCGCAACCCGCGCCCTGGTAGTTTGCCCGTAGCTTCGACGGTGGGTGGTGGGCAAGCAGGTATGCTCACCACCCATCTCATCAGAATCCAAAGAGAGAGACGCGGAAGACGGAAAGCAGATCTTCTTCGTCTCTCTCTCTGTGTGGTAGAATTTTCCTTCGGTTGTATCTCAAGCAGACTCGAAGGAACTCCCCAGTATGGCAAACAATTTGGTATTAGGTCGGGGCCGTCTGGCCGCGCGCTGGCTGCTGCGTTTGGACAATCCTCTGCCGGCGCGCACGGACGCCGAACTGGAGACGGAACGCGACGAGCAGTACGTCTGGAACTACACCGTCAATCTGCTCGATGGGGTCTTCTTCTGGTTCGGTCTGAGCTTTATCTCGGCGACAACGATTCTGCCCCTCTTCGTCAGCAAACTCTCGGACAGCCCGATCCTGATTGCCCTGCTGGCTGTGCTGGCCCAGTCGAGCTGGTTTCTGCCCCAGCTCTTCGCCGCCGGGATCACCGAACGCATCCCCCGGATGAAACCGGTGGTGATCAATCTGGGCTTCTTCACCGAGCGTTTTCCCGTCGTGCTGCTGCCCCTGGCTGCGCTGATCAGCCTCTCCAATCCGTTGTTGGCCCTGGTCATCTTTTTTGTCGCTTTTGCCTGGCACGGCTTTGGCGCGGGGCTGATCGCGCCGGCCTGGTCGAATATGCTGGCCCGCTGCTTTCCGGTGGATCGGCGGGGACGTTTCTTTGGCATCACTTCCTTTATCGGCACGGGTCTGGGGACACTGGGCGCGTTTGTCAGCGGTTGGATGTTGGACCACTTCCCTTACCCGACAAACTTCGTCTATATTTTTCTGGTGGCTGCGATTGCTGTCTTTGTCAGTTGGGCATTCCTGGCCCTCACACGGGAACCCGCGGGCCGGAACGAGGCAACGCCGTCGCCCATCCGCCAGCAGGGCGACTCCCGACGCAAGATGCTGGCGATTGTGCGGGGTGACCACAACTTCCGCCGTTTTCTGATTGCCAGGGTGCTTTCCAGCTTTGCCGCGATGGGCGAAGGCTTTCTGACAGTTTCCGCTGTGCGAATGTGGGCGGTGAGCGACGGCACAGTCGCCTATTTCACCGCGGCTATGCTTCTGGGCCAGACCGGGGGCAATCTGCTGGCCGGTTTTGTGGCCGACCGTTGGGGACACAAGCTCTCGTTGGAATTGGGCTATCTGGGGCTGGCGATCAGCTTTGGCCTAGCCTGGGTGGCGCCCGGCCCAGTCTGGTTCTTTGTGGTCTTTGCTGTGCTGGGCCTGGCCGCGGGTACACGCATCGTCTCGGGTATCCTCATCCCCCTGGAATTTGCCCGGTCGGAAAACCGCCCGTCCTATGTGGGCATCTCCAACACTACAATGGGTGTCGGTTCGGCCCTGGCCCCGTTGGCCGGTGGGTTGCTGGCCTGGATCGGCTATGACACTCTCTTCGCAGTCGGCGCGTTACTGGCGTTTATCGCCTTCGCCGTCATGCACTGGTGGGTTGCCGAACCCCGCAAAGGCCACCTCTTCGACCCCATCGCCACGGGCGTCTGACAGGGACGACTATTCTGGCCTTGGGGGTCCCGTAGACCGCTATGAGTTCGCATTTGTGATTGCTGGCATCCTCTGCGCTGGAATCCCTTCTTTGCGTCGCAGTCGTCCGCGTTTTTCTGTTATTCCACCTTCGCCCAGACGATGCGCTCCCGGCGCCAGGTGTAGCTGACGGCCAACGCGCCGTCAGCCGTGGGAACGATGGCCGGATAGGAGTATTCCCCAGGCCCAGTTTCCAGATCGATCCGCTCCGGCCATGTCAGCCCGTTGTTATGGGAAAAGAGGATTGAGAGAGGCGTGCGCTCCCGGTCTGCCACTGGATTGCAGATCAGCGCCAGCCGCCCGCCGGCCAGCCAGGCCACATCCAGCCCGCTGTTGTTGTTGGGCAGATTCGTGGGGACAATTTCGCTCCACATGCGTCCGCCATCGGTTGAATCGCTGCGGCATATCCGCCCGCCCGTGCTGCGCAGAAGCATATGCACCTGGCCCGGCGCAGATTCCCAGAGGGCGGGCTGGATGACCCCTTTGCCAGCCCACCGTCTGTGGTCGTAGGCGATCAGCGGCGTGGCCTGCCAGGTGAGGCCGCCGTCTTCGCTGCGATCCACGAAGGCGTCCCAGTCGGTGGCAGTTTCCAGGGATGCTCCGGCCAGCCACCCGCCGTCCGCGAGCAGAATCGGTTTGTTCTTCACCGGTCCCCGCCCCCCGGTGTCGCCGGGGGCCAATTCGACGGGAGCACTCCACCTTTCACCGTCGTCGTCCGAGAGAACCGTGTAGGTGCGCCAGGTGGGAATCTTCGGCCCCACTTTGAACCAGAGATGGATCTGCCCATTCGCCGCCCGGAAGATCACTGGATTCCAGTGTGCGGACTCTTCCACCTTTGCCACCAGCTGGGGCACAGACCAGTCGCCCGTCACCCCCCGGCGGGCTGACCAGATGGCAACGTCGTCCGCACTCTCCCGGCTGCCGCCAAACCAGACTACCAGAAAGCCGCCCTCCGCCAACTCCACCAGGGACGAGGCATGACAGGAACGGAACGGGCGATCTTCGGCAAAAATGTACTCGTGGGAGATGAGTTGCATTGGGGTCTCCATTCTCAATCGTTTTTCGGTCATTGGCGCGAGACCTAATTCTGACATATACTGTCCACAATTCACAACAGTTCTCCATGGAACGCAGATTTCGTAGATTTCGTAGATTTCGCAGAAGAAATCCGCGTTCCTTTCCATCCGTGTATACAACCCTATTTACATATATGCCGCCACTGATCACCGAACTGGCCGAACTCATCCTGAAAGACAATGCCATCCTCTTCGTTGGCACCCAATTGAGCAGTGACGCGACCAGTGCCCCGGCGGTGGAACAGATCGCCGAGGCCCTGGCCGCCCGCATCAACTACCAGCGAGCAGACCGCAGCCTGCCCGCAGTGGCCCGGGATTACGAAGTCTTGCAGGGCCGTCCCGCCCTCATTCTGGCCCTGCGTGAGGAGCTGGCCCGCCAGCAAGTCGGGCCAAACCCGATCTACCAACTCATTGCGAATGCGGTACTGCCCACCACCAAACTGATCACCAACCGCTTCGATCAGGTGCTGGAGACTGCCCTCACCCAATTCGAGAAGCCTTACGTCCTGATCGTACGCGACACCGACGTGCCCTTCTTCGACGAATCCAAAGTCACCGTCATCAAAATCCAGGGGGATATCAGCCAGCCCGACAGTCTGGTCATCACCGAAGACGACGTGGACGCCTTCGTCAGCAACCTGCCCACCCTCAGCGACAGTGTGCGCGCCTTCTTTGCCACCAAAACCCTCATCTTTCTGGGCTACGATCTCAATAGTGCCCAATTCAAACGTTTCTTCAACCAGGTCACCCGTAACCTGAGCGTCTACCGGCGCACGGCCTATGCCATTGTGTCCCAGGCCAGCGAAGGAATGGACGACGTGGGCCAGCGCTACTGGAAGAACCAGAATGTGGAGATCGTCTTCCACGACGCCATCCCCTTCCTGGAAGCTCTGGCCCAGGCCGTCAAGAGCGCCAGCACCGCTGCCGTCCCCCAGAAACAGAGCAGACCCGTATCTCCTCCGCCCAGCCTACCGCCCCAACCCTACAAGGGGCTGCAAGTCTACAGCGAGGACGACGCGGCCATCTTTTTCGGGCGCGGCCAGGAGTGTATGCAGCTGACCAATCGGGTGCTGGCCAACCGGTTGACAATCCTCTATGGCGAGAGCGGCGTGGGCAAGAGCAGCCTGTTGCGGGCCGGGCTGGGTCAGCGGATGGCTATCGAGCGGGGATTGCTGGCTGTGGCTGTTTCCGAACCGGGCAGACCGATTGTGGAGAATCTGCGTCTCAGTCTCCTGGCCGCGGCCAATCGGGCTGGTTTCCGTCCGCAAAGCAGCACTGATCTGACCGGGCTGGTGCGGGAGGTGCAGCGGGAACGGGACGGCCCTGTGGTGCTGGCGATTGACCAGGCCGAGCAGTTCTTTCTCATCTACACCAACGAGGAACGGCTCGCCGCGCTGGCCCAATTGGAGGGCTTTCTGGCGGATCGCAGTCTGAATCTGCGCTTTGTCATCTCCATCCGCGAGGATGCCTTGGCCTACCTGCAACCCCTGGAAGCCATCCTGCCCAATGTACTCAATGTGCGTTATCGGCTGGAGCGGCTCAGCCAGGAAGCAGCACGCGAGGCCATCGAAAACCCTGCTGCGCTTTACGGTGTAGGTTGGGAACCGGCACTGGTACAGCGGCTGCTGCTGGACCTGAGCGACCCCGACGCGGGTGGGATTGGTCCGGCCCAGTTGCAGATCAACTGCGAGCGGCTCTATCGGGAGGCCATCAGCCGCAACCCCAATCCGCCCCAACAGATCAGCTTGACCCTCTTTGAATCTCTGGGCAACACCGCTTCTCTTTTGGGCGACTATCTGACCGATACCATCCAGAGTCTGGAGCCGGCCCAACAATCCGCAGCCCGCACTCTGCTCAGCGCGCTGGTCAGCAGCAGCGGCGTAAAATTGCGCCTGAATCTGCCCGAACTGGCCCTGTTTGTGGATATGGCCCAGGACAAAACCCTGGCGATTCTCAATGTGCTGGCCGAGCGTTCTCTGGTACGGCGCATCAGCCGCCCCGGTCGCATCACAGAGGCCGGACAGACGACGGCCCGGGCCAGCGAAGAATTCGAGCTGAGCCACGACTCCCTGATTCCCCGCATCGTCTCCTGGCTGGGGGATGAGTTCTGGGCCGGGCAAAAAGCCCGGGAGACTCTGCGCATGTCCACACCCGAATGGACAAAGCGGTCACGTCTGCTTCCCGCCGACGATCTGCGCCTGGCTACCCAACGCAAAAGCCAACTGCGGGTGACGCCCGTGGAAGCGGCCCTGCTTTACGCCTCTGCTGTCACCTATGACGTGGCCGTGGCCGACTGGCAAGATGCCCTGGCCCCGGATGATCAGCGGGAGATTCTGCTCGCCCTGCTCGATCACCCGGACGAGCAGGCCCGGGCACAGGCCGCCAGCCAACTGGTCCGCTTTACCGACGCTACGAGCAGCGAGCGGCTGGGTCGATTGACCCTGACCGACCCGGAAGCGGCCGTGCGGGAAGCCGCCATCACAGCCCTGGCTGCCCAGTTGGAAGCAGCAGGCGCAAAGGTAACAGGGCCAGGAGTGGCTGCGGTGGCCGCGGGATTGAACCAACCAGCCACCGACGCCATCGCTCGCCAGGCGCTTGTCATCCTGCGGGATTTGGCCCCAGCCAGCGATCCCCTGCTGCCGCCGGAGCGTCGGGCCATCATCCAGCGCAAAGTCTGGCTGGCCCGCTGGAATCGTCACTCTGAAAAAATACTGAGCCTCACAATCCGCGGCGTTCAGGGCGGGTTCTGGGGTTTGGGTTTGGGGGTCGGTCTCTTTTTGGGATTGAATATCTTTATTGCTGACGGCTTCACCCTGGCCCTGCTACGCCAGAATCTCGATTCGATGGTCTTTGGCATCAGCGCCGGGATTCCGATTATGGGGCTGATCGGCGGGCTGGCGGGGGGGGTGATTGCGTTGGCCGGGGCCGTTGTCCGCTATCTATCGGACAGAACCACTGCGCGCCGGGTCTGGAACGTCCAAACCGGTGCAGGGGCAGCCGCTATGGGGTTGGGCTGGCTGATCTTTGCCATCGTCATGCCGGGTGATGTGCCGCTTTGGCAGACACTGAGCGCTGGCCTGTTGCTGGGTGGAATGCTGGCAAGTGGCGCGACAATTCCCCTCCCTTCGTCTCGGTTAGCCAGGTTGCTTCTCTCTTTGCTGGCCGGTGTGATAGCCTTTGTCCTGTTGGGCGCCCTGTCGCTGGTCTACAATGCCATCTTCTGGTGGCTGATAATTATGGGTCTGGTCGCGGGTGCAGGCTTCTTTTGGGGGTTGAATCCTGGCGACGATTTGCAAAATAGCACAAAAAAAAGTGACAAAAATCTATGAAAAATCGCCTTCTAACTCTTCTGTTTTGTGTTGGGCTGCTCTTGGCCGCCTGTGGAGGTGGCAATGGCCAGAGCAGCAGCCAGGATTTCGCCGAAGCCGACGCACGCCGGGTCAATGTCTTTTCCCGCATCGAGGGGAAGGAAAACCCCCTGCCCCCTGGCTAGCCTACCCAACTGCGGGTGGGCGACAGCCTGCGGGTGAACGAGGGGGGCTACGCCATCCTGCGCTTCTCCGATCTGGTCACAGTGGAAGTTCTGCGCCAGGGCAACCTGGAAGTGCGCGAACTTTCTCTGGACGAGCAATCGCCGCTGATCGCTTTCGGCCAGAGCGCTGGCACCTTTTCCAATGAGCTGAAGCCGTCCGCAAATGGCGCGGCCCGCCGTCTGGAAATCCAGACCGATTTTGCCACTATCACCGCCACCGGAACCCGTTTTCTGATCGTGCGGGAGCTGGGCACCCCCCTGGAATGGCTCTGGGCCATCGACGCCGGGGCCGATGATCTGACAGTGACCGCCGACGGCGTGACCCAGAAGGCCACCACAGACACACTTTTTTGGATGGCTCCCCTCGGCCCGCCTTCCCAGCCGATCGCCATCGAACCGGCCCTGGTGAACGGCTGGCTGGACGCATTGCGCGCTGGCACGCCCCAGGGCGAAGTGGGGGATGTGCTGTGGAACCCGGCGGATATATTGCTTCACACCGGGGAAGCCACAGGTGAGGTTGTGACCGGGGGGACAGTTCGGTTGGGGGAATTTCCGGTTACTCTGGCCACCGAGGGTCTCAAAGGCCCTGCGACCTATCGGCAGACCGACTGTAACCAGGACGGTATTCCTGATATTGGGATCACGGATGGTCGCCTGATCTTTGATCTGCGGTCCGCAGCAGGCCGGGTGCGCGCCGTGGATTTCACTGTGACCGGTCTGGGCCAGGACGACGAATTGCGGGTCTATAATCCTGCCTATGAGCGGCTGAATCTGCCCAACCAGATTCTCCCGCGCACAAACGACGCCATTCTCAGTGTGCGCTCCCAGGCCAGTCTGGCCGAGCAACCCTTTCATTATGCGGAATTGTCTATGGCCGACGGCTGTTTTCTGGGCCTCAGCCTGACTCCGCCGACAGCAGACGGCACACCTGCCGCGCCCCGTCCTGCCATCCCCGAGCCGCTCTGTATTGTCAGCGCAGCCGGGCTAAATCTGCGCCGGGGACCCGACACAGCCTTTGCTCCGCCTATTCGGCTCTTGCGCCAGGGAGACGAGTTGATCCCCCTGGGCCGCACAGCCAGCGGAGGCTGGATTCGGGTGCAGACAACCGACGACGGCAGCGAAGGGTGGGTCAGTGCCAACCCTCAATTTGTGCTCTGTACAGCACCGGTCAACAACCTCCCCCCTCTGGTCGCTCCGCCCACACCCACCAGCGGGGAAGCCACCAGCCGTTCAGCTCCAGGGGCCAAGCCTACCCCCGTGACCCGTACTTGGGAAACACCCCGGCTGATCTCTCCTGCCAATGGGGCAACCTTTGCAGCCGGTTCTTCGGTAGAATTGAGTTGGTCTGCCACTCCCTTGGCCGTTCACGGACGGGGACCAGGTCTGGCCCGCTTCTTGCGGCGCGCCTTGGGGATAGACCCGGCTCTGAGTGACGACGAATACTACCGCGTCACCGTCGGTTTTTCGTCGGCAACGGGTGCCCAGTGGACCGATGTCCACCTCACCAAAGAGACCAGCCTTGTGGTTCCCAGCTACCTGAACAGCCCAGATATGTCCCGGGATCAGCGCTATAGCTGGTCAGTGGCTGTGGTGCAACGTCTCCCCGTGGGCGAACTTCGCCAGCTTAGCCCGGAGAGCTCTGAAAGCACCTTCTACTGGAATCTACCCCCGACAAACTCACCCATTCCAACGCCCTCGGCCATGCCGCTGCCGAGTGCCACACCCACATCAACCGCGACACCGACGGAGACGCCGACGAGCCCGCCAACGGCAACGGCCACGCCGACGCCTACTGATACGCCGACACGCACCACTGCGCCGACGCAGACAGCGACACCGACGCAGACAGCGACACCGACGGCATCAGCCACACCGACAGCGTCAGCCACACCGACAGCGTCAGCCACAGCGACGGACGCGCCCACGAACACGCCCACAGCAACCGAAACGCCCCAGCCGTCGGCCACGCCAACCGCGACATCCATACCGATCCCGTGACCAATTGCCGGAGAGGAAGAGGGTTTGAGAGCAAATGAACCGTTTCTGGAAGATTCTGCCGTTCCTATTGATGCTTCTGCTGGCTGCCTGTGGGGGAGGTGGGAACGACACCCCGCCGCTGGCCTTTGTCCAGGCCAACGCAGACCGGACAGCCGTCACTGTGCTGGTGGCGGGTAGCAGCCAGCCCCTGCAACCACCCGATAGCGCGCGCCTGCAAGCTGGTGATGGGGTGCAGGTGGACGAAGGCGGGCGCGCACTTCTGCGTTTCTCCGACTTTCTGACCGTGGAGGTGCTACGGGCCGGCGATCTGCAAGTGCAACAGTTGGCCCTCTCCGAGCAGTCGGCCCTGGCCGTCTTTGGGCAGAACGGTGGTGCGTTTGTCAATGAATTGACGCCGGGCGCGGGTGGGGTTGACCGCCGGGTGACAGTCGAAAGCGATTTTGCGGTCATCACCGCCACTGGCACCCGTTTTATGGTGGTGCAGGAGGCCAATTCACCCCTGGAATGGGTATTTGGGCTGGACGCGGGCGCGGATGATTTGACTGTGCAGGCGAAGAACGATCCCAGCCGCAGCCGCCCGATAGTCAAGCCGGTGGAGAGCGGAATGGCCCGCTGGATTGCACCGGTCGGTGTGCCCAGCGCTGGGGTGAGCTATGACACCGCCGCGGTGGAGTCTTGGCTGGCCGCAGTGGAACGGGGGGAGTCAGTGCCGGAAGTGGGCGAGGTTCTCTGGCCCCACGCCGACGCCCGGATGAGCACCGATGTGATGACGGCTACCCTGAAACCGGGTATGGCATTGGATATGGGCGGCGTTTCTGTGGCTGTGGAAGAGCAAAGCGCCTTTGGCCGGGGCAGATATACGCCGACGGATTGTAATGGGGATGGATTCAACGATCTCCTCGTACAAAATGGCATCATCCGTCTGGACTTTCGCAACCTGCTCAGCCGGGTGCGGGGGCTGGACGTGACGCTGCTGGCCGGGGAGCAGGCCGCGGCCAGCGGTTCGGTGACAGTCTTTGACCCGGCAGTGCAGCCCATCACCCGCCAGAGCTTCGAAATCTTGCCCGGCCAGGGCCAGATCGTCTCTATGCGCTCTGAACAGCCCTACCACTACGCAGAGATCGCCATCGCCGACGGCTGTTTCCTGGGCATCAGCCTGACCCCGCCCGGCGCAGAAAATGAGCGCAGCCGCCCTGTGTCCGCGGTGGATGCGTGGCCGCCAAAACCGCCTACGCCTGTGCCTACGGCGACTGCCACAGCCCGGCCTCCCGCCCCGACACCGACACCGACGACTGTGTCAACCAGCAGACCGCCCGCACCCGGCACGGCTGGCATAAAAATTGACGGCGAGACCGACGACTGGGTAGCGGTGAACCGTCTGACCGGCGGCCAGCCCTTGGCTTTCGATACGATTGTCTTCGACCAGCAGTGCAGCAGGCGCGCTCTTTACGCCACCCGGTCCCAGGCAGACCTGGCCGCGGCCTTCCTCTTTACCTACGACGACGTCTACTTGTACGTGGCCTTTGCCGTACAGGACGATAGCTTTGTGGGCTACACAGGCCAAGACCTGAACTTCTTCCAGTCCGATGCACCCCAGCTCTCTCTGGATTTGGATTTGGATGGAGATGCCAACATCACCCGTGTCAACGAGGATGACAAACAGATCGACTTCCGGGTGGGGATAGAGGAACCGGGGGACAATCCAGCCATCGCCTTCTGGGATTTGGGGCCGGGTCGCGCCATCTCCCGGCTGTTGGATGCGCCTGTGGCCGCTGCCCCCACCGAGACCGGCTACTTTCTGGAAGCAGCCATCCCCTGGGATGTGCTGGGGGTGAAACCGGTGGTGGGCCTGCGTCTGGGCGCGGCCATCAGCGTCAGCGACAATGACACACCGGGGACGAATGTCCAGGAGTGTATGATCTCGTCTGCACCGAAACGGGAGTGGGCAAACCCGACGACCTGGGGCGTATTGACATTGGAGTAATCGGTTGTACAGCCAAGCGGTGGAGAAAATTCTATGGACGAGAAAATGCTGAATCTGCTGTTGGACGAAGCCCGCAGGGGCCGTCTGACACTTTTTATTGGCGGCGATATGAACGCCGATGTCACGGGTTTGCCCAGTCAGGGCGATGTGGCCCGTCGGGTGGCAGAGCGCCTGGGACAGCCAGCCTCGGCAGAGCAGTCTCTGGCTTTGTCGTCCGTTGTCCAGCGAGCGGGCCGCCAGCGTACCCGTGATGTGATCCAAATTCTGAAAGAGAGTTGGGAGAAAAGTTACCCGACCCAGCCTTTTGACAATATGGTGGCCCGGCTGCCTATAGAGACATTTGTCACCACCCGTTACGACGACGGCCTGGAACGAGCCTTTCGCCAGGCAGAACGCCCTATTCAACCTGTGGTCACTGATTTCGATACGGCCCTGACCCGGCGGGATCAGCCTGTGCTGGTCAAACTCTACGGCGATTTGCGCCAACCCGAAAGCCTGACCCTCAGCGAAGACGATCTCTACGATCTCTCCTCTACCAAACGGGATGTGACCCGGCTGGTGGAAAGTGCCCTGCGCGGCACCTGCCTTTTCCTCTGCTTTGATTTTGACAGCCCGGATTTCCTCTTTCTCTGGCGACAGGTATTGCGGGATTTGGGCAACATGGCTCCGATGGCCTATGCCGCGCCCTCCACACCCCTGCCCCCAGGGGAAAGTAGCGTGTGGCAAGAACGCAATATCACAGTCCTCGATGCCACCCCTCTTGCTGTGGTGCAAGCCCTGGCCGAACGGCTGGAACTGGTAGGTACGTCCCTGGCGGCGACGCCGATTGTCAAAGCTGCCCCGCCTCCGGCCCAATCGCCTTTCAAAAATTACCGCAACTTCGATCTGGAACTTGCCAGCGTGGGTGAATGGATCGAGGCCCGGGTGTTGCGTTCGACCGAAGGCGAGAGCGAGGCTGCGGTAGCCGGCTTGGGTGGACCTCCGCCTCGACTGGACGGCATCGGTTCGCTGACCGGTCTGGACGAGGAGATCGGCTACCGGTTGCTGCCGGGTTCGGTGGCCGAGCGCTGGGCCGCAGCCCTGGCCACCGCCGAGAACGCGGGGGAAGGGGTGCGGCTGCGTCTCTTTCTGCGCGACGAGGAGGCCGCGGCCATCCCCTGGGAGGCGGCCAAAGTGGGCGAACGGCGGCCCGGATTGCGGCTGCAAACGCCACTGGTGCGCTATGTCAACGCCGCGCGCAGTGCAGATGCCCTGGGGGTCAATGGCCCACTCCGCCTGCTGATCGTGCTGGGGCCGTCCGCCGAAGTCGGGCTGGAGCCACTGGATAGCAACCGGGAGCGGGCGGCGCTGGAAGCAGCCCTGGCCGAATTGCAGGCCACGGGACGGGTCCAGCTTCACTGGCTGGAAGGCGAGGCGGTCAGTCGGGACGGATTGCAGGATCGTCTGCGCCGGGTACAGCCCCATCTGCTCCATTTCATCGGTCACGGAGAGTACGACGAGACGACCCGGCTGGGCACGCTGGCCTTTGCCAGGGAACGGGAGGGGCTGTTGGAGGCGGATTGGGTGAATACAGAAGAATTGTCGATTCTGCTCGATGGGCTGGGGATCCGCTTTGGCCTCTTCAACGCCTGCCAGACCGGGCGGGGCGCGGGGGGCGTGGCCCACGCGCTGGTGCGCAGCAGCCTGCCCGCGGCCCTGGGGATGCAGGCGGATGTGCCAGACGATGCCGCGATTGCCTTTGCCGGGGGCTTCTATCGGGCATTGGCCGATCGCTGGCCGGTGGACGCGGCTGTGGTAGAGGCGCGCAAATCCGTGCAGAACGCGGTCGGGCTGGACGCTCCGTGGTGGGCGCTGCCGGTGCTCTATATGCGTGCGGAGGATGGAAAGCTCTTTGGGTAGGTCGGGCTGTCAGTCCGACCTGCGAATAAAAAATGCCGTCAGTCGCTGAAGACTGACGGCATTTTTAGTGGTACCCCGTACCGGACTCGAACCGGTGTTTCAGCCTTGAGAGGGCCGTGTCCTGGGCCACTAGACGAACGGGGCACAACAAATACTACACTCAGGACAGATGGAAAGTATAGCCTCGCTGGAGTGAATTGTCAAATCCGACAGGATTCAAGCCAAACAGATGAGGGACACAGATTTCACAGATTCATCTGTGTCCCCTTCTATCCGTGTATACAACCTCTGAATTCTCAGGTTGCGCTACCCATCTGGCCGACATTCAGACGGGAGCCATTCGGTGGTATAATGGCTCCATCATCAGACGAACCACAAAAGGAAGCATTCGATGCTGACGACTCCCAAGCAAATCCGTCGCGCCCTGGACCGGGTGCTGCACAAAGTGGTCCAGCCCGCCCGTTATACCGGCGGTGAACTCAATTCGGTTGTCAAAGATTGGGACGATCCGGCCATCCGGGCCAGAGTCGTCCTGGCCTTCCCGGACATCTACGAACTGGGCGGCTCGAATCTGGGGCTGGCCATCCTCTATGATCTGATCAACAAACGGGACGACCTGCTGGCCGAGCGGGTCTACTGCCCGTGGATCGACTTCGAGGCCAAAATGCGGGAGAACACCATCCCTCTTTACGGCCTGGAAAGTGCCCACCCCATCGCCGACTTCGACATCTTCGCCTTCAGCCTGCCCTATGAGCAGCTCTACACGAATGTGCTGACAATGCTCGATCTGGCGGGCCTTCCCCTGCGCGCCGAAAATCGCACCGCCGCACATCCGGTGGTCATCGCCGGCGGCTCCGGCTGCTTCAACCCGGAACCGATGAGCGCCTTCTTCGATGCAATGGTCATCGGCGAGGGGGAGGAAGTGGTGTTTGAGGTTATCAATGCCGTGGAGGAGTGGAAGAACGAGATTGGGAGATTAAGAGATTGGGAGATTGATCGCCCACGCCAATCTCCCAATCTCTTAATCTCCCAATCTCCCAACCCTTCCCGCCACACCCTCTGGTTGCGCCTCGCCGCCATCCCCGGCGTCTACGTCCCCAGCCTCTACGAACCGGCCTACGCCGCCGATGGGACGCTGCTGGAGACCCGGCCCCTGCATCCAGCCGCGCCTGCTGAGGTGATGAAGCGGGTAGTGACTGTGCTGCCCCCGCCCGTCACCCGTTTTATTGTGCCCAATATCAATGTCGTCCATAACCGGGCCGCTATCGAAATTATGCGCGGCTGCACCCGGGGCTGTCGCTTCTGCCAGGCGGGGATGATCTTCCGGCCCGTGCGGGAGCGGCCCGCAGAGGAGGTGCTGGCCGCGGTGGACGAGATGATCGCCCAGTGCGGCTTCGAGGAGGTCAGCTTCCTGAGCCTGAGCAGCAGCGATTACAGCTATGTGGAGGAGCTGGTGCGGGGCACAATGGAGCGCCACGGGGCCAAGCGGCTCTCTGTAGGCCTGCCCAGTCTGCGTATCGAGAGCTTCAGCGTCGATCTGATGGAACTGCTGGAAAAGGGGCGTCGGCGCTCCGGCTTCACCTTTGCGCCGGAAGCCGCCACGGATCGCCTGCGGGATGTGATCAACAAACCCATCGCCTCCAACGATCTTCTCAAAACCGCTGAAGAGGTCTACAGCCGGGGCTGGACGACTATCAAACTCTACTTTATGGTGGGCCATCCCTCCCAGACGCTGGAAGATGTGCAGGCCATCGCCGATCTCTCCAAAGCTGTGCTGGCCGTGGGGCGGCGGATTCTGGGCAACAAAGCCAGCGTGCGGGTCGGTGTCAGCACCCTCGTGCCCAAACCCCACACCCCTTTCCAGTGGGTTCCCATGGAAGATCAGGCAGTGATTGAACAGCAGATTGAATTGCTGCAACAGGAGATGCGGGGGCCGGGTCTCTATTTTACCTGGAATGACCCGCGCGAGACGCTGGTGGAGGCTTTCCTAACCAGAGGTGATCGCAAGCTGTGTGATGTGGTTGAGCGGGCCTGGCAGTTGGGGGCCAAGCTGGACGCCTGGGGGGATCAGTTCCGTTTCGACGCCTGGACCCAGGCTTTTGCCGAAAATGGGCTGGATATGGACTGGTACGCGCGGCGGGCGCGCAGCCTGGACGAGATTCTGCCCTGGGAACACATCTCGGCGGGGTTGAAGAAGGAGTTTCTGGCCCAGGAGTACATCCACACCTATCAGGGCGGGGTAGTGGACGACTGCCGGGAGCACTGCTTCTCCTGTGGCATTCTGGGGGCTTTCAAAGAGCAGCGGCGGGAAGCCCCCGACGCTGCCTGGTGCTGCCCGCCGTTGGGTAAGGGCAAAGAGCGCCAGCCCGTGGACATTGTGCCAGTGCCCCTCTACTTCAACGACGAGATGGGGTCGGGGCTGACCGGCCAGTTCGCCGAGCGCGTCCCCCAGCGGCGGCAGGGCACAGTGAGCAAACGGGTGCAAACAGACACCCTGCACCAGGAGCGTTAGCGACCGGCAGTCTCTCTCTCTTACCCCATCTGCTCCCGCAAAGCCGCGATCTGCTGCGCAGGCCAGGCTGTGATCTTCTCATCCATTGGATAGGAATGTTGTCCGGGATGGATGACCCAAAGATGGGCAAGCTCCAATTCATCCACCGCACTGCGCATAGAGCGGGTGATAGTCGGCGTTTCTGAAAACTTGACTTCGATCGCGTAGCTTTTGCCGCGATGAAAAAAAACCAGGTCCGCCTCTGCGCCGCTATGGGTGGCCCAGAAATAGGCCTCTGGCAGCGCCAGAAGCTGGATGGCCTGCTCTATGACAAAGCCTTCCCAGGACGCCCCTACTTTGGGATGACCGAGCAGCGTTTCCCAATCGGACAGATAGAGCAGACTGTGCAGAATACCGCTGTCGCGCAGATAAATTTTGGGTGATTTCACCTGTCGTTTGCCAAGATTCACCGACCAGGGCTGCAACTGGCGCACCATATACGTCCCCGTGAGAATATCCAAATAGGAGCGCACGGTCTTGTCCGAGAGACCCAAACTGCGCGCCAACTCGGAAGCATTCCAGGTCTGGCCGTGGTAGTGGGCCAGCATTGACCAAAAGCGGCGCATGGCGACGGATGGGATGGATATGCCCAATTCTGGGATATCCCGCTCCAGAAATGTGCGGATAAAGCCTTCGCGCCAAGCCGCGCTGTTGGCGTCGGATGTGGCCAGGTAGGAACGTGGAAAGCCACCCCGCACCCACAGATTCCGCCATTCCGACGCCCCGGTTTCGGAGAGGTCAAAACCGGTCAGTTCAATGAATTCCACTCGGCCGGCCAGCGTTTCCGAGACATTTTTCAGAATATGCGGAGAGGCGCTGCCGAGAATGAGAAATTGCGCCTGATTCTGCGGGCGATCCACCAAAACCTTGAGTACGCTGAACAATTGTGGGATATTCTGAATCTCATCAATGACGACAATCCCTTCCAGCGCGCCAAGCACCAGTTCTGGATTCTGCAGCCGTTGTCGATCTACGGGGGATTCGAGATCGAAATAGGTCGCTCCACTTTGTTGGAGCGAGAGACGCGCCAGCGTAGTTTTGCCCACCTGGCGCGGCCCCAGGAGAGCCACAATCGGAGAACGAGTGAGCGCCGTAGACAATTGTTGGAGGTAGAGCGGTCGGTTGAGTAGCATACACCGATTATACCACGAAAATTCGGAGTGTCAATCCGAATTTTCGTGGTATAATGGTTCAAGAGTGGGTGGCGAACGGGTTTGGTAGATGGTACGCAAAAGCAGTAGAATAATGCGGACGTTCGTGTGATTTCAACAGAAAGGAAGTCTTATGACTGCGACCATCGATTCTGTGATTGGTTCGGCCGCGCAAGAACTTCAGATGACAACTGAGCAGTTGATGGTGGAAGGGTTGCGCTTGTTGCTGAACCGCCGGCTGCGCGAGATCAACGCCAAGATTTTTGAAATTACAGGCCGCTATGGGATTTCTTCTGTACAAGAGATGGAGGAAAGATACGAGGCAGGTCAGATTGAGGAGGCCGAAAGCTGGCGCGACTATCAGAGTCTCGATCACTTACAATATAAACAAGACCGATTGAACGAACTGATTGAGACGTTGGAATGAACGTAGTCAACACAGGCGATCTCGCTTGGATCGCGGAAACTGAATTCCGAGATTTGGTTGCAGAAGTATTTCTGCTGGATATCAACCAATTGCGGATCAGCCTGTACGAAGAAAGCTTCGTGGATATCTGGTACTCATTGAAACTGTTCGGTCGTTATTCTTATCATTGGGAGCGGCGAGCCATTGATGGAATGATCTATCGTCACGACAACGCCCCTTACGAGGGGTGGAAGAATCTCTCTACCTATCCGGCGCATTTCCATAACGGCAGTGAAGCAAACGCCGTAGAAAGTTGGATTAGCGCTGACCCCGAAACTGCCCTCCGTCAATTTCTCTCGTTTGTGCGCACAAAGTTACGCGCAGAAGAATAGTGGTCGAAAATGACCGATCTTCCACCCCCTCCCACCCTATGGCAACAGCGCGACTTCCTCTGGCTGTGGGGCGGGCAGAGCGTCTCGCTGCTCGGCTCGCAGATCGGCGGCACGGCCCTGCAATTTGTCGCCATCCTCACGCTGGGCGCGTCGCCGGTGCAACTGGGCTGGCTGACCGTTGCCGACGCCCTGCCGGTGTTGATCTGCGGTCTGCTGGCCGGGGTCTGGGTGGACCGTCTGCGCCGTCGTCCGCTGCTGATCGCCGCCAATCTGGGCCGGGGGCTGCTGCTGCTCACCATTCCCGCCGCGGCCCTGCTCGGCGTGTTGGGGATGGGCCAACTCTATTGGGTGGCGGCGCTGGTCAGTCTGCTGGGACTCTTCTTTGATCTGGCCTGGCCCGCCTATCTGCCTGCGCTGGTCAGACCTGAGCAGTTGGTGGAGGGCAACAGCAAACTGAGCATCAGCGACTCTGTGGCGGAGATCGGCGGGCCGGGTATCGGCGGGCTGCTGGTGCAACTGTTCAGCCCACCCCTGGCTCTCCTGGCCGATGCGGCTTCCTTCTTCGTTTCCAGCCTCAGTCTGGCCGCCATCCGCACGCCAGAGCCGCCGCCCCCGCCGCGTGACCTGAGCCAACACCCGGTGACAGAGCTGATGGCTGATGTGGCTGAAGGGTTGGCCGTGGCTTTCGGCCAGCCGGTATTGCGTGCGCTGCTCCTCAGCGCAGCCACCCAGAGCATCACCAACGGCATCATCGGCACGCTCTACGCGCTGTATATGGTGGGGACGCTGGGCATTTCGCCCCTGGCCGTGGGGCTAATTGTGGGCGTGGGCGGGGTGAGCGCACTGGGCGGGGCCTTCTTGGCCGGGCCGGTGACGCGGCGCTACGGGATTGGCCGCGCGCTGATCGGCTCACGGCTGGTGGGTGTCGTCTTCAACAGCCTGATGGTGCTGGCTTTTGGGCCGCACGCGCTGGTGCTGGCCTTTCTCGTCCTCTCCCAGGCCGCGGACGCCACCTGGACGATCTACGCCATTACCGAGACCAGTCTGCAACAGAGCATCACACCCAACCGGCTGCTGGGCCGTCTGCACGCCAGCATCCGCTTCCTCACCGCGCTCCTCCTGCCTGTGGGCGGGCTGCTGGGTGGCTATCTGGGCCAGACAATCGGGTCGCGGGCAGCGATTGGCATCGGGCTGCTCATCGGCGGCGCGGCTACGCTCTGGCTGATCTTCTCACCGCTGCGGGGGATGCGGGGGATGGGGGATCGGAGAGTAGGGATTGAGGATCGAGGTACGTCGTGAGATCAGACGGTGATCTCACACATTAAATCGGATTGCAGTCTTGTTGACAACATCCGCTTGTGTTGGTATTATCTCCAACATGAATGCGATTGAGCTTCTACGCACACGCATCGTCTTTTCGGAGAACGCCTTCACCGAGCTGGTATTGTGGCGGGTACCCGAACCCGTGCGCGGCTCGACCCACGACTTCAAGTACCGGCTGGCCTATGTGGTCAATCAGGTGTGTGTAGTGCGTTATGACAACGAAGCGGGCAAGGGCGATCACCGCCACTTTGGGCAGACGGAACAGAGCTACACATTTCAGGGTGTGGAGAAGCTAATCGCCGACTTTCAACGAGATATTGCGAGGTGGAATTATGAAAATCGTAATCCTTGACGTAAAAAGACCGGACGATGCGATGGCAGATTTTGCGCTGGCCTGGCAGACCGAGACCCCGGAAGGACCTGCCCGCATCAGCTTTGCTACGCCAGAACTGCTCTGGAAGGTACTCAGTGCCAAGCGTTGGGAGCTACTCAAAGCCCTGTGTGGCGCAGGCCCCCTCTCCATCCGGGAGGCGGCGCGGCGGGTGAAACGGGATGTGAAAGCCGTGCATGGCGACATCACCGCCCTGTTGAACGCTGGCGTTTTGGATCGGGTGGAAGACGGGCGGATTCTTTTTCCCTTTGACGCACTGAAAATCGAGTTTCTCCTGCAAGCTGCGTAACCCGGCGTGAAACGCAAAGCGTGAGATCGCCGTCCGATCTCACGCTTTATGTTTCTGCCGACAAATGTGCGCAACGCAATACGCAGTACGTAGCACCCGTCCCTACCCCCGCAACCCAACCTCATAGACTTTCGGATTGCACACATCCTTCGGACGCTGCCTGCTGAAAAATTCCAGCACCCGGGCCACTGCCATCTGCTCGATGCGCGCCCGGCCATCGTCGGTGGTAGAAGCGCTGTGGGGGGTGAGGACCGCTTTGGGATGGAAGCGGATGGGATAGTCGGCCACGGGCGGCTCTTCGTCAAAAACGTCAAAGCCCGCGCCGGCCAGCTTGCCGCTGTCCAGGGCTTCGATCACCGCGTCCATATCCACCAGCGGGCCACGGGCCACATTGATCAGATAGGCCCCGCTCTTCATCCGGGCGATGGACTCCTGGTTGATCATTTTGTGGGTGGCCGGGATATTGGGTGCGTGGAGGCTGAGGAAATCGGCCTGGGCGATCACCTCGTCCTGGCTGAGCAATTCCACGCCCATTTGGGCCGCGGCCTCGGCGGAGACGAAGGGGTCCGAGCCGACGACTCGCATCCCCAGCCCTGCGCCGCAAATCTGCGCCACCCGGCGGCCAATCCGTCCCAGCCCGACCAGCCCCAGGGTTTTGCCCTGAATTTCCGTGCCCATCAGCGCGCTGCGGGGGGGCCAGCCACCGGCGGACATACCCACATGGCCGGGAATAATTCGCTTGGCTACAGCCATCAGCAGGGCCACCGCGTGCTCGGCGGTGGATTCGGTGGGGCCGTCGGGTGTGTTGCAGAAGACGACGCCCCGTTGCGCGGCGGCGTCCCCGTCCACATTGTCAATGCCAATCCCTGTGCGCACAATCATACGCAGGTTGGGCAGGCTGTCGAAGACTTCGCCGGTGTAGGGAATAGTAGCCCCGGCAAAGATGACCTGGGCCTGCTGCGCGCTCTGCAACGGTGGCTCGCCGGGGATGGGGTTGAGATGCGTCACATCTGCGGGCAGCAGGGAGGGCGCATCGGTGAGCATTGGGATTTCGTACCAGACGTGGGTCAGTTGCATGGCGTGTTCCTGGGGTGTGGATTGCTGATTTGCAAGAAAGGGGCAAGGTAGGCCAAAGGGTATCATCTCATCGGAGGCTATCGTCCTCAATACCGAGGAGGCGCAATCTGGCGAGCAACGCTTCCCCACGCTTGTGTTCGTGTGCAAGCGCCGCTTCCGCCTGTTCAGCGCGTAGCTGTTCTCGTTCAGCCCGCTGCTGTTCTCGTTCAGCCCGTCGCCGTTCCTGCGCGGCCTGCGTGCGCATGGCTTGCAACTTCAGCAGCACGAAGCCCTGATAGACCGCATCTTCGGCCAGATCCTCCAACGCGGGCTGCCTCTCCAGGTCGTCCAGGCGGAAGCGGAAGCCGGGCAGCACAGCCGACTCTATCACACCCGCAGCCGGTTGAATCGCCTCATACGCGCCGGATTCGTTGAGCCGGTAGAAGCCCTGGTTGCCCTCGTCGGTGTGGAGGATGTAGTACTCGCGGATGCCGATACCGGCGTACTCACCAAATTTTACTACTCTATCCCGCTCTTTCTCCTTGCGGGTTGAATCGCTCAACGCCTCCACGGCTAGGTCACAGACGCCCCGGTAGCTGCGGTCCGCGTTGCGGATGGGGGTAAAATTGTCGTTGTGTACCACAAAAAAGTCGGGTTTGCGGATGGTGGTCTTGTGGGGCAGGGCCAGGCGCACGCCGAACTCCAGCATCAGCACCTTTGCCAGCGGATGCGCCTCCAAATAGGCGCGCAGCAGAGTCAGAAACCAGTAATAGATGGAGACAGTGGCGAAATCGGACACGGGTTTCTCCTCCAGAATGCCGTTGTTCCACTCGTAGCTGAAGTCTGGATGTTCGTAGTAGTCCGCCCAGTACTCCGCCTCGCTGACCCATTTGCCCACCTCGGAGATTGGCTCCTCGCTGGAAGGCTGCCCGTTGCGTTGATCCGGCCACATCTCAGGCGGGGCTGTTACCGCATAGGCCAGCCTCTGCTCCCCGATCTCTTGCTCTCGTCTTTCCTCTGGCATACTTTTTTCCTCTTTCTGTCAGTCTGCGCTTCTGCTCGCAAAGCGCCGTACAGCGCAGATCGCGTGACGCCACGCGTCTCTTCTGCCTATCTGGGATGCTATCACGCCGTTCGCCGGCTGTCAACCAATCCCAACCGGTGGGTGCATTTCAGATGCAGGGCGGGTCTTCACCTTCCGGGAAGGTGGCTACGTGAAGGTGGCTACGTCGCCAGGGGTGGGCCGCCAGGGATGGCAATCGGCTTGCGCACGCCAGAGTAGACCGTTCGCTTCGCTGTAAAACGTGCCGTTAAGTATTCACCCAGAAAGACGGAACCGGAGATACTGTCGCCCTCTACTTGACCGGAGAAGAGAAAGAGGATGTGATCCCCGGCTTGCTCCATCCGGCTGCGCAGTTTGACCCGGTCACCCTCCACCGTCCCGGCGATCTCCTGCCGGGAAAATTCGCTGTGGTGCGTGCCTTCGATCCAATTGCCCGCCTGTTGAAGATATATCTGATGTTGGCTGGTGCTGGTGAAGTATTCCAGCGTCAACGCCCAATGGCCGCTGATGTCCACGACGGCGGGTTGCAGTTGAGATGGCTGGGGGCTGCGGGTTTCACTGAGGATGCGGTAGACACGCTCAGCGACAATCTCGGCGTTGCCCGGCTGCATCTGGCTGGGGGTGATGCGGATGGCGGCCCGGTCTTCGGAGTCCCCGTTGCCCACGGCGATGCGGGGTTTTTTGCGGGCGAAATCCTCGGCCACCTCCTCGCCGGTGATGTGCAGAGATGCAGGGTCCCAACTGATGACCAGCGTCGGCGCACGGTTGTTGAGGCCGGTGGGCTGTTCCACTGCCGTCTCCACCCCAGCCACCTGCTCGGCCCGTCGGGCGATGAGTGCCAGCCGATCCAGCCAGCCCTGCCACTCGGCCGGGTGGTCCCGGATCGTCCAGGCTTCCACCGCGGCCAGCAGCCCCAGCATCTCCTCGCGCCCCACTTTGTTGTCCCGCCCCGGCCCGTGATGGGGCGCGCTGGCCTGCCAGGCGGCCAGCAGAATATCTTTGCGGCCCAGCACCAGCCCCGCGCCTTGTGGCCCGCAGATGGCTTTGCCGCCGCTGTAGACCACCACATCCGCGCCCGCCTCCAGATGGACGCAGGGGATGGTCAAGTCCTCGGCGGCTGCGTCCACCAGCACAGGCACACCGGCGGGCCGGGCGACAGCCACAATTGCTTCCAGGGTGAGGGCGTCGTCCCGCTCAGCCCGCCAGCCGGTGACAGTATAGATCAGCGCAGTCTTGGGGTTGATGGCCGCGGCCAATTCCGCCGGAGTTTCAACAACTATCAATTCCACGCCGATATTGCGCAGGGCGTGGTCGTAGGCGTTGCGGGCAAAGCCGGGGACGATGACTTGGGTTTTCTCGAAGCCGGTCAAGTCGGGGATGCGGATCAGCTTCTCCGGGTTGCCGCCGGTGACACAGGCCGCGGTCACGTGCTTCAGCCCCGCCGCGCAGCCGTCGGAGACCATTCCCCAACCCGCGCCGGTGACTTCGGCCAGCCGCCGACCCACCCCCTCGGCCAGTTCGTCGTATTGGACAAAGTGGCGGGAGGCTTCTTTGTAGGCGGCCAGGGTTTCCGGGCGTTCGACCGAGCCGCCGATGATCGTAAAAGTCCCCCGGCAGTTGATGATCGGCTCCACGCCGATGGCCCGGTAGATGCTGCGTTCTTCGCCTGGTGTGTTGGCATCGATGTCGTTCAGAAAGCGGAGAACGGACAGATTGTGCAGCGGGTCGTTGGATTCCACGAATCTACTCCTTGTGGGAAAAGGGATGGGTCGATGGCGGGTCAGAGGTGTGGGCAAAATGGCCCTCGGCACAGACAAGCGTGGAGGTGGACGAGAGAGATGAGCAAAACCAAGAAAAGGAGGTGTCCGTGTCCAAGCCGTCTGCGCAGAGGGCCTGAGGCTATTGTACCGGTTTTGGAAAAATGGGGCAAGGTGTGCGGATGAGCTTACCTGTCTGGCGAATGCCCATCGGAGTGATAGGGGGCTGTCGCGCAGGTCGGAGGCAGCCCCCCTGTCGGCTATCCGGCCAACCAGCCGTACGCACCGACAGGGATTCTTACCCCTTTTGCGGCCCTGCTCAAATCGGTCAGTGTCACATCGTTCAAGGGAATCCCCCGTGCCCGGTATTCTTCCTGGCGCAGAAACTCCAGCTCGCCGGGCGCGTAGATACGCTCGACGCCAGCCGCGGGTCGGCAGTCGTGGATCTGGCGGATGGCCCGATCCACGCGGGTTTTGAAAAGGTCCAAATCCTCGAAGGCTTCCACCCGGATGGCGGCGACGAAGTGGCCGTCCTGGCCGGGACGGGGGCCGTTCTCCATATCCCCCAGTTCTGTGCCATAGGCCGCGCCGGAGAGCATAGACGAAAGCACACCCATGATCAGGGCCAGGGCTGTGCCTTTGAAGCCGCCGATGGGCATCAGCAGCCCGTCAATGGCCGCGGCGGGATCCGTGGTGGGTCGGCCTTCCCGGTCCAGCGCCCAGCCTTCCGGCAGCGTCCACCCCTTCTGCTGGTAGATGCGAATTTTGCCGTGGGAGGAGCCGCTGAAGGCCGCGTCGAAGATGATCGGGCGCTCCTCACCCGCAGGGATGGCGATGCCCAGGGGATTGATGCCCAGAATCCGCTCTGCACCACCCCAGGGAGCCATGGTAGGCAGGGCGTTGGTGGTGGCAATGCCGATCATTCCGTGGGCTACGGCCTGTTGCGCGTAGTAAGCCATCGCGCCGCTGTGATTGCTGCCCCGGATGCCCGCGGCCGCGATGCCGTGGACAGCGGCCCTTTCGATCACCAGTTTGGTGGCGAAATCCATCCCGACCTGGCCCATCGAGTTGCCGCCGTCCACCACCGTACACGCGCCGACATCCCGTATCACAGCCGGACGGCCCGTTGGGTTCACGCCGCCGGTTGTCAGCTTTTTGATATATTCGGGCACGCGCAACACGCCGTGGGAGTGGATGCCGCTCAGATCGGCATAGACGAGAGAATCGGCCAGCAGAGCGGCATCGTCGCTGTTCATCCCACAGCACACAAAAAGATCGGCCACCAGCGACAGCAACTCTTCCACAGGCACACGCCGACCGCTCTCCAACGTTTCCGACATCTGCTGCTCCCTCTCTGCCCAATCTGTGTCAGGCGCGCTCGTATCCTTAAATCAGATGCTCATCCAGCAATTGGGGACCGGGGCCGGGGCGGCTGGTGATAATCCGTTCCACATTGCGCAGCAGACCCAGCCGGGTTTCCACCTCCAGCCCGTTCTTTGCCTCGCAGATCAGGTGGACATTCGGCCCGGCGTCAATCGTAAAGTAGACGGCCAGACCGTCTTCCTCCCGCCAGAGGCGCACGGCCTGCAAGATTTCCAGGGTTCCCGGCTGCCAGTAGAGCAGACTGGGCGTGCTGGTCATCATCACGCTGTGCATAGCCAGTGCGTCCAATTCGATGACCGGACCGAGGCGGTGGAGGTTGCGTTCGGCGATGGCCTGGCGCGCTTCCGTCAGCCAGCCATCCACCTGGGCGATGCGCCCACCCAACAGGGGGCTGGTCTTGGCCAGTAGATGGCCATCCGCACTGCTCAGCTTCTTCTCCTCGCCGCTGACCACCGCCACCACATCCCAGAGCTCCCAATGCTCCGGGCCGTAGAGGGGAAAGGCCACGCTCGTCGCGTCACTGTTGCCCTGCTCCCACTCCACAAAACCGCCGAAGAGGCTGCGGCTGGCCGAGCCGCTGGAACGGCGGGCGATGGCGGAGAGCCGGGTAGCGTCCAGGTCCAGCCCTAGCGCGGCGCAGCCTGCCACAGTCAGCGCGGCGAAACCACTGGCTGAGCTGGCGATGCCGGATGCGGTGGGAAAGTTGTTTTCGCTCGTCACCCAGGCCCGCCACTCTACCCCAGCCAGCCCGCGCAGGAGGTCCAGATGCCGGGTGAGCCGCTGGCTGCGTGCTGTAGATTGGGTCACGCCATCGAGCACAAAAATGTCCCGTTCCAGCACACCTGTGTCGTCCCAAGCCACGGTTGTTGTGGTGTGGGCGTCGGCCAAGGTCATACTGATGGAGTTGCTCAGGGGAATGTTGAGGGTTTCGTCGGCCACCCCCCAATATTTGATGAAGGCAATGTTGCTGCCAACCCGGGCCGTGGCGATACTCATTGCCGCTCCCTCTCTGCCTGCTGTTCAAACCGACGCAAGAGATCGTCGATCAGTTCGTCGTGGGCGTGGAAGTGGATGATCACCCCGTCAGCAGTGGCTTCTATACCCGCCTTCCAACCGATGCCTTCCACCAACTCCAGTTTATCAACCACGCCCGCGCCGAGCCGTTTGAGGAGAGTCTCGGCCTGCTCCGGCGTCAGGCCGGGAATTTCGAGGGATTCGGTATCGTACATTGCGTCGCTCTGAAAGCGGGGGTCGTGGCGGTCTTCGGCGTCGCCCAGAGATGGTGCGCTGATAGGCATTTGTGGCTCCTTGTGTGATTATAGGCTGCTTTGGTCCAACAGTAGGAAACCGGCGGCTGCGCCCGCACCCAGAGACTGTAGGAACCGGGGGACGAGGGAATGCAGTTCGGCGATACGTTGGGCCGGGCTGGCATTGGGTATGTGAATTCGACCGCCGGCCATTGTGTCATGGCCGCCCGCCGTGCCGTTTTTGCCGACGATGCCACGCACTAGCCGCCCGGCCTGGGCATTGGGCCTGTCGGCGCGTACAGAGATGACCAGGCGATCTTCGAAAATGCCCAGGCAGATGGCCCAAGAGACATCTTCCATACGCAACATCAGGTCCGCCACCTCCGACGCCATATCCGGGCGTTTCATCTGAAAGAGCAGGCTGACCGATATGTAGCCAGTACACGGCTGTGCGCCGCTCTGGTTTTCGACCTGTTCGTCGTCGTCTTTCTCTTCCGGGTCTGGCTTTGTCGCTTCGGCGCAGCGGTAGAGCATCGTATTCATCAGGGCATCGCTGATGCCCCGAAAGTAGGAGCGGGGAAGCTGGACGTGTTCGATCTGGTTGAGCATCTCTGTGCTGACAAAGTTGCGCAGGGCTGAATAGGCCCAGATGTCCAGATCGGTGGTATGGCGACTCAGCCCCCGCGTGTCGGATTTGATGCCATAGAAGAGGGCAGTTGCCAGGGTTGCGTCTATCTCCATCTCGGCATTGGCCACATATTCCGCCAAGAGCGTAGCCGCAGCGCCCACTTCTGGCCGTACATCGTGGATGACGGCACGGGTCTGGCTGCGCTTGGGCGGGTGGTGATCGGCTGCCAGTATCACCCGTTCGGGCGGATAGTCGATTTCGAAGAGCAGATGATTGCTGGCGCTGGGCTGGGTGTCTACCAGCAGAATTGCGTCGTAGGCGGGCAGAAGAGCAGCGGCTTCAAAGGTGGGGATGCGCACGGCGTGGGGGACAAGCAATTGGGCCATTGTGCGGTTTTCGGCTCGGCCAATCATCCCGCCATGGCCGAGAGTGACGGGTGCAGCGGGCAGCAGATGGCGGATCAGCCTCTCCAGGGCATAGCCGGCGGCGATGGCGTCCGGGTCCGGGTCATTGTGCATCAGCACCAGGATATTGCGCCGATCGGCAAGCAGACCGCGCAACTGTTGGATGCGTCGTTCGCCAGCACTCTTGCGCTGGACACTAAAATCCGCTGGAAGGGAAAGGTGGGGCAAGGAAGCATCCGTTCTGCTGCGCTGACAACTGCCGGGTGCGCCTATTATACCCGCATCTTTCCCACAAAAAAAGAACCGGCACGCCGTTTGGCGTCTCCGGTGAATTGCACTTCAAGTTGGGCTGGCCAATGGTGGCTTGCGGATCGGATGGAAACAACCAAATCAATCGTCGCGAAGGGTTGTGCGTCGGTAGAGTCGGCTCAGCATTTGCTGACGGGCTACGGGGTCTTCATAGGCTGTTAGCAGCGCGCTGAGTCCTGTTTCGATGGCTGATTCTCGGCGCAACGCACATTTGCCATCTTGCAAAGTGAGCAGTCCGGCTTTCTCCAGTTCGCCGATAGTCTCGTCGAGGGTCCGCTCGTCAGAAAAGGTAGCCATGTGGGCAAAGGTCCGGCTGATCGACTGTTCGCTGCGTTGCCAGAGGAAGAGCAGAAACCAGACTTTGCTGAAAGAGTCGATCTGGTGTTGGTGCAAGAAATGGCTTACGTCTGTATCGTTCAAGTGAGGTTGTGTAGCTGTATGCATTGGGTCTCCTGTGTACTGCATGGATAGGTAAACTGTCTATCCCGCAGTATAGAGAGCCCCTGTTAACGAATAATGAAGGAGAGGAAAGCGATTGGTTAACAGACGAAATTCGATGCAGGGGATATCCAGTAGAGGCCTGCCCTGAAAACAGGACGCTGATGACGCTGATTGAATTGATCAACGCTGATAAAATCTGCGCAAATCTGCGTTCCGCTTTTCATCCCCCGTGGCGCACGAGAGCGCATGGAGAACTGTTTTGAAAATGCGGGACGCAGATGACGCTGAAAAGAATGGTTGACGCTGATAAAAATCAGCGCAGATCACTTCTTTCTGCGCAAATCTGCGTCCGCTTTTCATCAGATCGAAATCCCGTAGATAGCCATCATCACCAGCAGAAAATCATAGAACCCGTGAGCGATGGCGCTGGTGGTGGTATTGGTGCGGTTGCGCAGCACGCCAAAGACCGCACCCAGCAGAAAGACAACCAGCACCCCATCCCAGCCGTATTGCAGCGCGTGGAGACTGGCAAAGAGCAGATTCGAAAGCAGAATCCCCAGCCGGGGTTGCAGAACACCCCGCACGCCCAACTCCTCCCCCAACCCAGCGCTGATGCCCAGCACAATCGCCCCGATCGGCGTAAAGGCAAAGGCGATCAGTTTACTGAAGGCTTCGCCGTCTGTACGCGGCCAGCCCAGCGCTTCCCACAGCAGACCGATGGCTTTGTCCAGATAGGAGGCGGCAAAGACCAGCACAACCGCCACCATAAGGCCTATTGCCACCTGTTGGAGAGTGGGGCGCACAAAGCCTAATCGGCGCAGGCTGGCGATAAAATCCCGGCGCACCCCGTAGCCCACGGCCAAGATCGCCAGAGGAACCGTCCACACCAACACATAGACCGTCGCCAGCAGATTGCTCTGGGCATCCAGCGCACCGGTGCTCTCGGCCATCTGCATAAAGGCGTCGGAGAGCAGCGGCGGTAGCCCGGTGACGATCAGGGGGGCCAGCAAAATCAGCGACAGACTGACCACCAGCGCCAGGGCCATTCCGTGTACAAACGAATCCGGGTCCAGAGGCAGCACCCGGCTGGCCATCCGACGCACAGGTGGCAGGAGCGCGCCAATCCCCAACAGCAGGCCGATGGCAGAGATACCAACGATGCCACCGATGATCCCCCAATTCACGCCATCCAGCCCGCCACCGTTGCTCAGGGCATTGGGGTCGATCCCGCTGGAAGCCAGCAGCGTAAAACTGGTCACTCCCAACCCAGCCAGTCCCAACAGTCCCAGCCACCAGAGCACAGCCAGAATTTTGGCTGCGTCGTGCGCCAGCCCCCAATAGGCCAACAGCGCCAGCAGCACAAAGGGAATGTAGAGAATCCCTGTAGACGCAAAGGAGTTTGCTTCCCCGCCCAGGGCAAAACCGATGGGCAGAACCAGCAGCATCAGCACATAGCCCAACACAGCGGGCCAACGCCGGGCCGGGGGTCTCTCTATCAGAGGGGCAGTCATTTCAGGCGGACTGAAGGTCATATGTCTCTCCGGGAAAAGCAGCAGGGCCAATACGCATGCCAAAAGTATATCACACGGGCCTAAAGAGAGTGGTTTGGTCGCTTCCCAAAGGCAGAACGGACACAACAGCGACTTGTCGTATTCGGTGCTTGTGGGGTACTATCCGCTTTACCGTTTTAGTATTCTTCCATTTCAATTCTCACAGGAGTTCTCCAGATGCTTGATTTTGCTGCTGTACGCCGGGGCGAGAAGACGATAGCCGATCTGGCTGTCGGTCTGACTGTCGCTGACCTGCGGGACCTGACCAATGAAATGGTAGATCATCAACTGGCCCAGATTGCCAGCGCCAACGATGCCGATGTGGTCTTTACGCCAGCCGATCTGGGCGCGGATGATCCCTACGCTTCCAATGAAGCCGACCGCAACATCTCCTGGAACCTGGGCCATCTGATTGTTCACGTAACGGCTTCTTCCGAGGAGGGCGCATTTATCGCCGCCGAGATGGCGCGGGGCATTGTGCGCGATGGGCGCAGCCGCAGCGAAATCCTCTGGGAGAGTGTGACGACGATTGCCCAATGCCGCCACCGGTTGGAAGAGAGCAGGCGGATGCGTCTGGCGATGTTGGACGTTTGGCCGGACGCACCCTATTTGGACGTGACTGTCCCTGCACGGGGAACCACCCCGCCCCTCAATGCTGTGGGCCGCTTCCTGCGCGGTCTCTCCCACGACGCCAGCCATCTGGACCAGATCGACGAGGTAGTGCGCCAGACCGCGGCCGCGCGCTGATTCGGTAGGCTTTTTTAACGCGAAGACGCAGAGGTGCAAAGAATTTTGGAGAATCTTTGTGCCTCTGCGTCTTCGCGTTTTACTCTGCCTTCTGTATCTGCTCCAGCGCAGCAGCAAAAATGGCGGCTTTGGCCGGATCGCGGAAGATCTCCGCACCGGAGAACATTTGCAGCCCGTAGCTGGGGATGGATGATTCGACAGTCGTGTCGAGGCTAGCGGGGAAATCCAGGGCGTCGAGAATCAGTTGAACCGGACGATCCGCCGGAACAAAACCCGGCGCGGCTTCCAATACTTCCCGCGCCCAGGCCGGTTGTCGCCCACTTTTTTTGACATAAATCAGCGGCGTGAAGATGTCGATGGAAGGGGCGAGAAGGTTGTAGTCCTGGGCGAAGATGCGGGTCAGCGCGCCGTCGAACTCGGCCGGTCTCCACGGGCACATATAGGCCCCAATCACACAGCCGGGCAGATGGCGGCGGATGATCCCCGCATAGCGCGCGCCGAAGCGGGCGACACGCTCACATTTGTAGCGGTTCCACGCCGTTTGGTGGCGCGCAAGAATCTCAGCGGGCGCGGTGGCGTCAATGCCGGTACTATTGCAGAAGTCCGCGATGCAGTCGACGCAGAAGCAGTGTTCCTGCAAATCTGGCTGGGGTTCCTCAAACCAGCCAGCGCCGGTCAGATAGTCCAGCCAGATGCCCGCCGGCTGGAAGGCCCGCACCCCAGCCAGCAAATTCTCCTCGGTATAGTCCAGAAACCACTGCTTCGAGAGACAGACGCCCTGCACCAGTCGCCCATAACGGATGGGTTGGCCGTCCGCGCCGATGGGGATCAGCTCCGGGTGTTGGGCAAAGTCGGCGCGGAAGACTTTGAACTCCACACAGGCCGCGATACCGGCCCGGGTGCAGGCCGCAAAAGCCGTTTCATCGAACATATGAAACCAGGCCGCGTTCACCCCATAGGCTGGGAACTGATCCGCATAGGCGATGGCTGCGCTGCCGTAGGGTCCATAGAGTTTGGGCAAAGGGTTCGACATGTGACAATTACCCCCTTTCGGAAATAGCGGTCCACTGCCGTCCCAGCCCGCCGTGATAATCGGAGCCAGGGCGAATGAGCCGTCCCTCGGCCCGCTGCTCCAGACAGTGGGCTGTCCAACCGGCCACGCGGCCCACCGCGAAAGTGGGGGTGAAGAGGGCCGTTTTCAGCCCCAGGCCGTGGAGCAGAAGCGCAGTATAGAATTCCACATTCGTCTGTAGTTTGCGTCCCGGCTTGTATTCAGCCAGCAGAGCCACGGCCTTTTCTTCTACAGAACGGGCCAGTTCGTACAACTGCATATCCCCGCCCGCCAGGTACATCTTTTCTGCCGCGGCAGAAAGCACATCGGCACGCGGGTCCCGCACTTTGTAGACCCGGTGGCCGAAGCCCATCAGCCGCTCACCCCGCTCTAGTTTGGCGCGCAGATACGCCTCGGCCCGATCCGCCTGGCCGATTTCGAAAACCATATCCAGCGCAGGACCGGGCGCGCCCCCGTGCAGGGGACCCTTCAGCGCGCCCACCGCACCGGTGATGGCCGAGACCAGATCGGAAGCGGTGGCCGTAATCACCCGGGCCGTGAAGGTGGAGGCGTTGAAACTGTGGTCGATGACAGTGTTCAGGTAGGTCTCCACACCCCTGGCCTGGGCAGCCGTGGGACCTTCGCCGTTGAGCATATACAAATAGTTGGCTGCGTGGCCCAGAGCCGGGTCGGGGGTCACGGGTTCTGCGCCGTGGAGCAGACGCCAATAGGCCGCTACAACCGTCGGGAAGCGGGCCACCAGCGCGGTGGCTTCGTTGGCATCGCCCTCGACACTGCCCAGGGAGAGGGTGGCTGCGGCCATGCGCAATGCGTCCATCGGGGGTGTCTTCTCCGCTGCCACAGCCCGAAGCAGTGCCACCGTGGCTTCGGGCAGGGCGCGCAGAGAAGCCAGCCTCTGCTGGAAATCGGCTAATTCCGCCGCATCAGGCAAGCGGTCGTTCCAGAGCAGGAAAGTCGTCTCCTCAAAGGAGGCGTTGGCCGCGATCTCTTCCAGGGGATAGCCGGCGATAATCAGCTCGCCAGCCAGTCCGTCCACACGACTCAGGCGTGTGCTGCCAGCGATGACGCCTTCGAGTCCGTGGGCGATGATGGGGGAGGGCATAGAAAACTCGTCCTTTCAGGGGTGAATATTGACAGTGCAGGGTGATGAGATGCTGAGAGGAGGAGGGAAACGTGCGCCATCATCCCCGCATCTCATCATCAGTTCTTTACCGGCGTCAACCAGTCCATATATTTTTCGTTCTGCCCACGCACAATGGCAAAGAAGAGCGACTGCATTTCCTTGACCAGCGGCCCGACTTCTCCGTTGCCGATGGCCCGGTGATCGATAGAAATAATCGGGGCCACCTGTGCGCCTGTACCGCAGAAGAAGGCTTCGTCGGCCAGGTAGACTTCGCTGCGGTCGATCTGCCGCTCGATCACCCGCAAACCCATCTCTGCCTCGGCCAGATGCAGGATCGAGCGGCGGGTGATGCCTTCCAGAATGTTGCTCTCTACGGGCGAAGTGATCAGTACCCCATCCCGGATGATGGCGAAGTTGGCCGCGCTGCCCTCGGAGACGTGGCCGTCCTGATTCAACACAATCGCATCGTTGAAGCCGTTGAGCTGGGCCTCGCTTTTGATCAGCGCACTGTTGGCATAGCTGCCGATGATTTTGCCCCGGGCCGGGATGGCCGTGTCGTCTACCCGCCGCCAACTGCTGGTCGCCACCCGCAAACCTTCGGTGGGCAGGAAGTTTTCCAGAGGAATCGTGAAAATCGTCACCGCGGCGTGGAGGTCGTGCAGGCGCACAGCAATCGTCTCATCCCCGTTGTAGGCCACGGGGCGGATGTAGCAGTTCTGTCGCCAGCCCTCGGCCTTGAGCAGATCGACGGTAATCGCGGCCAGATCGTCAGGGGTGTAGTTCAGCTTCATCAGCAGCATTTTGGCACTGTTGAGAAAGCGAGTGAAGTGCTCCCGGATGCGAAAGACGTAGAGGGTCTCCCGTTCATCATTCCAATAGCCCCGGATGCCGCCGAAGCAGCCCGTGCCATAGTTGAAGGTTTGGGTCATCACCGAGACTTTGGCCTGTTCAATCGGGACGATGGCGTTGTGGAAATAGGCGTATTTGGTCAAGAGGGACTCCGGAGTGGAAAGTGGAAAGTGGCAGGTGGAAAGTGGCAGGTGGCAGGTGGCAGGTGGCAGGTGGCAGGTGTTCCGTACCGGGAGCGTCAGCGACCGGCCCTACACCGGTGGCAGGTTGCCATTTGTCACCCCGTCATCTTTTCACCCCGTCATCCCTCCGCCGGTGCAAAGAAGACGAGAAGGGTCAGCTCTTCGGTAATCGTGTGAAATTTATGGGGGACCTGCGCGGCCACATAGAGGGTGTCGCCGGGCTGGATGGGGCGGTCTTCGTCGCCAGCGCGAAAGTGGGCACGCCCGCTGATGACGTAGTAGATTTCGTCCTGGTCGTGGGGACTCTGTCTATCGACCGCGCCGGCAGCCAACCCGTAGATGCCTGCACTCAGGGCCGGGACCCGCAGAAATTCGTGGTAGAGTTTGCCGGAATCAGTCCGGGCTGCCAGCAGATCGTTCAGAGCAAAGGCTTGCATTGAGTGGTCTTCCTCTATTGATTTTGGTCTTCCAGCCAGGACAGAAAGAGCGATGGCGGAATAATTGGGATGCCCTCGAATGGATGGAGCGACAGCAGATCGGCGTCACCGCTGACAATCGCATCGGCTTTGCCGGCCAGGGCAATTTCCAAAAACTGATCATCTTTGGGATCGCGACAGACTCTGATTTTTCGTTGTGGATGCAATAGCTCGCTTCGCAACACAATAACCCGCAACACGGCACGAATGCGTCGATCCGTCAAATGATACTTTGCGCGTAGCCGCGGCCGATGCAGAACAGCAGCCAATTCAGACAGGGTTGATCGGCTGATCAGAGCGATGAAATCGCGCTGGCGTAGTCGTTGCAATACAACACCAGCGCCACCCTGTGGCCGTATGACTGCGCTGATCAGCACATTTGTGTCGAGAACTATTTTCACAGCGCAATCGATCTCGCTTCTGCAATGGCCGCTTCTATATCAGCTTCAATCTCATCAACCGTATAAACAGCATTTTCTTCGGCTAGTTCGGACAGAACCGCATCAAATTCGGCCAGAATCTCATCCTCTTTCCAAATGAGGAAGCGCAAGAATTCTGCATACGGTATCAGCGCCGCTTCTGGCTGGTCACGCAATGTCAGGATGTAAGGTATTTGTTGCGCAATTACCTCATTTACGACACCGTGCAGATCGGTCTGCAATTCGCTAACTCCGATGGTCTTTTGCATGTAAATCCCCTTTTCAAAGCTGCTTATTAAGCAGAATTGTCATTCCAGCCCGGCCCGGCGCAGACGGGTCAAGAGTGCAGAGCGGCGGCTATACTGCTTGTGTACCTTTTGTATCTGGGCCTGGAAAGTCGCACTGCGCTGCTGGTATTCGGCCAAATCGCGCAGATCACGCAGGATGTCCACGGCTTCGTCGTAGGCCTTGGCCTGGCCCAGCTCTATCAAGCGCAGGGCTTCCGTCCACTTGGCTTCCTGCTGACCGGTCAGTGCTTCCATCTTCCGCCGCTTCTGCTCCGCGGCCAGGAGAGAAAGGCGTTGGGTCTCGGCTTCCGCCACCGCATCCCGCGCCTCCAACAGTTCACTGAATCTCCGCTGGGCCGGAGCGGCAGCCGACGTCCCACTGCCCAGCAACGCTTCCAGCCGACGCTGCAAATCGATCTGGACCAGCGCTTCGCCTTGCAACAGACGCAGGAGAAAGTCGTCACATTCCGCTCGGGAGAGTTGCCCGATGGCTTTGCCCAATTGCTCTGGGCTGGGGCTTTGGGGCAAAGAGGGGCCGCCTTTGGCCGCGGCCTCAACCAGATATTCGTCGATTCCAAAGAATTCGACGAAGTTGTTCAGCGTTGTGTCCAGACTGTCCAGACCGGGGGGCAGGGGCGGCTCCACCAACTCCTCGTGAAGCTCCCCTTCGTATTGCAAGCTGGTTCCGTGCAGCCAGGCCAGGTAGAGGGAGCGATAATCCCCCTGCAGAATGGCATTGCGCAGAGGCAGCAGCCCGCTCAATTCCCCGCCGGGTTCGATCCAATCCCGGCCATCTTCGTCATTGAGTTCGATGTCCAGAATGTAGTATTCGCCCATTCGTTCCAGAGAAATGTAGTCATCCAGACAGTAGGCTTCGACCGCGCTGGCATCGAGCAGACGGGCGGGGAAGCGGAAGACCAATTGGTTGCTGCCCCAATTGGCCTGGTAGAGAAAGGCGTCGAAGTAGTCGGCCAGCACTTTCTTTGGGTTGTGTTTGAAGCTGCCCCAACTGTAGTCCACTTGGGCGCGGGTGGCGGTCACGTCGATATGGCTGGACAATTTGCCAACTGCATTTTGCTCTTGGGCAGTGAGCCGTCGGTCAATGATCTGCCATTCGTAGTATTGAAATTCGCTCATTGGGCTACTCCCCTCATCGTTGGCTATATCCCCCATTTTAGCACAACAGGGCTACCAATCCGCCACGCTGCCGTCCTGCGCATAGAAGTATTCGCCGCCCAATTCCTCCGCATACTCGCGGTTCTGTTCGGCTTCGGCCCGGTTGATGGCAAAACCCAGTCCCGGCGCGGTGGGCAGCTCGATGTAGCCGTTGACGACTTTCCAATCCTCCTCCACCAGCCCCGCGCCCAGACTGAAATCCACCTGCTCCTGGACCAGAAAGTTGGGCACCACCGCGTCCACCTGCATACACGCGGCCAGGGCCACCGGGCCGATGGCGCAGTGGGGCATAATGTGCATATAGTAGACCTCGGCCATATTGGCTACCCGCTTCAGTTCACTGATGCCGCCCACGTGGGAGCCATCGGGCTGGATGTAGCTGACTGCCTGCTTCTCGAAGACCTGGCGGAACTCCCAGCGGCTGAGCAGCCGCTCGCCCGTGGCAATCGGGAAGGGTACGTGATCCGAGACCTGTTTGAGCGCGTCCACATTTTCCTGGGGCACAGGCTCCTCCACAAACATCGGGCGCATCCCCTTCAGTTCGTGGCAGATTTCAATCGCCAGCCCCGGTGTCATTTTGCCGTGGAAGTCGAAGCAGAGTTCCACCTCTGGCCCCACCCACTCGCGCATGAGATAGGCCTGCTCGACAAATGCATCAATCACCGCAGGCGGTTCGTGGGCACGCCATTTACCCCCTGGCCCCGATTTGTAGGCGGTGTAGCCGCTCTTTTGCAGATGTTCCAGCCGCGCTTTGGACGCGGCCAGCCCCTCGTCTGTCATATCCCGGATGCCCCAGTGGGCGTAGACCCGGATGCGATCCCGCACCGCACCGCCCATCAGCGCATAGGCCGGTGCGTCGTAGTATTTGCCGGCGATGTCCCACAGGGCCTGGTCAATGCCAGAGAGCGCGGTCATCAGCACATTGCCGCCGCGGAAGAAGGCCGAGCGGTAGATGTGCTGCCAGTGGTGTTCGATGCGCAGCGGGTCTTTGCCGATCAGATAATCGGCTAGCTCCTCCACCGCGGCGTGTACGCTTTTGGGCTTGCCCTCCAGCGTCGTCTCGCCCCAGCCCACCAGCCCGTTGTCGGTGCTGATCTTCACCAGGCGGGTGCGCGGGCGGGGAAAGAATTGGTCAATGCGGGCGATTTTCATTGGGGGAGTCTCCTTTAGCAGAAGGGTAGTGGAGTCAACGGTCTTGCAGCCGAATGATGGGTATTGTAGCACAGGGGGTGGGGATGTCCAGCGGGGCGAGAGGACGGGTGATTTCAGTTTTCGGGCGGACCGGAATCGTGCGTGCCGCCTGGCGCTAAAACGGCCGGACTACGCCCCGCTTTCCCCCCTTGCGCCAAAACCCCCTTTGCCCCATAATGACAGCTACCTGTCATCCACCCGCCACCTGGCCCGCGATGGACTATCTCAACTTCGACCTGCGCATCGACACCCCAGACGCCAGCGGCTACCCCGTCCGAGTGACCCAATCACCCGACGGAGAGGCCAGCGCCAGCCTGCAACTCAATCTGAACGATCCAGCCTTTCGCAAGACTCTGCAAACGCTGGAAACAGTCCGTGGGGTAGGGTCGAACCTCCGCAATGTCAAAGTGATCAAGCCCGCGCCAGCCAGTGTGAATACTTTTGTCAACGAAGTCGCCACCGCACGTGCAATGGGGGGAGCGCTCTTTGAAGCCCTCTTTCCCGGCGAAG
>CAMDQF010000018.1 GCA_945905745.1 Litorilinea aerophila
CCCATCATCTCACAATCCCTTCTCGGCTTCATCGACCGCTACTGATAGTGCTCTCGCTTTGTTCCAACTTTCGTTGTATTCCGATGTGGGGTCGCTGTCGGCGACGACGCCGCCGCCCGCCTGCAAATTGCACACCTTCCCCTGCATTACAATCGTGCGGATGGCGATGCAGGTGTCCATCGTGCCGTCGTAGTCAATGTAGCCCACCGCGCCGGCGTAGAGACCGCGGCGTGTGCCCTCCAACTCTTCGATGATCTCCATCGCCCGCACTTTGGGCGCGCCGCTGACTGTGCCCGCGGGGAAGGTGGCTTTGAGCAGGCTGATGGCGTCGTGTTGGGGCTGGATGCGCCCGCGCACATCGCTGACAATGTGCATGACGTGGCTGTAGCGCTCCACCTGCATCATCACCGGCACAGTCACCGAGCCGTATTCGCAGACCCGGCCCAGATCGTTGCGCCCCAAATCCACCAGCATTACATGCTCGGCCCGCTCTTTGGGATCGGCCAACAGCTCGGCAGCCAGCGCGTTGTCCTCGGCTTCGCTCTTGCCGCGCCAGCGTGTCCCCGCGATGGGGTGGAGATAGGCGGTGCCGTCCTCCAACATCACATGCATCTCCGGGCTGGAGCCGATGATGCGGATCGGTTCGTCTGTGCCCGACGCCTCGGCCACCCCGGCCACGCCGTTGAAGTCCAGGAAGAAGAGATAGGGCGACGGGTTGAGCATGCGCAGCGCCCGGTAGATCGTAAAGGGGTCGGCTTCGGTGGGGCGGCTGAGCCGCTGGCTGGGCACCACCTGGAAGATGTCCCCCGCCGCGATATACTCTTTGGCCTTGCGCACATTGGCCTCGTACTCGGCTTGGCTAAAGTTGCTCGTCCAGTGCGCGCCGTTGGCGCACTCACGGGGCAGGGGCGGCGTCAACGGCTGGCGCAGGCTGGCGATGATTTTGTCTATGCGCGCCACCGCGTCGGCGTAGGCGGCGCGCATATCGCCCTCCACACGCATATTGGCGATGATGATCAGTTTGTGCTTGACGTGATCAAAGACGACCAGATTGTCGGCAAAGAGCAGGAGCAGATTGGGGATGCGCAGGGTCTGTTGGGCAGTTTCCGGCAGCCGTTCGATAAAACGCACCAGATCGTAGCCGAAGTAGCCCACCGCGCCGCCGGTAAAACGGGGCAGACCAGGAATCTGTACGGGCTTGCGTTCTGCCAGCAGCCCCCGGACAATCTCCAGAGGATCCCCCTGCTGGCGTTCCAGCTCCTGTCCGCCGGCAGCGCCGATAATCACCTGATCGCCCACGCCGCAGGCGCTCATGGGCGGGTGTACGCCGATGAAGCTGTAGCGCCCCACCTGCTCCCCCTTCTCCACCGACTCCAGCAGAAAGCTGGGGCCACCACTGCGCAGCTTCAAAAAGACCGACACCGGCGTCTCCAGATCGGCCGGCAGTTCCCGGTAGATGGGGATCAGATTGCCCTGCCCCGTCAAGCCCCGCACTGCTTCCAACGTTGGTTTGTAGGTTGCCATCTTCGTTCCTCCATTTGGAGGAGATTAGGAGATTGGGAGATTGGGAGATTGCGTCGGGCATGCCAACAATCACCTAATCTCTTAATCTCTATAATCTCCAAATAACAAAAAACCCTCGTCCAGCCAAACACAAAGCATATGCCTTGCGTTTGGGGACGAGGGCTGCTTTCACAACTCCCGTGGTGCCACCCCGCTTAGACTGGGCTGATTGTGCACAAGGCGAATTTCTCAGAGCAACTCGCTTTGTGGCAACAAAAAACCCTTGCGTGAAACACAAGGGCCGTCCGCGCCAGTCTCACTCTACGAAGACGGGGCTTGCGGCCCGATCCTCTGCGCCCTGATAACGGTGGCGTCTCCGAGAAAAGCTACTAAGATGAAACTTGCTGTTCGCTTTTCCGACTCCCCGGCCCATTCACCACCTGCGCTACCGTCCCATTTCCACCATGCAGGGACTCTCTGGGGTTCGCTTTGATGACTACTCTTCCAGTTCACAGTCATTTGTTATCGATTGCTTCCCACTATACGTCAATAGAGGTTGGTTTGTCAAGTGCGAATATTCATGTAAAAGTGAACGTTTTGCGATTTGACAAAATAGGGAAATGTGTTTATAGTTGATTGTTACGAAGCGGCAATCGATTTGTCCGCCGCAGTTTGACAGATTGAATGAAGTAAACCCTGGAGTGGACAGTATTACCCAACCCGAATGTATTGAGGTGTTGGGTTTTTTCTTGTTCCAGACACGGCGGGCAGCTGGTAGGAAGCTTCCAGATTTCGGACGACGTAGGGAATATACTTTCAAAATTGTGCGGGCGAGAGAGATAGGTTGCTACGTCGAAGTTGATAGACAAGTTGCTATAAGGCACTTCATGCGAATTTTCCACAGCAACGCTGCTTTAGTGGGTGGAAAGTTTGCAGAGTGCCCTATTGTGTTTTGAGCCAGAATCGTGCGGACTGACAACGGTTTTGGTGGCCTTGGCCGGGTACACCCGCCTTTCGGGTGAAAATGTGAAGGAGTGACTATGGTTCAGTCTGTTGCCAGTAGGTCCAATGCAGTGCGCACAGAGCGCAAGAGCTATGCGCGCACGCCCCATGTGGTTGAGTTGCCTCGTTTGATCGAGATTCAGCTCAATAGCTTCGAATGGTTTCGAACCGACGGTTTGAAGGAGTTGCTCGAGGAAATCACGCCGATTGTCAGTTTCAACAAGAATTTGGAAATGCATTTCGGCAACTTCCATTTTGGCGAACCCAAATATCCTGAGGAGGAATGCCGGGTTCGCGATATTACTTTTTCGGCCCCCTTGTGGGTGACGGTAAAACTGGTCAACACCGATACGGGCGAGATCAGCGAGCAGGAAGTCTTTATGGGCGACTTCCCGCTGATGACCGAATCGGGCACATTTATCATCAACGGCAGCGAGCGGGTAGTGGTCAGCCAGCTCATTCGCTCGCCAGGTGTCTATTTCACCGTTGAAGAAGATCGCAGCACAGGCCGTGACCTGACCGGGGCCAAGATGATTCCCAGTCGGGGTGCCTGGCTGGAATTTGAGACCGCGCGCCGGGACATTATCAGCGTGAAAGTGGATCGCAAGCGCAAATTGCCTGTAACAATTCTGTTGCGGGCGATTGGCTTTGGTACAGACGATGAGATTCGTGAACTTTTCAAAGATGTGGACGACGATGTGGATCACCCCTACATCGAATCCACCCTGGAGAGGGACACCACCAGCAACCCGACCGAAGACCGCCAGAAAGGCGTGGACGACGCGCTGCTGGAATTCTACAAGAAGCTGCGCCCCGGCGATCCCCCCACGCTGGACAATGCGCGCAATTTTATGCAGAACCTGCTGCTCACCCCTCGCCGCTACGATCTGGGCCGGGTGGGCCGCTACAAACTGAACCGCCGCCTGCATCTGGACACGCCTCTCAGCACCCGGATTCTGACTCCGGACGACCTGGTGGCGGTGATCAAACGCATCATCGACATCAACAATGGCCGGGAAAAGGCCGACGACATCGACCATCTGGGCAACCGGCGCATCAAAACCGTGGGCGAGCTGATCCAGAATCAGTTGCGCATTGGTCTGTTGCGTATGGAGCGGGTGGTGCGCGAGCGTATGTCCATCCGGGACCCGGAACATGTGACGCCGTTGAGCCTGCTCAACATTCGCCCTGTGGTGGCGGCAACCCGAGAATTCTTCGGCGGCAGCCAGCTCAGCCAGTTTATGGACCAGACCAACCCTCTGGCCGAACTGACCCACAAGCGCCGTCTGAGCGCGCTGGGGCCGGGCGGTTTGCGCCGGGAACGGGCGGGCTTTGATGTGCGCGACGTTCACTACAGCCACTACGGGCGCATCTGCCCCATCGAAACACCCGAAGGCCCCAACATCGGTCTGATCGGCTCTCTGGCTTCTTACGGGCGTGTCAACGATTTTGGCTTCATCGAGACGCCCTACCGCAAAGTCTATAAGGTGGTGGAGAACCGGGCAGATGCCCTGATCGGCCACGAACTGAACCAGGAGATCAGCGACCCCAAAAGTGGGCAGGTGATCGCCGAGAAGGGCACGGAGGTGACAGCCGAAATCGCAGCCCGCATCGCCGCCCTGACCGACCTGAAAGAGGTTCGGGTGCGGCCTTTTGTTGGCACGGAATTTTCCTATCTGAACGCGGACGAGGAGGAGCGCTCCTCCATCGCCCAGGCTTCGTCAGCTCTGGACAAAGTGGGCCAGTTCCTCAACGCCCGCCCCTCGGCGCGCCGGGCGGAAGAGTTCCGCTTCGAGGAACCAGAGCGCATCGAATATATGGACGTGTCGCCCAAGCAGATTGTGGGCGTCTCGGCTGCGTTGATTCCCTTCCTGGAACACGACGACGCCAATCGCTCGCTGATGGGTTCTAATATGCAGCGCCAGGCTGTGCCGCTGGTGCGGCCCGAAGCGCCCCTGGTGGGCACGGGTATGGAATACCAGGCCGCGGTGGACTCGGGCCAGGTGGTGGTTGCCAGAAACGCCGGCGAAGTGGTCAGTGTGGTCGGCCACGAGGTGGTTGTCCAGGAGGATGACGGAACTCTGCGCACCTACACCCTGCGCAAGTACAACCGCAGCAACCAGAGCACCTGCATCGATCAGCGCCCGGTCGTCTTCAAGGGCGATTATGTGGACAAGGGTGCTGTGCTGGCCGATAGCTCCAGCACGGAGAACGGCGAGTTGGCCTTGGGCCAGAATGTGCTGGTTGCCTATATGAGCTGGGAAGGTGGCAACTACGAAGACGCCATTCTGATCAGTGAACGGCTGATACAGGACGACAAATATACCTCGATTCATATCGAGAAGTACGAGATTGAAGCCCGCGAGACCAAGCTGGGGCCGGAAGAGATTACCCGGGACATCCCCAATGTGGGCGAAGAAGCGCTGAAAGACCTGGATGAGGAAGGCATCATTCGCATCGGCGCCGAAGTGACCCCTGGAGATATTCTGGTCGGCAAGATTACGCCCAAGGGCGAGACCGAACTGACACCGGAAGAGAAGCTGTTGCGGGCCATCTTTGGCGAAAAGGCGCGGGAAGTCAAAGATAGCTCCCTGCGCCTGCCCCACGGTTCCCGTGGCAAGGTGGTGGATGTGCGGGTCTTCACCCGTGAAGACCACCAGGACATGGCCGCCGGTGTGGAAATGATGGTGCGGGTGAGCATCGCTCAGCGCCGTCGCCTGACTGAAGGCGACAAGATGGCTGGTCGCCACGGCAACAAGGGCGTTATCTCCAAAGTTGTGCCGGTGGAGGATATGCCCTTCTTGGCCGACGGAACACCAGTGGATATTATTCTCAACCCGTTGGGTGTGCCGGGCCGTATGAATATCGGCCAGATTCTGGAAACCCATCTGGGCTGGGCTGCCTTGCGCCTGGGCTTCCTTGCGGAAACGCCTGTTTTTGACGGGGCCAAGGAAGATGAGATCGACGCTGAGTTGGGCCGCGCCTGGCTGATCGACCGGGCCTGGCAGGTGGCTTCCCAGCGGGCCTGGAAGTACGTTCACGAGCAGGGGATGGACCCGAATGGCTTGATGGACGACGCCGATGCCCGCCGCATCTATCTGCTGCACTGGTTGGAACCCCTGGGCTACGACCCGGAGCGGATTTTCTATGAAACGGTCTACGCCCGCCATTCGGTTCTGCGGGAATGGCTGAAGGAACGGGGCTACGAGCCGGATGCTGTAATGCCGCCCCTGCACGGCACATCCCGCGTGACGGATGTGAGCAACCTTTTTGCCAAAGATGTTTCCATTCGGGAATGGATGGTCTACTACGAAGCCGATCCGGGCGATCTGACCGGCGAGGCGCTGGAAGCCGCTGCCGCGGCATACAGCCGCAAGATCGAGTGGCCGCTGCCTATCACTGGCAAACAGAAGCTCTTCGACGGCAAGACCGGCGACGCCTACGACTCCCCGGTGACAGTGGGGATTGTGCAGATGATCAAACTGCATCACCTGGTCGAGGACAAGGTTCATGCCCGCAGCACTGGCCCCTACAGTCTGGTTACCCAGCAGCCCCTGGGTGGTAAGGCCCAGTTTGGCGGCCAGCGCTTTGGCGAGATGGAAGTGTGGGCGCTGGAAGCCTATGGCGCGGCCTACACCCTGCAAGAGATGCTGACCATTAAATCCGACGACACAACGGGCCGGGTAAAGACCTACGAGTCCATTGTGAAGGGGGAGCCGATCCAAAGCCCTGGCGTACCGGCCAGCTTCCGTGTCCTGGTGAAGGAATTGCAGAGCCTCGCCCTGTCGGTGGAGGTGATCAACGACAAAAACGAGATAATCCAGTTTGGCAAGGACGAAGAGACCGAACGTCTACCCAGACTTGGCTTTAGCCTGAACATTCCCAGCCCAATGAGCCGCAGCAGCGAATAAGACTTGACAAGATGACAGGGTGAAGGGGTGACAAGGTGAAATAGCGGCAACGCACTTCACTTTGTCACCTGGACACCTTGTCGCCCGGTCATCTGATAGGAGAACCACGAATGGAAGTACGCGATTTCGATGCAATCCGCATTTCCCTGGCCTCGCCCGAGCAGATCCGTGAATGGAGCTATGGCGAAGTAACCAAACCCGAAACGATCAACTACCGCACCCTGCGGCCTGAGCGGGACGGCCTCTTTTGCGAGCGCATCTTTGGACCGACCAAAGATTGGGAATGCTCGTGTGGTAAATACAAGCGTGTGCGCTACAAAGGCATTGTCTGTGACAAGTGTGGCGTGGAAGTTGCGCCCAGCCGGGTGCGCCGGGAGCGCATGGGCCACATCGAATTGGCCTCGCCTGTCAGCCACATCTGGTATGTGAAAGGTGTGCCCAGCCGTCTGGGTTTGCTGCTGAATATCAGCCCCCGCTATCTGGAGCGGGTGCTCTACTTCGCCCAATTTATTGTGACCGAAGTGAGCGAGGACGCCCGCAGCCGGGCCATCCAACGCCACGAAAAAGAGCTTCAGATGCGGGTCACCCGCATGGAAGCCGAGATGCAGACCCAGATCGATATTATCGAAAACCAGGCCAACTCGGCTCTGAACGAATTGGTCGGAGAGGAAGAGAAGGAAATCCACACCCTGGATACCCGCATCAACGAACTCTCTTCCACCTCTATCAGCCAGGCCCAGACCCTGCAATCCTGGATTCAGCGTATGCTGGGCAAGAAGGCTGGCGAAGCCCAAAAGCTGGACTGGGTGGACGATGCGGTGATCGGTGCGGGCGAAACTGTGACCGCGGATCACGACCGTATGGTCAATGATTTCGTCCAGGCAAGGCTCAACTCTCTGGCCTCGGAATCCGACGAAGAGAAGACCGACATCCGGGAGATTATCCAGGCCAAGCGGGATCACATCCAGCAGGAATTGGACGCAGTGGCAGGCAAGCTGCGAGACGATTTGGCCGACCGCCGGGGACGGCTGGAAGCGGCTATGGAGAGCGACCTGGGCGAATTGAAGGGTCTGGCCGAGCAGCAGTTGCTCACGGAAGTACGCTACCGGGAGTTGGCTGACCGCTGGGGCAGTGTCTTCAAAGCCGGGATGGGCGCCGAAGCTGTGCGCGATATTGTCGCTAAAATCAACCTGGACAAGCTGGCCCGGGAACTGCGCCGGGAGATTCGCACCACACGCAGCAAGCAGCGGCGGCGCAAAGCGGCCAAGCGCCTGCGGGTGGTGGAGAATTTCCGCAAGAGCGGCAACCGGCCCGAATGGATGATTCTGACCTCCCTGCCGGTGATCCCGCCGGAACTGCGCCCGATGGTGCAGTTGGACGGTGGCCGTTTCGCCACCAGCGATCTGAATGACCTTTACCGCCGGGTGATCAACCGCAACAACCGTCTGCGCCGCCTGCTGGAACTGGGCGCGCCGGATGTGATTGTGCGCAATGAAAAGCGTATGTTGCAGGAGGCCGTGGACAGCCTGGTGGACAACGGACGGCGCGGCCGGGCCGTCAGCCGCAGCGGCAAACGCAAACTGAAGAGCCTGAGCGATATGCTCAAGGGCAAGCAGGGCCGTTTCCGCCGCAATCTGTTGGGCAAGCGCGTCGACTACTCCGGTCGTTCGGTGATTGTGGTCGGCCCGACTTTGAAACTGCACCAGTGCGGTCTGCCCAAAAAGATGGCGCTGGAACTCTTCAAACCCTTCGTAATGCGCCAGTTGGTGGAGCAGAACTTTGCCCACAACATCAAGAGCGCCAAGCGGATGGTGGACCGCCAGAGCGCGGAAGTCTGGGATGTGCTGGAAGAGATATGCCGAGAGCGGCCTGTGCTGCTCAACCGTGCGCCTACGCTGCACCGGCTGGGTATTCAGGCTTTTGAAGTAACACTGGTCGAGGGCAGCGCCATCAATCTGCACCCGCTGGTCTGTACGGCTTTCAACGCAGACTTTGACGGCGACCAGATGGCGGTTCACGTGCCCTTGAGCGATGCGGCGGTGGAAGAGGCTCGCACGCTGATGCTGGCCAGCCACAACCTGCTCAAGCCCAGCAGTGGCGAGCCTGTGGTGGGTCCGTCCAAAGATATGGTCATGGGCGTCTACTACATGACGGTAGAAGAACATCAGGATCGCCCGGACTCGGAATTGCCTATCTTCAGCAGTATGGAAGAGGCTGAATATGTCCACAGCATAGGCAAACTGCGCGTGCGCCACCCAATTATGGTGCGCTTTACCAGCAAACTCGATCAAGAACCCATTCTGGGGTTGGGGCTGAGCGAACGGGTGCAGCGCGCCCTGCTGGAATTCGGTATTGAGTCGGTCGGCCAACTGATGGATGCCTACAGCCAGGGCGAACGCAAGATGGTGCAGGATATTCCTGCCTTTGGTCAGGCGGCCATGAATGAAGTCCGGGATGCTCTGCGTCAACGCCGGTTGTTGGGCGCGGCGTGGCCCACCCAGCGTATCTTCCGCACAACCGTTGGGCGCATTATCTTCAACCGTTCCCTGCCCGAAGAACTCTGGTTTGTCAACGAACTGTTGGACAAAAAGGGTGTGAGCGATGTAGTGGAACTCTGCTACAAGCATCTGGGCCAGGCGGTCACGGCAGAAGTCGTGGACAACATCAAAGATGTGGGCTTCAAATACGCCACCCAGTCCGGCATTACGATTGCGGTGAGCGATATTCAGGTGCCTGATAACAAAGAAGCGATTCTGGAAGCGACCACCGCCGAGGTGAATGAGGCCGAGCGCCAGTACCGGCGGGGTCTGATCACCGAAGAGGAACTCTACGAAAAGACCGTCGAATTGTGGACTCGTGCCACCGACGAGGTGACCGAAGCCGTGCGTCTGCTGCTCAGTCCTGTGGAAGGGCTGGGCGCGATGGCCCGCTCCGGTGCGACAAAGGGTGGTGTCAATACTGTGCGCCAGTTGGCCGGTATGCGCGGTCTGATGGCTGACCCCAACGGTCGGATCATCCCCCTGCCCATCCGTTCCAACTTCCGCGAGGGGTTGACAGCCCTGGAATACTTCCTGAGTACCCACGGCTCCCGCAAGGGTCTGGCCGACACAGCCCTGCGCACCGCCGATGCCGGCTATCTGACCCGGCGGCTGGTGGACGTGGCCCAGGATGTGATTGTTACTGAAGTGGATTGTGGCACGAATACGGGCATCTGGAACCGGGCCTCCGCGTCCAAATCCTTGGGTGAGACCTTCCTGGCACAGGTGGCGACCCGTGTGCTGGCTGGTGATGTCTCCGATCCGGAGACGGGCGAAGTGATTCTGGAGCGGGGATCCGTTCTGGATGATGCAGCCCTGAATACGCTGGACCGTTACGGCGTCACCGAAGCCTTTGTGCGCAGCCCGCTGACCTGCGAATCCCGCTTCGGTATCTGTGAGAAGTGCTACGGGCTGGACCTGGCCCGGGGCGGCACTGTGCGCCAGGGCGAGGCAGTGGGTATCATTGCTGCTCAGTCCATCGGCGAGCCGGGCACGCAGCTAACCCTGCGCACATTCCACACCGGTGGTGTGGCGGGCAGCGATGACATTACCCAGGGTCTGCCCCGTGTTGAAGAACTGTTCGAGGTGCGTAACCCCAAGGGTGAAGCCGTCATCAGCGAGATCGATGGCAAGTTGGAAATCTATTGGGAGGCCGATCAGCGGATGCTGAAGGTGAGCCAGACCGAACTCAAGCGGCGGGAGGTTGCCATTCCCGCTGGCTACGAGATTGTGGTGAGCAACGACGACCGGGTGCAGGAAGATACGGTTGTAGCCCGCCATCCCTCGTCCGCCGAAGAACAGTCCATCGCAGCGGGTATGGACGGCCTGGTCTTTATCGAAGATGGCCAGGTGATCATCCGCCGCCAGGAGACAAACGTCTGGGAATCCGACATCCCCGCCAACGCCCGTCTGCGGGTGGAAAACGGCGACGACGTGCGTGCTGGTGAGCAGTTGACCGAAGGCTCGAAGAATCCCAAAGAGATTCTGCGCATTCAGGGGCGGGAAGCCTGTCAGTTGTATCTGCTGGAGCAGGTGCAGCAGGTCTATCGCAGCCAGGGCGTGGCCATCCACGACAAGCACATCGAAGTGATTTTGCGTCAGCTTCTGCGCCGGGTGATGATCCGGGCCACAGGCGACACGGAATTCCTGCCCGGTGAGCTGGTGGACCGCTTCGAGTTCGACGATATGAACGACGCGGTGGCCGCCCAGGGCAACCGCCCGGCCAAGGCAGAGTCGGTGGTGTTGGGGCTGACGAAAGCGGCCCTGAACACCGAGAGCTTCCTGGCTGCGGCTTCCTTCCAGGAGACGACCCGGGTGTTGACCGAAGCCGCCATCCGCGGCCAGCGGGACGAGTTGCGCGGTCTCAAGGAAAATGTGATCATCGGTAAGCTGATTCCGGTGGGCACAGGCTTCCGGGCACGGCGGCTGTGGGCCGAGGAGAAGCAGGAAGCCATGGACTTGGCGGCTCGCCAGCGGGAAGACGACATGGACGGCGATATCGACGAACTGGAACTGATGGACCTGGACGACACGGATCTGGACATGACAGACTTGGCCGGTCTGGCCGAAATGGGCATCGGGCCGCTCGGTATGCTGGGCAGCTTTGGCGACGGGATGGACGACGACGATGACGACATCGATCTGGACTTCGACAGCCTGAAAGACGAAGACACCGAAGAGCTAGACGTGGATATGCGATAGGTACGAAGCGAAGTTAGCTTTGTACCCAAATGGATTGTAGAGAGAAAGGGTGGCATCCTGCTGGGATGCCACCCTTTTCTTTTGGGTGTGTTCAAAATGAATTGGAGGAGAAGGCACACTGGGAGCAGTGCGGCCCACTCCTCTGTGCAACTGAAAATGAACACACCCTTTTCTTTTTCGCGAAACTCTGCCGCCATCGGTGCGATCTGTTTGGGTGGAGTTGTCACAAATGGTATAATTTCCGGTGTTTGATTGGCAAAACCCTCGCAACAATTGGCGGAACAGGACCCGGTATGGATATTGCGCAACTGGCCCAAATGGTCAACTGGCTGGATGAGGAGCATCGGCGCGACCGGGCGGAGATTGCCCGTTTGCAGCAACAGGTGGAGGGCCAGACCGCCGACATTGTGGAGCAGGCCCGACGCATTCAGGACTTGGAAGGGCGACTGGCCGGGACCCACGCCCAACTGGGCCGTTTTACCCAGTTGGAACAGCAGATTCAGAATGTCAAAACCGAATTTACCCTTCTCGTCAGCCGGGAGGAAGAGGTGCGCGCCCAGGCAGTGCGCGAGGTAGAGCGGACCAGACTGAGCGACCGGGAGGCGTTGACCCGCGAGATCGGCGAAGTGCGCCGGGAGTTGCCCCGGATTGGCCGGGTGGAGGAGACAGTCAAAGTACGCAAGGCCGAGGAAGAGCGGCTGATCGAAATGATTATGACCGGGCGCAATCAGGTCAATATCCTGGCCAAGGAAATCGAAGACCGCACCCGGCAGATCCCTTTTCTGGCCGAGCAGCGCTCCTCCGATTCCAAGCGGGTGGCTGCCCTGCAACAGGAGACAGTCGAACTCTTCAAACGTACCGAAGCCCAGATCGGGCGTCTGGCAGTGGTGGAAGAGGCAACCCGCCGTCTGGCGACAGAGACAGAAAAGTGGCGGCCTGTCTTCACCCAAATCCGGGAAGAGCAACAGGCCTTTATGGAGCGTATCCGCATTGAGACGGTCGAGCGGCTCTCGGTGCTCAACCGCTGGCAGGAGGTCATCGACGATCAGCGCGCGCTGGTAGCCAAAAACCAGGAGCAGGTGCAGGGCTTTGGCCAGCAGGTCGAAGTGGCCCGCCGGGCTGTGCAGACAATCAACGATTTCCAGCAGGTCATACGCCGGGATCAGGCCCAGGTGCAGGAGTTGCAGCGGCTGGCCGAGGAGCGCATCCGCCGGGAGATGGACGAATTCCGGGAAGATTATGAAAAGCTGCGCCGCAAAGAAGATCTGCGCCAGGAACATCTGTGGCGGGAGCAGGAGAAAACCAATAAAGAGTTTCAGGAACCCTTCCCCCCGATTCTCCACGATTTGAAAGTCCACGAGGAGCTGCTTCGACAGCTTTGGAAGTTGCAGGAAAGTTATGGTGCCCGGTCGCTCAGCGCCGCCCAGGACTGGCTGGAGGGCCTGCAAGAGGCTCTGCGCGAGCGGGACGAGCAGATGAAAACGATGGAAGACGAATGGCAGAAGCAACGCCGTAATGCGGAACTCTATGCCAGCCAGAACAACACCCGGCGCACGGCTGGTATCGTCACCGGTGCGCCCCCCGCGGAGCGCTAACCCCAGCCCATGCGCGTCATCGCCACCGCCGGCCACGTGGATCACGGCAAGTCCTCCCTCGTCCAGGCTCTCAGCGGTATCAACCCGGACCGTCTGGCCGAAGAAAAAGCGCGGGGTATGACGATTGATCTGGGCTTTGCCTGGATCGAACTTTCCCTGCCCGGCCAGGAAACCCCCGAAACCATCGGCATTGTGGATGTCCCCGGCCACATCGACTTCATCAAAAATATGCTGGCTGGTGTGGGCAGTGTGGACGCGGCTGTGCTGGTGATCGCCGCCGACGAAGGCGTAATGCCCCAGACTCGTGAGCATCTGGCGATCCTCGATCTGTTGGCTGTGCCAACCGGTCTGGTAGCCTTGACCAAAGCTGATCTGATCGACGACCCGGAATGGCTGGAATTGGTGGAATTAGAAGTCCACGAACTGCTCGAAAAGACCTGCTTAGCCAATGCGCCGATTGTACCTGTCAGCGCCCACACGGGCAAAGGGCTGGACAATCTGCGTGCCGCTCTCTCCGGTCTGCTCGGCGAATTGCCCCCCCGCCGGGACCGGGCACGCCCCCGTGTGCCCATTGACCGCATTTTCAGCATCTCTGGTTTTGGCACAATCGTCACCGGCACCCTCAGCGACGGCCATTTTGCTGTGGGCGATCCGGTGGAGATTCTGCCCGACGGCCCCAGTGGACGCATTCGGGGCATCCAGAGCCACAACACCGCCATCCAACGGGCCGCGCCGGGCAGCCGGGCCGCCATTAATCTGAGTGGTGTGGCGGTGGATGAGATTCAGCGGGGGCAGGTGGTGGTGAAGCCGGGCACGCTGCTTGCCACCAAACTGCTGGATGTCTCCTTTCGCCTCTTGCCCGACGCTTCCAAACCCCTTACCCACAATTTGCAGGTGGATTTCTTCAGCGGCGCATCCGAGACACCCGCGCATGTGCGGCTGTTGGGGGTGGATGAATTGCTCCCCGGTAAGGCGGGTTGGCTACAACTGCGTTTGGATCGCCCTGTGTTGGTGGCTGCGGGGGATCGCTACATTTTGCGCCAGCCATCCCCCAGTGTTACCCTGGGCGGCGGTGAAGTGCTGGACCCGCATCCCCGTCGCCGCTACCGCCGTATGGACCCGGCAGCCCTCGACCGGCTGGCTACGTTAGCCGCGGGCGCGCCGGACGAAATTTTGCTGCAAACCCTGGAACGTGCCCCTCTGCTCACTCTGTCAGACCTCATCGGCCAGAGCGGGTTGGGTACAGAGCCGGGAAAAGAGGCATTGGCTGCCCTGGAAGCGGCTGGGCTGATCACCCGGGTGGACAACGGACGGCTGCTCCTGGCCCGCTCCACCCACGCCAGTTTGCTCGACAACCTTGCCGATCTGCTCGCCGCCTATCACGCCGGCCATCCGCTGCGCCAGGGCATGGCCCGAGGTGAAGCGCGCAGCCGTCTGCGGGTGAAAGGTGGGGGGCGCCCTCTGGGCGGCACAGGGGCTGGAGAACTGCCTCTGCGCGCTTTCAACGATTGGGTAGAGCAGGCGGTGGCTGCTGGGCTAATTCAGGCCAACGACGCGGTTCTCTGGCTGGCTGATCATCAGATTCGCCACAGCCCCCAACAATCCCAGGCAATGCGGCGTACATTGGACGCCTATGTCGCCGCCCCCTTTTCCCCGCCCAACGCAGGCGATACACTGGCGCTGTTGGGCAACGACGAGGAGCTGCTTGAGTCGTTGGTTGAGCAGAATCTTCTCTTGCGCATCTCTGGCGGCGTCTTTTTCCGTCCGGGTGATTTCGATACAGCCATCGAGCGTATCGCTGCCTTTGCCCGCGAGAATGGCTCCGTCACCCTCGCCCAGACCCGTGACCTCTTTGACACCAGCCGCAAATACGCCCAGGCCCTGTTGGAAGAGATGGACGCTCGGCGTATGACCCGGCGGGTGGGGGATGAGCGGGTTTTGAGATAGGGGAGTGGGGAGTGGGGACTGGGGAGTGGGGACTGGGGATCGCCAATCACCCGGTCTCCCAATCACCCAATCACCCAGTCTCCGATCCCCAATCATCAGTATTTTCACCAGAAAGGACACTCCCCCTATGGCCCTCCTCGACAGTTACATCGAACGCAAGGCGAAAGTGCTGGCCCAGCGCCGAGACGCTTTTACTGCCAACCCGGAGGCGGCTTTTGTGCCGCTGAAAGCCACTTCCCACGCCGCCGGGATTACGGGCGTACGGCCTGTGCAAATGGGCCAGTACATCGTCATCAGCGACTCCGCGCCGGGGCTGGCGGGCCATTCCCTCGGACCCAGTTCGCCGGAGATGCTGCTGGGTGCGCTGGCAAGCTGTCTGGTGCATACGTATCTGTTGCAGGCCACCCTCCTGGAGATTCCCCTGGATAGTGTGGAGGTGGAGATCACCGGCGGGCTGGATATGACCGGCGTAGTTGGCCTCCCCTACGAGGGGCCGATCCGGTTGGAACGGTTGGCCTACAAACCGACGGTCGGCTCTCCGGCGGACGCGGCCACGATTGATCGGCTGCATGCCATTGTCGAACAGACCTGCGCAGTGCTGAATACTTTGCGCAGTCCGATGGAAGTGATACGGAAGTAACCCAGTGAACAGTAAACAGTGAACAGTAATCAGTGGAGCGCGCCGACGTTCACTGATTACTGCTCACTGCTCACTTTTGGGAGAGCGAACAATGGGACGAATTCAAAACAGCGATACCCTCACTTCTCACGGCCACATCGCTGGCCGCAAGGCACTGGTCGAGATTCTGGGCGCGGGGATGGATGCCTGCGATCCGGGCAGCAATGTGCGGCGGCTGGTGCGGCGGGAGGGGGAGATTCTGACGATCGGCTCGCCGGACTTTGAGCCGACGGGGGATCCCCGCAGCGGAAACGAAGTCATCGATCTGCGCCAGGTAGGGCGGATATTTGTGGTGGGTGCGGGCAAAGGTGTCCAGTACACAGCCCTGGCCTTGGAAGAGATTCTGGGGGATCGGCTGACTGGCGGCCATCTCATCGAGAAGCACGGCAGCCCCAATATTCTCTCCCGTGTGGATATCACTTTCGGCGCCCATCCGGTCCCGGACGAGGGCTGTGTGGAGGGCTGTCGCCGCATTTTGGAGCTCTGCGCGGACCTGCGGGAGGACGATCTGGTCTTCACCGCTCTGGGAAACGGCGTCTCTGCCCTGCTCACTTTGCCAGTGGAGGGGGTCAGTCTGGCCGATGTCCAACGGTTGGTCTATCTCTTTCAGATCGAGAAAGGCGGGCCGACGATTGATCTGATCCCTATCCGCAATCACCTGGACCAGATGAAGGGGGGCAAAATCTCCCGCCATCTGCGCCCGGCCCGCTGCATCCACCTGCTGGGTCAGCTCAGCCGCACTTATCACGACCTGATGTATCACGACATCAACCGCTGGCTGCACGTCCTGCCTGACACCCAAACCTACGCCGACGCGGTGCGCAATCTGAAAAAGTGGGATTCTTGGGGCGACGCGCCCCAATCGGTGAAGGATTTTCTGCTGGCCGCGGACCCGGCCCAGGAGCCCCTGCGCCACGCGGAGTACGAAGCGATGAACGCCCGGGCCTTCTGCATTATGCCCGAACATTTGGGGATGTTGCCCGCGGCCCGGGCCAAAGCCGAGGAGTTGGGCTTCCGCACCCATCTGCTCTACAACAACTACGATATGCTGGCCGAGGCCGCGCAGGTGGGCAAAGTTGTCTCCAATTTAGCCAAACATTCCGAGCTGGACGGCGAACCCTTCCAGCCCCCCTGCGCGCTCTTCGGCCGGAACGAACTGCTGGTGACAGTCGGCGATGCCAAAGGGATGGGGGGCCGCAACCAGGAATATGTGGTGGCTGCGGCCCTGCAACTGGGCGAGACCCGTCAGGTGGTGATGGGTTCTGTGGATTCGGACGGAACCGACGGGCCGGGCCACCAGTTCATCGACGGCTACGAAGACGTTCCCGTACTCACGGGGGGGATTGTGGACTACTCCACCAGCCAGCGGGCCGCAGAGTTGGGCGTCGATCTCTTTGATGATTTGAAGCGGCACAACATCTCCCCGGCTCTCCACGCACTGGGCGATGGGATCATCGCCACCCCCAATCTGAGTTTTGCTGACCTGAGTGTCACACTGATTTTGGATCGGGGATCGGGTGAGGCACTCTAACTCAAGATTCACACACACGTTTCAATTGACCCCCAGAGTGCCCAAATCGGGCTTTTGTAGTAGACTCAAGGATGAGCTTTGTTGTGGCCGGGTTGCATCCATCCCCCGGTTTTCCCTTCCCCCAACACGAAAGGAACTCCCCCTATGCCAGCCGAATCGATTATCACATCCGTTACCGCCCGGCAGATTTTTTCCGACCGGGGCCACCCCGGCGTTGAAGCTACCGTGACTACAGCCAACGGGGCCAAAGGCGTGGCAGTCGTCACCGCGGGCATCTCGGTGGGCGTCCACGAAGTCCAGTTCGCCTATGATAGTGGCAAAAAGTGGGGTGGCAGGGGTGTGCTGAAGGCCGTGCAGAACGTGACGGACGTCATCGCACCGGCAGTCATCGGCCTGGACGCCAGCCGCCAGCACGAAGTGGATCAGGTGATGATCGACCTGGACGGTACGCCCACCAAAGCCAAACTGGGCGGCAACGCCACAGGCAGCGTCTCGGCGGCCGCGTTGCAGGCCGGCGCGGCCAGCCTGGGCATTCCCCTCTACCAGCACATCGGAGGGGTCAACGCCGTCACTCTGCCTGTACCCGGTGTGTTGACGATTCTGGGCAGTTGGCGTTACGGCCACGGTACTGGCTCTGGCGGCAAACCCAGCTATGCGCTGATGTGCTACGGTTTTGACAACTTCAGCGACGCGGCCCACGCTGCCTGGGAGACCTCCAACGAGTACTTTCGTCTGCTGCGGCTGACATACAATGTGGACAATATCAAAGGTTGGGCGCTGCCCGCGCCGGGACAGATTCAGCACGATCGCCAGTTGTGGGATCTGCAGGTGCAGGCGATTGCCAACTGCGGCTATGAGGGGCGCATCGGTTTTCAGGTGGATGTGGCCGCGGCGACCTATTACAACAAAGAGACAGATCGCTTTGAGGGACTCTTTTCGGCAGAACCGAAGAGCCGGGACGACCTGATGCGACTGTATGAAGAGATGGTTGCCAACTATCCCTTTGTGATTATCGAAGACCCACTGGACGAGATCGATTACGAAGGCCACGCTATTTTGACCAAGAAGTTGGGTGTGGCGATTGTGGGCGACGATCTTTTTACCACTAATCCTGAACGATTGCAGGAGGGTATCGCCGTAGGCGCGGCCAATACGCTGCTCCTCAAAGTCAATCAGATTGGGACGATCACCGAAGCCTTCCAGGCTGTACAGATGGCCTATGACAACGGCTATGGGGTGATGCCCTGTGACAGCCGGGGCGAGGGCGAGCTGATCGCCGATTATTGTGTGGGGCTGGGCACGGGTCATCTGCGGGAAGGCGCGCTGGGGCCTCTGGGCAACCGTTTCCTGCAAATCGAGGCGGATTTGGGCAGTCGGGCGCGCTTCCTGGGGCGCAAGGGGTTCAAACCGTGACATCCATTGCCATTCTCTCCGACAGCCACGACAATATCTGGAATCTGGAGAAAGCCCTGGCCGCGGTCAACGCAGTCGGGGCTGATGTGCTGCTGCATCTGGGCGATCTGGTGGCACCCTTCATTGTGGCCCAGATTGCCGAAACCTTCGCTGGACCGATCCACATCATCGAGGGCAACAACGATGGCGACGGTCGGCTGCAACAGGTGGTAGCGTCGAAGTTTCCCCATGTCACCCTGCACGGCCCCTACGCCGAGTTGGAGCTCGGCGGACGCAAGGTAGCGCTGATCCATTACCCGGAACCGGCCCGGCGCATTGCCCAGAGCGGACAGTTCGATCTGGTCTGTTACGGTCACAACCACCTACAAAACTGGGAGCGGATCGGCGGCTGTCAACTCATCAACCCCGGCGAAGTGATGGGCCGTTACGGCGCACCCAGTTGGGGGTTGTATGACTGTGAATCGGGTATCTACAAATTGCAGTCGATTGGGTAGAAATATGGCGTAGTGCGTATTGCGTAGGCAGTGATACTGGCGGCTTTGATTGAAATAGCAGGGCACTGACAGAGGGCATACGGGTATTTGCCACCGAATCTGGTGGAAGGGGATTGGCAAAACGGGTGAGCCGGGAATGGCAGGCAATATGGGGCTGACGTGGGGCTGACGATTGTGGCCTCGCTGGTACAGGCAATCTTTATGGCCCTGCTGGTCACTGCCCTGGGATATGTTCTGGGCGGGGTTGCGCTCGTTTCTGGCATTACGACAGGCTTCCTGCTCTGGTTGGGTTTTGTGGCCCCGACGTATCTGGTCAACAAACTTTTTGCCGGGCACGGGCTGAAAATTTGGGCGATTGAGGCGGGCAATCATCTGGTCAATTTCAGCCTTTTTGGCGCGATTCTCGGCGCGTGGCGCTAGGGGCGAGATGAAACAAATCCTCCTCCACACCGCACTGATCGTGCGTGACTACGACGAAGCCATCGCTTTCTATTGCGGCAAACTCCACTTCCGGCTGGTGGATGACACCTATCAACCGGAGCAGGACAAGCGCTGGGTTGTTGTCGCGCCGCCGGGTTCTGAGGGCAGCAATCTGCTTCTGGCTCGAGCCTCCACGCCAGAGCAGGCCGCCTTCATCGGCAACCAGAGCGGCGGGCGGGTCTTTCTCTTCCTGGGCACGGATGACTTCTGGCGGGACTACAACGCAATGCTGGCGGCGGGTATCCACTTCGTGCGCCCACCCAAGACCGCCCCCTACGGAACGGTCGCAGTATTTGCCGATCTGTATGGCAATCTGTGGGATTTGGTGGAGTTAGGATAATAAAATCAACGATAGAAGATGACGATTCGGCGTCAATATTCCCTCTTGACATTTATTTGTGTTTGTTGTACACTAACTATTAGTGTGAAATAAACACAAACATCTTGCCGGAGGGGATGTGAAATGGATGCTCTACTGCTCGTCATTTTGGGTCTGGCTGGTTTGGTGGCCCTCTGCTATCTGTTCGTACAGATAATCCGCTTGCGCCTGGAGCTGTGGGCCAACCAGCGGGTGATCGCTGCTTTGGAACAGGCAGGCCACAAGCCACCAGCCAAGAAGTCTCGTCTGCCCGAAATGCTGGTGGCGGCCCTGCTGCTCCTGCTGGTCTCCCAACTTCTCTTGCTCCTGCTCCAGCCATTCGTATAGAGCAAGGAGAAAGGCTGGGGACTTGCGAAAGTGCCAGTGCGCTTCTGGACAAGTGCAACCTCTCGCCGGCAGCAGCTCCCCGCCACTTGCACCCTCTGTGGAGAGTAGATTGACATCTCCCCCGGGCTATGCCACAATCGAAGCGGACAGATTCCCCTCTTATCAACCCGTTTTTGCTGTGGAGCCTGATTTGTATGTCAATTTTTACACCCGAATGGGTGAAGCACGCGGTTTTTTATCAGATTTTCCCCGATCGTTTTGCGCGCAGCCCCCGCACCCGTCAGATTCCCGGAACCACTCTTAAGCCTTGGGGCACGCCACCCGCCGAGCAGGGCTTCCAGGGCGGCGATCTGCGGGGCATCGTTGACAAACTGGGCTATCTGCAAGAACTGGGCATCAACGCCCTCTACCTCAACCCGATCTTCTCTTCGGCCTCCAACCACCGCTACCACACCTACGACTACCTCCAGATCGACCCCCTGTTGGGCGGCAACGATGCCTTTCGGGAACTGCTGGACGCGGCCCACGCCCGCCAGATGCATGTGGTGATCGACGGGGTCTTCAACCACGCCAGCCGGGGCTTCTGGGCCTTTCATCACATCCTGGAAACCGGTGGCAACTCGCCCTATCTGGATTGGTTTCATGTGCAGGATTGGCCCCTGCGCCCCTATCAACACGACGCCGAACACCCCATCAACTATGCAGCCTGGTGGGGTCTGGCCGCGCTGCCCAAATTTAATATCCACAATGCAGGGGTGCGCGAATATCTGCTGGGCGTTTCCCGTTATTGGATCGAATTTGGCGCGGATGGCTGGCGGCTGGATGTCCCGGAAGAAATATCCGATGCCACTTTCTGGCAGAGTTTCCGTCAGGCGACAAAGGCAGCCAACCCGGATGCCTATCTGGTGGGTGAGATTTGGAACGACGCCAGCGCGTGGCTGCAAGGCGACCGCTTCGATGGGGTGATGAACTATGTCTTCAGCCGGGCGGCCCTGGGCTTTTTCGCCCAGAATACGCTGAAGACCGACTATCGCCCGGGCGGCTATGAACTGGCGTTGCTGGATGCGCCCGCCTTTGCTGCCCAGGTGGAGGCGATGCTGGCTGCCCATCCCTGGGGCATCACCCTGACCCAGCTCAATCTGTTGGACAGCCACGACACGGCCCGGGTGCTGTGGATGGTGGATGGCGACGAGGCCGCCTTGCGGCTGGCTGTGCTGCTGCAAATGACTCTGCCCGGTGCGCCCTGCGTCTATTACGGCAGCGAAATCGGCATGACTGGTGGCACGGATCCCGAATGCCGGGGCGCTCTCCCCTGGGATAAAGAGGCCGAATGGAACACCGCTCTACGGGATTTCTACCGTCGGGCCATTGCTCTGCGCCACCGCTTTCCGGCCCTGCGCATTGGAGGATTCGAGACACTCTATGCGCAGGACGGTGTCTACGGCTTTGCCAGGGAGTTGGAAGGTGAAGCGATGATCGTCCTCTTCAACGGCAACACAACCACGGCCCGTATCGATCTGCCCCTCGGCAAAAGCACCGGCCAGACGGGGACTTTCCAGGCGGTCTGGAACAGCGGAATCTACACGGCCCAGGCCGGACTGCTCCACGGCGTTACCATCCCGGCTCGAGATGGGCTGGTGCTGCGTCGGGCCACCGATTGACAGGCGGTTGGAGAGGACCCAGAGGTCGCAAGCGGCGCAGAAACAATAGATTTACACAGATGTTGTCCGTGTTCATTCGTGGCTATTTTTCGAGACAGGAAGGCACACCCTATGGCACAGCGAGTCAAAGTAATTCTCAATCCATATTCCAACCGGGGCGGTGCAGGGCTGGGAGCGGATGGATTGCGGGCGGCCATGAAAGCGGCCGGTCTGGCAGGCGAAGTGGTACTGACGACAAAGAGCGGGGATGCTATCGAACTGGCCCGCCAGGCCAGGCTGGATGGCTATGATGTGATTGCCGCCGCGGGCGGTGATGGCACAGTCAACGAAGTGGTGAATGGAATCGCCCAGGCCACACCGGAGGGTCAAATCGTCGGCCCATTGGCTGTGCTGCCTATGGGCAGCGGCAACGACTTCTCCGATATGGTGGGACTGCCCAGGGACCTGGCCCAGTCTGTCCAGGCTATCCAGGCCGGGCGCACCCGGGACATCGACCTCTGTCGGGCGACGATCATCGCCGAAGGACGGGAGATTGTCCGCTATTTTGACAACAATATGGGCGCAGGTTTTGAGGCTCAGGTGACTGTGGAAAGCCGCAAAATTACCCGGCTGCGGGGCTTTGCCATCTATCTGTGGGCAGTGATTCGTGCCCTGCGCCAATACGACCAGCCCCACTTCCATGTAGCCTGGACGGATGAGACCGGCCAGGTGCACGAGGTGCAGCAGCGCTCCCTGCTGGTGACATTGGGCAACAGCAAGCGCACAGGTGGCGGCTTCTTTATGACGCCAGATGCCCTGATGGACGACGGCTTGCTGGATATGGGGATTGCCCGCTCGTTGACAACGCTGCGCATTCTGGCCCTGCTGCCCCAGGTGATGGCAGGCACCCACCGCAACCACCCGGCTATGCGCTTTGTGCGCTGCACGTCGGTCTGTGTCGCCACCAAGGCGCCTGTGCCCGTCCACACCGACGGCGAGATTCTGAGCGTGGCAGCCAGCGGGTTCTCTGCCGAAATGCAGGCAGGTCGTCTGCGGGTGATTGTCTAAGCAGTGGGACGCAGATGCTGAATTGTTTTCCGAATGATCTGAATCTTTGGTATACTTTCTGCAACACCACTGGCACAGTGGACGTGTGGTTGCCAGGTGTGGGATAGATCCAGCGAAAACCGACTTCTTTACACATTCCGGGAAACGAACAGGCTGCTTTTGCCAAGCAAATTCCTGACCGCTTCCCGGAATTGTCTATTCCTTACGGTACACCAGGGAAATCACCGGGTTGATGAGCGAAGCCGAAAGCCGAGAGATCAATCGCATAGCAGGCAGTTCGATCATTGATGTCCGTATGTGGTTCGATGAATCGCCCTGGCGGATTGCTGCCGGCTGGACTGTGCTGGCTGCGATGTTGGCGTCTGGCCTCTCTTTTGCCGATCTGCTGACCCAGGCATCTACGGTTGCCCTGCTCTTTGTATTGGCCGATCCGCTCTGGGGCAGCATCTGGGGGCTGATGTCCACACCGGAAAGCCTGCCTGCCATCCAGCGTTCCATGGCGCGTAGCCGGGTCTGGTTGCCCTATCTCCGCTCCGGATCGCCGGCGGCCCGCCTGTTTGGCATGGACGGGCCGAGCATTCTTGCGCTCATTTACAAAGTGGCTTTGCCCGCCATCTTTTTGGCGTTGGTCGTCTCATTCATTCTCGACCCCATAGCGTTTTGGCTGACCCTGTCGTTGATTGCCGTCAGCACAGCGGGTTGGCTCCATCAGCAGATAGAATCGATTCCCGTCCGTCTCCTCTTTGTGTTGGCCGCAGTGGCCTTGCCCTGGCTGTTGGTGATCCTGGTTCTGGGCGTCGAAACCCAATGGACTGTTCAACTTCTGCTGGCGGGTCTGTGGGCTTTGCACGTATGGGGCAGCCAGAGCTACCAGAGCGACGATCCCAACGTGTGGGGGATCAGCGCTCTCGCCCTGGCCCAGGCCGGGATTGGGCTGCTGTTGATCCTTTTACAGCTACCTCTCTGGCTCGTCTTTTTGGCCCTCTTTTTTCTGCCCATCTGGCTGGCGATCTATCGGAGAGAATCTCTGGATCGGGTGCGCTTCTGGTGTGTCGCCGCGCTGCTCACCAGCGGTCTGGCAATTGGGCAGGTAGTTTAAGGAGTCTATGAACACAACAATTGTGGCTTTGGAACAGGTGCGCGCAGACCCGGAAGTGATCGCCTTTGTGCAGCAGGCTAACGAAGCTCTGCGCGGCCTGGGCTATACCGAACACGGCCAGCGCCATGCCGCGCTGGTGGCCCATGTGGCCGAAAACGTGCTGCTCCGGCTCGGCTATGAGGAACGCATGGGACAATTGGCCCAGGTGGCTGGCTATCTCCACGACATCGGCAATTTGTTGCACCGGGAACACCACGCCCAGAGCAGCGCGCTGATGGCCTGGCCGATTCTGAAACGGCTGGGGATGCCTACGGAGGAGATCGCCCTGGTGATGAACGCCATCGGCAATCACGAGGAGGAACGGGGCACAGCGACCAACCCGGTCTCGGCAGCGGTGATCATCGCCGACAAAGCGGACGTGCATCGCAGCCGGGTGCAGAACCCAAACCCGGCCACCTTCGACATCCACGACCGGGTGAACTACGCGTCTACCCGCAGCTTTGTCCGGGTGGACCCGGCGGAACGGATCATTGCCCTGGAACTGGAGATCGACACCCAATTCGCCCAGGTCATCGAATACTTTGAAATTTTTCTGAGCCGGATGACAATGGTGCGCCAGGCGGCCAACTTTCTGGGCTGTGAATTCCGGCTGATGATCAACGAAGTCTATCTTTCCTGACCCGGCCAAGTCGGGATCAAATCTCTATCGAACCCAATAGCAAAGGAACGGAACGACCCATGAAAATTGTGCGTTTCACAGCGGAAGGAAATGGCCGCAACGGCGACGCCACCTGGGGATTGCTTGTGGACCACTTCGTCTATCCCCTGCTTCGAGCGCCCTATGATAGCCCGCGGCTGGAAGGCGAATTCGCCCCAGAGGTTGCCGGATCGCCCATCCTGCTATCGGCGGTAAAGTTACTGGCTCCCTGCGAACCGCGCAAAATTATCTGCGTGGGACGCAACTACGCCGAACACGCGGCTGAATTCGGCAACGAAGTGCCCGAAGAACCGGCCATCTTTCTGAAAGCGTCCACCAGCCTGATTGGCCCGGACGAACGGGTGATCCGTCCTTCGATCAGCGAGCGGGTGGATCACGAAGGCGAGCTGGCCCTGGTGATCGGCAAGCGTTGCCGCTTCCTCAACGCCCAGGACGCCCACAATGTGATTGTGGGCTATACCCTTGCCAACGACGTGACGGCCAGGGATTTGCAGCGCAAGGATGTGCAGTGGACCCGTGGCAAAAATTTTGACACTTTTTGCCCGGTCGGTCCCTGGCTGGAGACAGATTTTGACCCAGCCAACAAGGCAATTCGCTGCCTGGTCAACGGCGTAGTGAAGCAGCAGAGCAACACGGATCTGATGATCCATACGGTCGGCACGATCCTGGCCTATGTCTCCAACTTTATGACGCTGGAACCCGGCGATCTGGTCCTGACGGGCACACCCTCTGGTGTCAGCGCCGTGCAGCCGGGGGATGTGATGACTGTGGAGATCGACGGGCTGGGGGTTTTGAACAATCCGGTAATCGCGGGTGTGTAACACCAGTCAACGAATGAACCGATCAAACGGTCAACCAATTGATTGGTTCATTCGTTGACTGGTTCATTCGCCTTTTTCGACAATTCGGGAGATATTTCCTGTGACAATACCAGCACTGAACCATTTTCTCGATCTGGCCGATCTCTCCAGCGACCAATTTTGGGGATTGATGCGCCTGGCAAAACGGCTAAAGGACGAACGCGCCGAGAAAGGCGCAAACGCGCCGATCCTGGCCAACAAATCCCTGGCCCTGCTCTTTCAGAAGCCCTCCCTGCGCACCCGTGTCAGTTTTGAAATGGGGATGCAGCACTTGGGCGGCTACGCCTTCTATCTCAGTCCCGCCGAGGTGGGGCTGGGCACACGGGAGAGCGCGGCCGATGTGGCCCGGGTTCTCAGCGGCTATGTGGACGGTATTATGGCCCGGGTCTTCGGCCATCAGGATGTGGTAGACCTGGCGAACTGGGGCAGTGTGCCCGTCATCAACGGTCTGAGTGACTTCAGCCACCCCTGCCAGGCCCTCACTGATATCTTCACCGCCTGGGAAGTACTGGGTGATCTGGAAGATCGCACGATTGCCTATGTGGGGGATGGTGCGAATAATGTGGCAACCAGCCTGATGATGGCCGCGGGCAAAGTGGGGATGAATGTGCGTATTGTCTCTCCCGTTGGCTATATGCCCGACGCTGGGGTGGTGGCGCGCAGCGGGGCCGAAGTCAGCGTGACCAACGATTTGGACGGCGTGCAAGGCGCGGATATCCTCTATACCGATGTCTGGACCAGTATGGGCCAGGAGTCGGAACGGGAACAGCGGCTGGCCGTCTTCCCACCCTACCAGGTCAGCAGCGGGTTGCTGGCGCGCACAGGCAACCCCCAGGCGCTGGTAATGCACTGTCTGCCCGCCCACCGGGGCGAAGAGATTACCGACGAAGTGGCCGATGGCCCAGCCAGCATCCTCTTCCCCCAGGCCCACAACCGCCTGCACGCGCAAAAGGCGATCCTGGCACATCTGCTGGGTGGCGTTCCGCTGGAATAGGCGGACCGCAAGCAAATGGATGTCTATGTCAGATACTCTTTCGATCCTTAGCCGCTTGACCGACTGGCAAAATATGCTGGATGTCGGTCTGGTTACGCTCGTTTTCTTCTTCCTTCTGCGCCTCTTTCGGGGAACCCAGGCTGTGCAGTTGTTGCGCGGCCTGCTGGTGATCGGTCTGGTCATTCTTGTCATCACCCGGACGGTCGAGCTGACGGCCTTCAGTTGGCTGCTCAGCAGCAGTTCCATTGCCATTTTTGTGGCCATTCCCGTCATCTTTCAGCCAGAATTGCGTCGCGCCCTGGAACGGGTGGGACGGGGGCTGCCCTTTCTCACCCGGCGGGCGGACGGCGCCGCCACCCAGGAAGTGGTCAGTGTGATTGTGCGCACCTGCACCCAACTGGCCGACAACCGTCACGGCGCGCTGATTATTCTGGAAGGGGCCACCGGTCTGGGTGAGTATATTGACCGGGGTGTTCCTGTGGACGGCGAAGTGACAGCCGAGATGCTGTTGACGATATTTTTTCCCAACACAGCATTGCACGACGGCGCTGTGATCGTGCGCGGCAGCCGGATTGCAGCGGCCGGTTGTGTCTTGCCCCTCACCTCTCGCGACAGTCTCGATTCACAGTTGGGTACGCGGCATCGGGCGGCGATTGGTGTTACAGAACAGTCCGACGCGCTGTCGATTGTGGTTTCGGAAGAGACGGGCGCTATATCCGTAGCCCGCAATGGCCGGATTGTGCGCCGCCTGGACGATAACCGTCTGCGGCGTATTCTGACCGACTTTTTCGATCCCCGCAGCCAACCGGATGTGGAAACTGTGGAGTCTCTCACCCATGCGGAATAGCCGCCCGACCAGTCGTGATCAGATCCGGGAGACCCTCGTCACTCTCTTGATGTCCGTAGCTCTGGCTCTGGTTGTCTGGGTCTTTGCCATAGACCAGGAGAATCCGCTGATTCGGGAAGATTTTCCTACCCCGATTCCGATCAGCGTGCGGGGGCTGGCCCCTAACCTGCAGACTCTGCAGGACCTGACCCAGCGCTCAGTCTCCCTGGATGTGCGCACATCCAAACGTACCTGGGACAGTCTGACAGCCGACGATTTTAGCGCTGTGATCGATCTGAGCGATCGGGGACCGGGCAGCCACGATCTGGATGTGATTGTCAGCGTGGTCAACCCGGACATCGAGATTATGGCCCAAGAGCCTCGCCAACTGCGGGTGCAGATCGAGAGTCTGATCACAAAGACTGTGCCGATTGTGGTGGAGATTATTGACTCGGCGGCCATTGGCTACGATTGGCAGACGGCGATTGTGGAGCCGGAGGTAGCCGAGATTTATGGGCCGGAAGTGCTGGTCAATCAGATCCAGGCTGTCTATGCCGATGTACTGCTGATGGGGACCAAAACCCAGGTCGAACGTATCCCATCCCTGTTGCCCCGTAACGGTCAGGGTCAGACTGTGGAACGGGTGCAGGTGGAGCCGACGACGGCCAAGGTCGTTGTGCCTGTGGTCCAGCGGCCAGGCCGCAAGGAAGTCGCTGTCCTTGTCCAGGTCGAAGGTCAACCGGCGGCCAGCTACCGCATAACCAGTGTCAAGCCCGAACCCTCCACTGTTATCTTGTTGGGTAGCGCAGAGGCTCTGCGCAATGCGCCGGGTTTCGTCGAAACTGCGCCCCTCTCCATCGACGGAGCCACCAGCGATGTGCGGGAGCGGCTGCCCCTGAACCTGCCGGAGAATGTCTCTGTGCTGGAGGAGGCAGGCGTCTTTGTCACAGTGGGCATTTCGCCCATCGAAAGCAGCGCTACCGTCAGCCGCAGCCCGGTGGTCATCGGCCTGAGCGAAGTTCTGACGGCGACAGTCTCCCTTTCCCGTGTGGATATCCTTGTCAGCGGTCCCCTGCCCCGCTTGGACGCTCTGGGCGCGTCGGATGTGCGGGTGACGCTGGACCTGACCGGCCTTGCGCCAGGCAGCCATGTGGTTATGCCGGTTGTGGTTCCCCCGGAAGGCGTGCGGGTGGAAGGGGTGATCCCCCAAGCCATTGAGGTTGTGATCGAAGCGCTTTCTCCGCCCGCCGAGCCAACACCAGTGGCCCCGTCTGACAGTAGCGCTGGGGAAGCACCGCCTGCCCCCACACCATCCAACTGACTTTCGCAGGGTTTGGGCAGGGAGGCGATGACATGCCGTCGCGCCAACCATCGCGTCCACCCGACTCCCTACTTCGTGCCTGTCGCGTGTTGTGGTATGATTCCTTTTTTGCGGACTGAGCCGCAGGCCGCTGGGCCGCCAAATGCAATGGACGAACTGACCCCCCGGTCCAGTTCTTGGGAATCAATGGACCGCTTCTGATGAAAAAACGTAAACCTGTAATCGCTCTGGTTGGCCGCCCCAATGTGGGCAAATCTACTCTCTTCAATCGGCTGGTCGGCTCGCGTATGGCCATTGTCGAAGACCTGCCGGGGACCACCCGGGACCGGCTCTATGGTGAATCTGATTGGAATGGGCGAGATTTTGTGGTGATCGATACGGGCGGTTTGGAAGCCCAGTCCACCGCGGATGCCCGGGCTTTGCGACCTGGCGCAACCGCTTTGGCCGAGGATTCGGCCCATTTTGTGGTCGAAATCAGAAATCAGGCCCAGCTCGCCATCGACGAAGCCGATGTAATCGTCTTTGTGGTGGATGGCCGCGACGGGTTGACAGCTGCTGACGAGGAATTGTCGATCTTTTTGCGCCAGACCCCCAAACCCCTGGTGCTGACGGTGAATAAAGCCGAAAGCCCGGAACGTCAGCTAAACGCAGCGGAATTTTGGGCCTTGGGCATCGGCGAACCCATTCCCGTCAGTGCCTATCATGGCACGGGGGTGGGCGATCTTCTCGATATTCTGGTCGGTCTCTTCCCCGATGCTCCCCCCCAGGATGAGGAAGAAGTAGAGCCACTGGGTATCGCACTGATCGGGCGGCCCAATGTGGGCAAGAGCAGCCTGCTCAACGCACTGATCGGTTCCGAACGCTCGATTGTCAGTGAGATCGCAGGGACCACCCGTGACCCGATTGATACGGATATTGTCTACGAGGGGCGGGCTATCACACTGATCGACACCGCGGGCATTCGTCGCCGGGGCAAAGTGGAGCAGGGGATCGAGCAATACAGCGTACTGCGCAGCATGCGCAGTATCGACCGGGCCGATGTAGCCCTGCTGTTGGTGGACGCGGATGAGGGCGTCACTGCCCAGGACACCCATGTGGCAGGCCATATACTGGAGCGCAACAAAGGGATTGTGGTCATCGTCAACAAATGGGATACGGTTGACAAAGACACCAATACGATGGTGGAGTATACCCGGAAGGTACGGGAAGAGTTGAAGTTTATGGACTACGTGCCTGTACTTTTTATCAGCGCGCTGACAAAGCAGCGGGTGAATAAAGTGTTGCCCACCGCGCTGATCGTAGCTGACGAGCGGGAATATCGCTTCTCAACAGGTGAACTGAACCGGGTGGTGCAGGAAGCCTATGACAAGACGCCCCCGCCCAACCGCAATGGACGGCCGCTGCGTATCTACTACGCCATTCAGTCCAGCGTCAAACCGCCCACCTTCATCCTTTTTTGCAACGATCCAGAGTTGGCCCACTTCAGCTATATTCGCTATCTGGAAAACCAGTTCCGCGAACATCACCCCTTTGTGGGCACGCCCATCCGCATCTTTTTGCGCCCGCGCACCCAATAACCCGCACAGGAGTTCGACTCTTCAGAAAGAGTCGAACTCCTTTATTTCAAGAACTTCGTTTCCCGAGTGTTGAGGAGAGGCGATGGAATCGATCTTCCGCTCCATACGTGCCTATACAATCGAAATCTCGCTGATGCTGGCCCTGCTGGCCTCTCTGGGCTTCTTTGGTTATCTGGGCTACGGCCTCGTCCAACCCGCGCCCGACACCGTAACTTTTTCCGGCGAAGAAGCCCTGGCCCACGTCCAGACCCAATTGGACTTTGGAACCCGCATCACCGGTTCGCCTGAACACAAGGCGATGGGCGATTGGGTGATTCGGACGTTGAGCGAGCAGGGCTGGGAGGTCTTTGTCCAACCCTTCGAGCCTGTACCCAATGTGGACGCCCGCAACATTCTGGCGGTCAGCGGCAGCGGACCGGCCATTATTATCGGCGCCCACTACGACAGCCGCATCTTTGCCGACGCGGACCCAGACCCTGCGAAGCGTTCACTGCCAGTGCCGGGGGCTAATGACGGCGCATCGGGTGTGGCTGTTCTGATGGAACTGGCCCGCAGTCTGAATATACCGGCGTCGGGCAAGACGGTCTGTCTGGTCTTCTTTGATGCAGAAGATAATGGCAGGATTCCAGGCTGGGACTGGATTCTGGGTAGCCGCTTCTTCGTCTCGCGCATCAGCGCCCTGCCCAAATGCAGCGAACCAGAATTCACAGTGATTGTGGATATGATCGGCGATGCGGATCAGCAGGTCTACCGGGAGCGCAACAGCACCGGCTATCTGGTGGATGCTATCTGGGCCACGGCTGCGGAGATTGGCTATGGCGAATGGATTGTCAACGAACCCCGCCACGCCATGATCGATGATCACACCCCATTTCTCGAGGCCGGGATTCCCGCACTGGATATGATCGATTTTGACTATCCCTACTGGCACACAGTGGACGATACTTTTGATAAAGTGAGCGCAGAAAGTCTGGCCCGGATTGGTCGTACACTGGAAGTCTGGATCGAGCGGGGCGCGCCCTATACCCAGGGCAATTGAATCGTCACTGGCTTTGTAATCTCTTCTCTTTCGTTCTATACTTCTTTGACCGTACCGTCGAAAACAACCGAATCACTTTCTCGGTTGCGTTCCACTGAATTTTCAATACATTGGCTTTTTTGCTCTCATTTTCACACCACAGGAGTACTTCCTAATGGATCCTGTCATCTTTCGCATTGGGCCGTTTGCCCTGCAATGGTATGGCCTCTTTATTGTGGGCGGATCGGTCGTTGCGGCCTGGCTGGCGTCCCGCTACGCCGAAAAGGACGGGGAAAATCCGGATCATGTCTGGAATCTCCTGGCTTGGACCCTGGTCATAGGTATTATCGGAGCGCGGCTCTACCACGTCTTCAGCTCCCCCGCCGATGCCCAGGGCTGGTCGTTCTACAAAGAAAACCCGATTGAGATTATCAATTTCTGGAACGGGGGCTTTCGGGGGCTGGGTATCTACGGCGGTCTGGTCGGCGGTGTGCTTGCCATCATCATCTACACATGGCGCAACAAACTGAAATTTCTGCACTATATGGACTACATCGGCCCCAATGTGCTGATTGCCCAGGCCATCGGGCGTATGGGCAACTTTGTCAACCAGGAACTCTATGGCCCGGCAACGGATGTGGCTTGGGCCTTTCATATCAACCCGACCCATCCCTGCCAACGTCCACCCAATACACCCGTAGACATCGGCTATTGTGGCGCGGGTAATCTCTCCCAGGCCAGCGTGGACTGGTACGCCAACAACGGTTTCCACCCCACCTTCTTTTACGAGGCAAGCTGGAATATCCTGATGTTTGTGGTTCTCTACCTCGTCATCCGCCATTTCGGCCACAAGCTGCGCGAGGGCGACGGCGCTCTGCTCTACTTCATCGCCTATCCATTGGGTCGGTTGTGGGTAGAAGCCTTCCGTCCCGACGCCTGGGTGATGGGAACCCTGGCTACGGCCCAATGGATTGCAATTTTCAGTATTGTGGTGAGCGTTGCCCTGCTGATTATCCGCCATCGCAACTGGCCGGGCAAAAAAGCCCCGAACGATTCCCTGCGGAATTTGAGCAAATACGCAGCGAAGGCGTAGGGAAAGAACTGAACAGGAAACGTGAAATGAGAAACGTGAGATCAGGTGACGATCTCACGTTTCTCATTTCTTTATACCTGGAGATGACAAAGCAAATGCCGGCCAGACTCCCAGCCCGACCTACTCGATCATTTCGATATTGTAGTCGATCATCTGGGCATCCATGCGCCAGCTTTCCACCCGGTTGGCCACGTTCTGCAGCAGCCGGTGGGCCAGCGCCCGGTTGCCGCTGACACAGACCACTTCCACCACAGCCCGGCTCAATTGGTCCTGGGCGTCGGCCTCGCAGATGGAGATGTTGTATTCCTTGCGCAGCCGGGCGATCAGCGGGCGGATCACACTGCGCTTCTCCTTCAGGCTGTTGGTGATGGGCAGATAAAGTTCGATTGTGAGGAGTCCGATTGCCATGGGGTTAGGTGATTGGGTGATTGGGTTTTGAAGGTGAACAGTGAACGGTGAACAGTGAACAGTGAACGGTGAACAGTGGAGCCTGTACCCGACGATCTGCGCTACAGAGCCAGAAATGGATGGGTCGAATTCCCACTGGTTACTGGTTACTGGTTACTGGTTACTGGTTACTGGTTACTGGTCACTGCTTACTGTTCACTCGATTACCGGCTGTTTGTCCAGGCCGGGTCCGCATAACGCGTGCGCAGCAGTTCGGCGGCCCGCCGATTTTCGGTGGCGGTCAAGACACCCGCTTGCCAGCGCACATTTAAGGTTTGTGCCAGCCCTGCGGCCATACAGCCCGCCACCGTGCGAAAGTTGAGTTGGGGAGAGTCGTCTGGCACATCCAACGCCTGGGCCAATGTACAGGCCCGCTCCGTCAGGTGGGCGCGCAGTGCGTCGATCTCCTCCGGTGGCAGGGCGAGTACATCTACCAGCCGGGTGATGTCGCCGGTCAGGGGCAGGCTGCCGTGTTGCAGGACATAACCTTTGCGTCGGCTCTGCGCGCTGCCCATCAGCTTGCGCCCGCCCGCGGTGATCTCATAGGCGCTGGGCACTTCAAAGCAGACCGCTGAAACATCCGGCCCAGCCCGCACATCCCCGGCGGCTTTTTGCGCGGTCAATCCCACCCCTTCCAATCCAGCCAACAGCCCATTGCTCATCAGCAGATAGGCGTCCATCACCCCGCCCGCCATACGCGGATCGGCCAGCGGCGCAGTAACGGAATAGGTCAGCTCGTCCGTGTGCAAAATGGCCCGCCCGCCGGTGGTGCGCCGCACCAGATCGTAGCCCCGTTCGGCGATCTTTTCTGCGTCCACATCGGCCACAGACTGATGGCGGCCCAGACTCACCGTGGCTGGCTGCCAACGGTAGAAGCGCAGGGTGGGCAAGCTCTCCCCGGCGGCGACAGTTTCGGCCAGCGCTTCATCCACGGCCATATTGGCCGGACCAGAGCGGGGTTCGTTTTCGAGAATCAGCCGCCAGACGGCGGAGGGGAAGTCGGTCATTCGAATTCTGTATCGCCCTCTTTAGCGAAGACCAAATGATAACAGCGAACGTTGACGCACTGTGTCACGCGTAGCGGTTGTGAATTTGCCAGCCAGTTGAATGTCAATTCTTTCCAGGAGCGCAAGAACGAATTGGCCGGGTTCCTGAGGTGAGATTGGATCGAAACGCAGGTAGAGTACGCCCGCCGGTGGTGGCAGCCGTCGCCGAAAAATCAATTCGCCGTAATCTCGGTCAAATGTCAGCAATATACATTCCTCGACATGTGCCCGTGCAAGAACAACCGGGTCGGGAACTCCGGGGGATTCTTCGGCAATTGCAATGACCGAATGGCCCGCTGAACGTAACAACCCAACGCTCAGCAATGGGAAGTTCTCGTTCGCCAAGAATCGCATCTATGCAGCCCTCGACAATACGAAGAGTTCATCTTCGCGGGTCGTTTCTGCAGCAAAAGCGAAAATGGCACGCAACGACTGTTTGGAAAGGCTTGGGTAATTTTCCAGGATTTGGGCTTCCGTCCACCCGACAGCAAAGAGACGTAACAGAAATTCGACCGATAGTCGAGTACCCTTCACCACCGGTTTTCCCACAAGAATGTTCGGGTCTGAATGAATATACTCGGCCCAATCCAACATCTCAATCTCCATTCTCTCGATTTACCTCTCTGCGGGAGAAAAGTGTACAACCTGTGCAGTATGGCCGCTGACAACCACAGCGGTTTCTGCGCTATTGAAAGGCCGCTTGACCACGGCCAGCGCCAACGGCCCGCCCAGCGTTGGACTATAGCCGCTGCTCGTCACCACCCCCACGGATCGCCCCTCCGCAGTCACCTCTGCGCCTACAGGCAGGGGCATATCACTGCGTAGACCCGCCAGCGTCTTTGTCACTTTGTCATAGGTGATCTGCCGGGCGATGATCTCCTGGCCGGTGTAGCAGCCTTTATTGTCAGCCACCGCCCAGGCCAGCCCGGCTTCCAGGGGTGTATACTCGCCGGTCAACTCCGTGCCCACTGCCGGACGGCCCAACTCGATGCGCCGGTTTTCGTAGGTCTCTCTATCGGTCAAGAGGAACGCCCCCGCAGTGATGAGCCGCGCTCGCAGGTCGTCTGTATCCTCAGCGGGTATGATCAACTCATAGCCGGGTACTTCGTAGCGTGCCTGGTGCAAAACCGTCACGGCGTCAGCGCTCGCGAAGGTGTCATCCTGCGCGGGTGTTGGGATTCCCACCGCCTGCAAAAGCGCAGCCGCCTGCGCGCCCATCACCCGCCAGCGGCGGAACTGCTGGCCGCTGTTTGCCACCTTCACTTTGTCCATAAAGAAAATCTGGCTGCGCAGTTTTGAGGTCAAGACATCGGTCTGGCCCGGCGCGGGGAGCAGCCAAAGTTCCTCTTCCCGGCAGAGGACGGTAAAGACGAACTCGATGCGCGCCACCGGGCTGGTCAACACCGCCAGCGCCGCCTGTCCGGGGCGCAGTGCGGCCACATTGGCCGTCGTCATGCGCTGCAAAAAGTCCACGCGGTCGGCGTCGGTCAGGATGAGGACGCCAGCGTCTGTTCTCTCCAGCAGCGCAGCGCCGGAAACCAGCGCAGCGTATTCCCGTTCGTTGATCGGAGATGTGATCGTTGTCATTCGTTTCCTCCAACACAGGCTGATCTTGAAAGTCTATCGCAGGATACGGTCATATATTTCGTGTTTGCCAATCCAAAACCAAGTGATAGTATCGCCACGTAAGACCCCCAAAGCCCGATAGTGCCTACTGATTCGGGCTGAATAGAGGGATTCATCAGGATCAACCTGCTTGAATTGCAGACCGGGATGTCCGGGATTTTTCAACCACTGTGCATAGGCTTTATCTGCCAGCTCCTGAACATCCCGTGGCAGTGCGTAGTAGAGTTTCCAAAAATGCGTTGTGGTGAGAGAATTCATCGAGGATGAATCTTTCCGTCTACCAATACCATTTCCAGCGTTTTCCCAGCGTCCAATTCATTTAGTGCTTCACGCGCCATTGCTCGAAAGTTGTCTTTGTTTGCTTCAAATGTCGCTTGCCAAGCAACTTCTTCTGCTGCTAATTCGGCTTCTGTGATTTCTTCTTCCCCAAAGTTATCCGAGGTGGATTGGGTATGAAGCCAGCGAGCAAAATCAAGCACTTGTACGACACGCTGCGACGGCAAACCCCTAACCGTTTCGAGCAACAGGCGTTCCGTTGTTGGCATATCCGCTGTCAGTTGTGATTTCATCGAATCAACTCCTATCGGTTCGCTTCACCCGCTCGGCGGTGAAGTAAAGATTCCTTCGCGGGGAGGACTCGCCGGAATTGCACGAAACCCCGCGAGGGCGAGGTGGTAGCCGAGTCGGGTGCAAGCGGTTGTTGGGTACACTTATGCCTTTCAAAGCGTTCAGCGCATAAGCCATACGAGTAAAAACTCGACCAGATTTAATGCCAAATGCGCTGTATAGGCAACTACGATGTTGCGCCGCCACACAAAAAGACCTGCAAATGCGCCACCAGCTACAACCCCAGTCAGTATGATGTACCAGAAGCCTCCTGCCCAGTGAAGCAGACCGAAGAATAGAGACGAAAGGAAGAAAGTCCCAGAAACACGGAAGCGTTGCCTTAGCCGTGTGATTGCATAACCACGGTAGATGTTCTCTTCTACAAAGGGAGCCAGTACGACATTTGCGACAAAAAATGGAATTATCGCTGACCCCAGAGATGGGAGTAATTGTTCAGGAGGTACATAATCGCCAACGACGCGCTGAACCGTTGCTAAAAGTGGCGACAATACAAAAATGTACAGAAAACCCAAAGGCACACCTACAAGGACTCCAATTAAAACTTCCTGCCATAGTTTCTGCCCTGCTGGAAGTTGCCAGCCTATGTTTCGAAAGGCTAATTTATCGGCCTGAATCGTTCTGAGGAAAGTTAGAAGTAGGAGGGTCTGGACGATGAGTAGGATGTAAGGTGTAGAGCGAGAAACATTCTCGGCTATGGCTTGAGCGTCTCCCTGTGTGATGATACCAAAGTAAAGAGATACAGCGACAATAACGATGAGGAATAGGAAAGGTGGCATAGCAAGCATGAACCACACCCGACTCATTCCTTTAGGCTTTTCTTCCATGTCTGTCATCCCCTTTGAATCGTTTCAGTAAGTACCCCGCCATACGGGGAGTGCGCCCAACTCACCCATAGCCGGTTCGCGTTCCGCTGTTTCAGCGGCTGTTCGCAACACATCCGCACCGTAGGTGACCACTATTCCGAAAAGCGACTGGCACATATACGGATCATACCGTCCCTACTGTCTCCCGTCAAGCAGAGCAGTCTACAGTTCAGTTAACCCATCGAAAAGGCTATCGAGGCTATCGAATTCCATTTGTACGCAGCACTGTGGAAGATGATACAATAAGCGTCCAAAAACAGCAGACAACGGTGATTCTCATCAAGTGAATGGATTCGTTATGCAATGTCCCAACGGTTGCTCCAATCCTATGCAGAGCGTTCGTGTCGCGCGAATCTTCTATCGCTCTGGCAGCCCGGTTGTCATTCGCGATCTGGAAATGTACAGTTGCCCGGAATGCGGCGGTGAATCCATGCCGTTGAAGTCTGCGCGCATCGTTGAAAATGTACTCAACGGCCGGATGCAGTCGGTGGGCCAGTTTTCCGCACCGCTCTTTCTGCCCGCCACATAGCCTCCCCCTATCTGGACAGCCTCGTATACCGCCCCACAAAATCCATCACCAGCCCGAACATCGCCTTCCCTGCCTCGGTGATGTCCTCCCCGATCTGCAAATAGTGGCTCACATCCCGATAGTAGAAGACCTCCACCGGCACATCCGCGCCGCGCAGGGCCGCCTCCAATTGATAGGCCTGGTTGATGGGAATGATCGCGTCAACGTCGGTATGGATGATGAGGGTGGGCGGCAGGTGGGCCGCGGTGTAGACTGGCGAGAAACGCAGGAAAGGCACGGGATAGATGTTGGCTGGGCCGAGGGCTGGGATCACCAGCCCGTAGGGATCGGGGATATCCAGCCTGCCTGCGTAGAAATCCGCGCTGCCCGTGAAGGCATTGCTGATCCCCCCTACCGTCACCCAGGCCGTGAACTGGGACCGCTCGTCCCGCAGCAGCCGGTGTAGGATGGCGCTGCTAAAGCTGCCCCCCATCGCCACTGCCGGCGCGTCGTTCACAGCCACTCCCAGCCGACCCTGCCGGGCCAGATGCAGGGCCACTCTCGCATCCTCGGCGTGGGCGTAGACATCCAGCCCCCGGGCTCCGCTGGGCGAGATGGCAATGACTGTATAGCCCGCCGCGGCAAATGCCACGCTTACCGGCTCCCAGCCGTCGATGACGCCGGGAAAGACGCCGAAGATCAGCGGCAGTGGCGTGTCACTCTCCGTTAGCGGGTGGTAGACCCGCAAAGTGTCGATCACCACGCCGTCGCGCTCGAAGGTAAACGCCTGCCCCCAGGCCACAGAGCCGGCGGGAAAGGGGGCCGCCGCTGTGTAGGGCACACCCGCGGTCAGATGGACAGCCTCGGCCAGATTGTCCGGCAGGGGCGCGGCACTGTGGCGCTGGACGGTCAGCCGGGGCGCATCCGCCACACGTGCAGTATCCACTGTCACCAGCCAGGGCACGCCCCACGCCCCGCTTAGGCTGGCCTCGTCGCTCTCTGGGCCGACTGCCGCCACCACATACTGGCCTGGCGGCACCCCGTCCATGCGATAGCGGCCTTCTGCGTCGGTCGTGGTAGCGTGGGGTTGTCCATTGCGCTCGGCCACCAGCACAGAGACGCCTGGGGCCGGGCGGCCTTCCATCCAGACCTCGCCCCGGATGGAACCCGTCCCCAATGCAGCGGGTGTACTCTGTCCCCCACCCAACTGCTTCTGCACCAAATAGCCCACCACATTTCCTTCTGGTGTGGGCGCACAGGCGGCCAACAACAGACAGATCGGGAGGAGCCACAGAAATGCGAGAAATGAGCGTTTCATCGAATTCTTTCCAGTTAGTGTGCAAGCCCGAATCGGCACAATTAGGAATCACAATAGGAGTGCCGATTTCACAGAGGATGCAGGTTACGCAGAGTCAATCCGTGTCCATCCGCGTTCATCCGTGGCTATTTTCAGGATAGTGTTCATGCCCAATCGGGCACAATCAGCAATGAAAAGCGGGACGCGGATTCACGCAGAAACAACTGATCTGCGCAGATTTTATCAGCGTCAATCATCTTTTTCAGCGCCATCAGCGTCCTATTTTCAGGTTAGTGTTCATGCCCTAGGGGGCACAATCAGCAATGAAAAGCGGGACGCAGATTCACGCAGAAACA
>CAMDQF010000019.1 GCA_945905745.1 Litorilinea aerophila
TGGGCCGGGCTGGTGAGGACGCGCATGGCCTCTGGCAGGGATGTAATAATCTGTTCCGGGCGGTAGATGCGATCCCAGTAGCGGCTGAGGGGTTTGAAGGCGTCGTTGACCGAAATATCCTGGCTGCTCTCGGATTCCAACTGTTGCAGCACGGGGGCCACATTGCGCCGGGCAAAGATGTCGCCGGGCAGGAGCAGCACAGGCAGCCGGTTGACAGTAGCCGTGGCCGCGCCCGTCAGCATATTTGTCGCGCCGGGGCCGATGGAAGTGGTGCAGGCCAGCGTAGCCAGCCGGTTGCTGTGTTTGGCAAAGGCCGTCGCCGTGTGGACCATCGCCTGCTCGTTGCGCGTCTGGTAGTAACGGAATTCCGGGTACTGCTGCAATGCCTGGCCCATCCCGGAGACGTTGCCGTGGCCGAAGATGCCGAAGCAGCCGGCGAAAAAGGCGCGCTCCTGGCCGTCCCGCTCGCTGTACTGGTTCTGCAGAAAACGGACGATAGCTTGCGCGGTTGTCAGGCGGATGGTGGACATGAGAATTGCCTCCAGAGTAGATCGGAGAGGATGTTGGATAGACTGTCGCTACGGTATTGTCGTAAAGAGGGTGCGGGCGAGAAGGAGAGGATATCTCTGTGGGTGTGTCAAGGCAATTTGAGGATACGCGCAAAAAGCCTACGCACCTGCGCCAAATCTGACTGGCTCAATGTTCCCAAATGGCGTCGTACCAGACGAACCTCAAACGACGATAAGACGGGTTTGACAACGCTCGGTTTTAGCAGCCCGGCACCCTGCCAATTTACCACTTCCACTTCGTCTGCGCCGCCTTTGATCTGACTGGTGATCGGGGCCATAATCAGATCAGGATGAACTCGATTGTAAGTATCCTCGCTCAAAACTATCGCCGGACGCTGTTTCGTACCGCTCTGATCGGTGAAAGGGAAGGGCACCAACAGCACATCGCCTTGCCTATAACTGGTAATAGACTGCATCTTCCTCGTTATCCCAAACGCGGGCAAAGGTTGCTTCCGATTGCACCATTGCCCCCTGAACAAGCGCCAGGTGGGAAATATCCTCCTGCAAGATCGTAACCAATAGCCTTGTGTTCGGGGCCAAATCGAGTTGTGCGTCCAGTTGAATACGAATACCGTCGAAATGGGCCGGTACGGTCATTAGAATGTTGCTCATCATCACTTCTCCCTGAAATATAGGCCGCTCTCCCACGGACCGAATCCTGCTATGTACGCCAGTCTATCTCCCAATTCACCAGAACGGGCTGTGATGGCATTATACCACAGTGCTCTCTGCCCGTTTCTGTACGCAAAGCGCAAACGGTGGAAGCGCCGGTTGCCTGTGCATAGAACCAGCCCTGCCCCAGCCTTCGGCGCAGGGCCTGGTGGAGGGGGCAGGGACGGTTTGCTTATGTGTGGAACGGCAAGCACTGGGTTACTGTTTTACTGGGAGGGCAACCGATTCCGGGAATCGACCAGGCGATTTCGGCTTTGCGGGCTGGGTGTGGTCGATTCCCGGAATCAGCGGCTACGCCCCCCACACCCCCCAGAGCGCCCCTACGGGGCGGCCGAACCTTCGGTTCGGACAGAGAAGATCAGAGATCAGAGGCCAGAGGGTCGGAGAGCAGAGGTGACAGGGACAGACGCCGACCAGACCACCCGAAAACCGTAGGAGTACCAACGAGAGTTCGGGTAGAACCTGAAGCGGCGCACGGCAGCGGCATAGTAGTGGTCGAAGTACCACGAGCCGCCCCGCAAGACGCGGCCTTCACTTCCGCTTTCCTGAAGATTACTGGGGGTTTCGTATTCGTTAAGACACCACTCCCAGACATTGCCGCTCAGGTCCAGCAGGCCATAGGGCGACGCGCCCTGGGGATACATCCCCACTGCGCTGGTGCTTTGCAAATTGTGGAGACCAGCATTTTCGTAGGTTTCGTCGATATTGGCGTAGCCGGGCTGGTAGCTGTCGCCGCCCCAGGGGTAACGCTGCCCGTCGTAGCCCCGGGCCGCCTTCTCCCACTGCCATTCGGTGGGTAGGCTGATGCGCCAATCCGGATTGTCCCGAGCCTCTGCGGGCAGTAGCTCCGAGTGTTGCCGGGCCTGCTCTGTCAGCCAGCGGCAAAAGGCGATGGCCTGATACCAACTGACGTTTTCCCGTGGATGATTCCAAACCGGAAAACGCTGCTCGCCCGGCCCGTCCTGGTCGTTCCGCGCCAATCCGTCCCACCAGCGGGAATTGGGCCAGCCGTCGTCTGCGTCCTTGAATGTCTGGAATTGGGCGTAGGTGATGGGGTAACGGGCCATCCAGAAATCGTCGGGCGATTCCCGTTCCTCCTCCTGATAGATGAATTGATCCTGCCCATTCTGATCCAATTTGGGAATCTTCACCCAGGCGATGTCGGGTAGAGACGCAAAATTTTGCGTCTCTACCACGCCCACGCCGGGACGCGGGTCCAGGCCCGGCCTGGACCCCAGCAGTTGCCCGGCAATCAGCCGCTGCTCCGGCTCGAAGCGTTCGATGTCGGTCAGGGCAGTCAAAGCCACCCGGCACAATAGCTGGCGGCGATCGAATTCCTCCAGTTCATCGTCCAGCAGCTTCAACCGTTTGGCGATGGAGAGGGCCAGCAGTGCGGTCCGGGGCGCGGAGCGTTCCCGGTCATAGGGACGGGCCATATCCACCAGCAGACGCACCAGTTCGTCGTGGCGCTTCTGGGCCAGCAGTTCATCCGCGGCCAGCCCAGCCACATTCTCCCAGAGGTCGGGCCGCTCCAACACCCGCTGCAATAGCCCGGCGGGAAAGCGCCGATCGGCAGGCACTGGTGGAATGCGCTGTTCGGGCTGGGCACAGGTCAATTCGCAGGCGGCCAGATGCTCCTGAAAGCTACGGTGGACAAAGGCGAATTCTCTGTCCGCCGGAGAGACCAGAATGCCTGCGTGCCGGGAGAGATAGTCAGAAATGTCCAGATGAACTACCCGGAGTCTGGCCAGCCCCAGAGCCTCATCCAGCGCGCCCGCGCCAAAGATCGTGGTATCCTGCCCAGGCGCACTCTGTTCGGTCACAGTACAGGCCAGGCTTTCCAGCACCGGACGCAATTGCTCAGGGGGAATCCGCAGCCATTCGGCTACGGATTGGCCGTGGATGCGGCCTTCCGTCCAGCGACCCAGCAACAGATCGACGGACTGACGGTAGAGATCGGCCCGGGTGGCGGGCAGAGTCCGGGGCGCATCCGGGTTCAGCCAGAGCGCGGCCAGAAGGGTGAAGAAGAGAGGATTGCTGCGCATCTCCGCATCAATATTGGCGTCACGGATGGCCTGTTCAAAACTGGCTACCGCCTCTTCTGGCTGGTCAATTCCCACCGCGCCAAAGAGCGCCTGGGCCAGCTCCTTCAAACGTCCCCAACTCAGATGAACCAGGCGCGCCCGTCCGAAATCAGCCGGCGGCCAGTCGTCCCGCTCGTAGGCGTGGGGGCGGCTGGTTACAATCACCCGCAGCCGGGGATATCTTGCGCGGACGGAAGCCACAAACGCTTTCATCTGCTTCCGCCGTCGTTCGTCCCCGGCCTGGGGGATTTCGTCCAGCCCGTCCAGCAGCAGAATGGCAGCGCCGCTGGCGCAGAGGCCGCGCAGTTCTGTCTCAAAACCGGCCAGCCCGGACGCGGCCAAATCGGCCCGGATGCAGGCCCAGAGTGTGTCGGCTTCCGGTGGAGGGGTCTGGGCGGAGAGGGCGGGGAAATAGCCGGCCACCAGTGCGCGCAGTTCGACAAAAATGGGGGTGTAGAGGCCCAGCAGCCAATCCCGCAGGGCCTCTTTGCTGGCTTTGGGGGGCACGTCCGGCTCGCCAGCCAGCCTGCGCAGCTCCCCGGCCAGGCAGAGGGCCAGATGGCGCAGGAAACTGCTCTTGCCCCCGCCCGGCTCGCCCAGTAGGACAAAGCGGGGCTGCACACTGGCCGCGTCGTGGGCTTCCATAAACCAGACGTGGGTTCCGTCTTCAGTTTTCTGGTCTTTCTCTCGCCGTTCGTTGATTTTGGCCTGAATGCCGTCCACAATCTCCTGCAAGCCCGCCTCGCCCACGTCCAAATCGGCCCAGAGCCGTTCTTTGGCGGGTTCGATGGCATCCTCAGAAGCCGGGTTTTTGCCAAAAACCCGGCTTCTCTCCGCGCCTCTGTGTCTTTGCGCCTCCGCGTTAAATTCTTCGCCTGCCTCCCGATGCACCCACCAGTCCACAATCTGGTACTCTTTGACTTCGATGTCCAGCTTGAAATCCACGGGCAGGGGCACGTAGACATCCAGCAGGCTGGCCTGTTCCTGGCGCTGGGAGATATCGGCCAGATTGACGGTGGCCCAACCCTTGCCAAACCAGTGGCGCAGATAGTCCAGATGGGCGTCGGAGAGGGGCCTGGGGGCGGGCGTGTCCAGGCGCAGGCTGTGGGGGTGTCCCCCGCGCAGGGTGGCAATCAGGCGGGCAATTTCGGTTTCTTCGTTGTGTCCGCCGGTCAGATCGGCTCGGGTCAGACTGTCGATGCGACTGGGCAGCGCGACAGGACGCAAAAGCAGGGGGATTGTCCGCCATTTCTGGGTAGTCAGATCGCTGTGCTGGGCCAGAAAGCTGGTGAATTCACTGTACCCATCGCGTATCCACTCTGGCGAGAGAATCAGCAAAACGTAGCGACTGCTCTCTACCGCCTGCTCGTAGTTCAGCAGTCTTGGGGGACCCAGGCGGAATTGCTCCTCTGTGTAGAAGACCAGCAATTCCGCCTGTAGACGGGGGATCAGCCTCTCCCAGACCCAATCCGAGTCGGCAGGGCAATAGGAGATGAAAACATCGTGGGTAAACTCATCGGTCGGTGGCATAGATGGCCTACCAGTGGGTGTTGGGCGAAGGCTGTGAGGATAGTATAGCACTGGTCGAAAGGGAAAAGAAAATCACCCCTCTGCAGCCAGGCCCATTACCCGGACCCACGGCGTGAAGCCGACTTTCGCAGACAGAGGAGTGATTTTGTTGGTTTCGGTTGTCACGAACGCCACCGGTTGAAACCGGCGTCTGGTATGGGAAACCTGCTTAAGCAGGTTTTGTCTAACAGCGTCAACTCACGCTCACGCGCCGCGTCCAGGCAAAGCACGATACAAACCCTCACTCTTCCCCACCTTTCTATCCCACCGACGCCCGATAGGCCGCCACAGCGGCCCGGGTCGTCACCCAATTGCGTCCGCGCTTGACCGCTTCCAGCCGCCCTGTGCGGGCCAGCAGGCTCAGATACTCCTGGCAGTAGTGCCGTAATCGCTTCTGCAGCATACGGCACCCGGGAAAAAGCATCGGTATCGGATAGGGCGAATTGTGCCCCATCCGATACCGATAACCAATCTCACCCCCTGGGCCGCACCAGCGACGCGCCCATAAACAGCCCCAGAATGAAAGTGATCAGCATCAGAATCGTCACCGTTTCCCACGTCACGCCGCACCTCCTCTTTTCGCAAGCCGGTTTTCCCCCGGCTCTCCTGTCCGAAGCTGAAACGCACCGCCCAAATTGACAGTTCCCCGAATTCTATCCGCTGATTGACATTTCTCCCCCCCTGGCGCACAATAATCACCATTCATCCGTAGCCGGAGGATGGAACAATCAATGGGACGCTGATACACGCGGATAGACGCTGAGCCGGAGATAAAATCAGCGTTCCGCAGCGCTTATCAGCGTCCAACTATTTCTTCCACCTTTGCCACCCCACGAGCGCCCATGTCCACCGCCAACGATTCTCACGCCCTGGCCCGTCTATACAAGCAGTGGTGGATCGCCGCGGGTGGCGGCGGGCTGGTGGTGGCCGCCGTCTATTTTGGGCTGGGGCAGGGCAGTCTGACCCCCAACCGGGCCTTGCAATGGCTATTGCTGGCCGCGCTCTGCCTGGCCGTGGAACTGCTGGTTCTGCGTCGCAACCTGCACAAAAACCGGCCCGCACTGGATGCCCCCCTGCGCCCAACCCTCGGCTGGGCCAATGCACTCACCCTCACCCGGGGCACAGCCTATGCGCTGATGGCGGGCTTCCTCCTGGCTCCCCGACCCGGCGGCTTTCTGGATTGGCTGCCTGCCATCCTCTACATTTCTGCGATAATTGCCGACTATTGCGATGGCTATCTGGCCCGCATCACCAATCATACGACAACCCTAGGCGAAATCCTCGACATCGAATTCGACGGGCTGGGTATGTTTGTGGCGATGGCTCTGGCTGTCCAGTACGGCCAACTGCCCGGCTTTGTCCTGCTTCTGGCCGCCAGCCGCCCCCTCTTTCTGTGGGGAATGAAGCTGCGGGAGCGCTGGGGGCTACCCAACCACCCCATGACTCCCAGCGACGAACGGCGTATTGCGGCAGGGCTGCTGATGGGATTTATGGGGATCGTCCTCTGGCCCGTCTTTCAGCCCCCGGCTACCTACATCGCCGGGGCGGTCTTTTGCGGCGCGGTCGCGCTCAGCTTTGTGCGGGATTGGCTGGTGGTCATCGGCTGGCTGGTGCCTGACCACCCGGCCTATATGCGTTGGCATACCCGGCTCAAGACGCTTCTCTTCGACTATCTCCCCCTCGGCCTGCGTCTGGTAAGCCTGTCTGTTGTGGCCCTCCTCCTCTGGAACATTACCCGCACAGCAGACAGCGCCCTGCCCTCTGCTCTCCTTCCCCTCCTCCTCGGCCTGGGGCTGTTGGCCGGGATCGCCGCCCTGTTGGGTCTGATCACCCGTCTGGCCGCCATCGGTCTGGTCGTCCTGGCCTGCGCCGACCTGATTGTGCGTGGAGAGAGCCTGCAAGTGCTGGCGTTGCTGGCTGTGGGTGTATTGCTCATCGCTTTGGGCAACGGGCGGGCCGCCCTGTGGACACCCGACGAACGCTTGCTGCGGCGTCGGGCTGGCCTGCGCGCCGCAAGCGCCGAGGCGACCGATTGAAACGTCTTCTTCCCCGTCGCTGGCTCGACCTAATCGCCCTGGCCCTGGGGCTTTTCCTCTTTTGGCTCTTTGCCCGTCAGATTGCCTGGGCCGAGAGTTTGGCTCTGCTGGGACGCATCGGCCCCCAGCCCTTCCTGATCTATATCGCCGTCAATATTGGCATCGCCTTTCTCTTTGCCAACCGCTGGTGGCTGCTCCTGCGGGGGATGGGCGTTCACGTCGCCTATGGCCGGGTTGCCATCTACCGGCTGATTGGTGCGACTGTCAGCCTGCTCACCCCCGGCCCCCAGTTTGGCGGCGAACCGGCCCAGGTCTGGCTGCTGGTGCGCCGGGCTGGGGTCCCGTCTGCCCCGGCTATCGCCGCGGTCGCCCTGGACAGGCTGCTCGAATTGACGGTCAATCTGGCCTTTGTGACCGGGGGGATTCTCTACACTCTGTGGAGCGGTCTGCTCGGCCCGGTTTTGGATATGCGGGGGATTCTGCTGGCGCTGATTCCCTTGGGCCTGCCCCCGCTGCTGCTCTTTGCCTTCTGGGCACAGGGCCGATTTCTGGCAACAGCCATCCTCGCCCTGCTCAAGCCCCTGCCGAAACGGTGGCGAGACCCGCCGCTGGCTTTCGTCGAACCCTTGCGCCGGGGAGAGGCTTACATCCACGGGATTCTGCGCAGCAATCCACGGCTGATCCTCATCGGCGGGCTGGTTTCGGTGGGCAATTGGGTTGTGCTGTTGGCCGATTTCTGGCTGGCAACCCGGCTCATCGGTCTGGAATTGGATTTTGCCCAGTTCATCGGCTTTGTGGTGGCGGCGCGCCTCGCGATTCTGCTGCCCATTCCCGCGGGGCTGGGCGCGTTGGAAGCCAGTCAGATTTTGGCGGCCCAGCGTCTGGGGTTGAACCCCGCCTTTGGCCTGGGGCTGGTACTCTTCTTCCGGGTGCGGGATGTGGTCCTGGCCTTGATTGGTCTCTGGCTGGCCTGGTATGTGCGTAGGCTGGGTTCTCCCGGCAAGACAACGCTGACTACAAATCTGTCTGCACCGGGAGAACCCAACCTACGCGAGGAGAAGCGATGAATCCACAATTGAGCAGCAGCGCGCAGAAGGTGCAGGACGCCCTCTCCCGCCACGGAGTTGATCTGCGGGTGGTGGAGATGCCCGATAGCACCCGCACGGCAGCCGACGCCGCGGCAGCCATCGGCTGTGCGGTGGCGCAGATCGCCAAGTCGCTGATCTTCCGGGCCAAAGAGAGCGACCGGCCTGTGCTGGTGGTGGCCTGCGGCACCAACCGGGTGGACGAGAAGAAGGTGGCCGCGCTGATCGGCGAAGCCATCGGCAAGGCCGACGCCGAATTTGTGCGGGCACGCACGGGTTTTGTAATCGGCGGGGTGTCGCCCGTGGGCCACACCGAAGCGCTCACCACACTGATCGACGCCGACCTGCTGGCCTTTGACGAAATCTGGGCCGCGGCCGGCACACCCAACGCCGTCTTTCGCCTGCTGCCCGCCGAACTGGTGACAATCACCGGCGGGCTGGTGGCGGACGTAAAACGTGACGTAAAACGTGAGGAGTGAAACGTGAAGTTGGTCAATGCCCTGCGCCTCAACCCCACACCTGCCGCGCCGGAAGTCGTCGCCTTTACCGGCGCGGGGGGGAAGAGCGCCGCGCTCTTTCGGCTGGCCGGGGAGATTGTCGGCGCGGGCCAACGGGTTGTCACCACAACCACCACCCGCATCGCTGCCGAGCAGATCGCCCAGGCCCCACTCCATCTGCTCAGCGGTGACGGGCGGATCGACTGGTCTGCGCTGGAAGATGCGCTGAACAGCCACGGACATTGCTTGCTTCTCTCTGACGATCAGCCACCCAAAGCCGCGGGCGTCGATCCCCGGCTGGTGGATGGGCTGGCCCGCCGCGCCGCGGAGTTGAATTTGGCCGCGATTCTCGTCGAGGCCGACGGCAGCGCCCGCCGCCCGGCCAAAGCCCCGGCTGCCCACGAGCCGGTCATCCCCGACGCCACCACACTCCTCGTCCCGCTGCTGGGGCTGGACGCCATCGGTCTGCCTTTGGCCGAACCCCACGTTCACCGACCCGAACATCTGCGGGCACTGCTGGGCATTGCCGATCCAGCTACCCGCATCACCCCACAGATGGCGGCCCGGCTGTTGCTCGATCCTGCGGGCGGGCAAAAGGGCCGTCCCCCGGGTGCCCGCTTTCTGCCCCTTCTCAATAAAGCCGACAGCCCGACCCGGCTGTTCGCAGGGCGGCTGATCGCCCACCTTTTAGCGCTGCGCGGTCAGCCGTCCCTGCTGGCGGCGGTGGGCGAAGCAGAGACAAACCCCGTGCGCGAACGCTGGGGGCCAACCGTCGCGGTGGTGCTGGCGGCCGGCGCAGCCAGCCGGATGGGTCGGCCCAAGCAATTGTTGGAGATCGACGGGGAGGCGCTGGTGGTGCGGGCGGCCCGGCTGGCATTGTCCAGTGGGGCCAGCCAAGCGCTGGTGATTACCGGAGCCTACGGGGAGCGGGTCGAGGCTGCCCTGGCCCCGTTGCAGGCCGCAGCGGGGGGGCGGCTGCGGCTGATCCACAACCCGGCCTGGGCGAGCGGCCAGGCGTCTAGCATCCAGGCAGCGACGAACGCGCTGGCAAACGACTGTCAGGCCGCCCTCTTCTTTCCGGTGGATCAGCCGAATCTGCCTGTCGCGCTGTTGCGGCGGATGTGGCACTCCTGGCGGGTGGGGAATGATCGGGTGGCGACGGCGGTAGAGAGGGAGGTGCGGGGTGCGCCCGCCATTTTTGACCGGCGCACCTTTGCCGAACTGCTCGCGCTGCGGGGGGATCAGGGCGCGCGCCCGCTGCTGCGCACGAATCCCTCAGCGGTCGCCACACTCGCCGCCGACACCAGTTGGTTGGCCGATGTGGACACTCCAGACGATTGGGATGCGCTCGTTCGTGGCCGATAGGTGAGTCGTTATCGGGGTCAGCCGGTCGTGTCGTCTGTTCTGAAAATAGCCACGGATGAACACAGATAAACGCGGATGGACACGGATTCAATCTGTGCAAATCTGTGCCATCTGTGGATAATTTGTTAGCGCGAATGAGTCTTGGGATCAGAGGGTAGGGGCATGAGGTGTGGTGGGGATGAGGATCATTTGACGGCAACATTTGCTTCCGCCACACCTCGTGCCCCTACAACGATAATTTCGTTGGTGTCTGTGTCAACCAGCCGTGTCGTCTGACCGGATAATCGATTCTTTGTTCGTCCAGACCTATGAAATGTGAAGCGCGAGATCAGTGGACGATCTCACGCTTCACATTTTACTTTTCGATCCACACCAGTGGCTTTGGGATCCAGCGCTTACTCTCGACCCGTTTTCTCGGCCTCCCAGGCCGCCGCGATCATCGAAAAAATATCGGTCTCTGTTACCATTCCGATTACCCGCAGCCGTCTGGAATTCTCACCGGCGGCTTCGACCACCGGCATTCCGCCGATTTTGTAACGCAGCATCTGCGTCACCAGTTCACCCACCGTAGCGTCCGGCCCAGTTGTGATCACATCTCTGGTCATAATGTCGGCTACCCCCAGCCACTCTTCTTCTGCGCCCGGTTCATAGCTGCTGCGTAGGCTGCCCGCGGTTTCAGCTTCCAACACGTCGGCATCGCTGACGATCCCGACCAGAAAGCCATCGCCGTCCACCACTGGGATACGGCGGATGGAGTATTCATCCATCAGGTCGGCGGCGTCGGCGGCCAGGGCGTCGGGGTCGATGGTGATGACAGGGGCGTGCATGATTTTGTGAACGGGGATGCGGTGCATAGGAGACTCCCTTTGCGCGTGGGACAGCCTGGGGAAAAAAACCGGATAGGTTCTGATGTAAACCGTTGTGCGTGTAGCGGTTCACGGACCACGCACAGCGAGAACAACAAGCGAGTTTCCGTCGTAGGGTAGTGGCTGTTAGTCCAGACAGACAAGAAAGCGGAGTGCGTCGGTTTCGGTGAAGATGCCGACAACTTTGCGATCGACAACCACGGGCAGACCGCTGATTTTATAGGCCAGCATCTTGCCACAGGCGTCTTTGATGGTATCGGTTGGGGCCAGAGTAAAGGGATCGGGGGTCATGGCGGAGCTAACCGGCAGCTTGGCCCAGAAGTAGTTGATTTCAAACAGACTCAGGCTCGAAACACTGGAAGGAGCAGCCTGGCGCACATCGCCCAGACTCAGAATGCCGATGAGATTGCCCTCGTCGTCCACCACCGGCAGGCGGCGGCAGCGGTATTCGGCCATCATATCCCTTGCGTCGGCCAGGGAGGCATCCACCGTGCAGGTGTAGGGGTTGGGGGTCATCCAATCGGACACCAGTGCGGTAGCTACCCTTGTTTTTATCGAACTACTCACTGGTGTCCGCACGGTCATAGAAACAATTCTCCATCCGCTTCTAGCGCAATCTCTATGCTACTACATCATAGCATCAGCCAAGAATGGTTGCCAACTGGGAGAGCGCCGTCACGACCGCCACCCCAGGGGGCAGACTCAGCCCGTCAGCACCTTTGGGCCGATAGAGACAGAAATCCAGACCCGCAGCCAGCGCGCCTGCCAGATCGTGGCTGAGCGAATCACCCACATAAAGCGCCGCCGAGGGAGCCACTCCCAGGTTGGCCAGCGCGTGGGCAAAGATGCGCACATCCGGCTTGGCCCAGCCCACCGCGCCAGAGATGACGATTGTCTCGAAAAAGTCGGTTCGCCCGGCTGCGGCCAGACGGGGGCGCTGGGTGTCCGCATAGCCGTTGCTGATCACCCCCAGCCGGTAGCGGGTGGAAAGGGCCGCCAGAATTTCCTGCGCGTCTGCTTCCAGCACGGCCACATGGGCAAAGAGTTGCCAATAGCGCTCGGCCAGATCGGTCTGGTCGAGGATGTCCATTCCCGGCGGGGCGCAGACCGCGGCAAAAATGGCCTCCACAATCGCCTCTCTGGATGCGTCCGCAGCCAGACCGCTGGCCCAGTGGCCTGGGCTGGCCTGGGCATAGGCAGCTAGAAACGCTTCCCCAGTAGTGGGCGACAGGTCCGGAACAGACTCCGCCAGCAGACGGCGCACTGTCTCCCGCTCGCAAGCGATGAGATCGAAGAGTGTTCCGTCCATATCAAAGAGGATAACAGCATAGGGTTGTGGCACAGTCAATCCTGGGTTCACAGAGGGCGGTGTCTTCATCGCAGAGCATAATTGAGGGGCGGAATTCGCTTTTATCAGTGGCTCAAAAGGCTTTCCGCAGCAGACTCATTCCACCAACGCCTGCAGAAGATCGGTAGCTGCCTGGCCCCAGGCGCGCAGAGAGAAACCGCGCACGTCCGGCGTGTCCTCATCGGCACTGCCCTCCACATCCAATCGTTCCTCTGGCAGCAACGAACCCAACCGATCGGCCCATTCCACCACCAGCACCAGCAGGCCGTAGCTCGACGATGCCTCCAGATCGTCCAGCAACTCGCCGTAACCGATGCCGTCCAGCTCTGCTGGGCTGTTCCCTTCCAGCCGGTAGAGATCCGCATGGACCAGCCGCCGGGTGGTTGCGCCTTTGCCCTGGGTATATTCATTGACCAGTGTAAAAGTGGGGCTGGTCACTGTGACCGGCAGACCCAGACCCGCGGCCAGCCCTTTAGTAAAGGTCGTCTTGCCCGCGCCCAGATCGCCAGAGAGGGCAATGAACAGATTGGAGCGAATGGCCTGGCCAAGCCGCTGGCCCAGGCGGATCGTCTCCTCCGGGCTGCGGGTGGTCAGGAGGAGACGAGTTGGGGCAGAAGGCGCCGCGACCGCGCCGGGGGGTGGGTGGATCACTGAAATTTGTGCCTTTTCACAATCGTTCTTGTCAGATTAGTGTCCATGCCCGATTGGGCAGAAGCAGGGATGAAAACAGGGTTCGCCGGTGACAAGGACGCAACTCCCAATCCCCGATCCCCATTCCCCAGTCCCTATTTTCAGAATCGATGAACATCACCGCTCCTATTTACAATCCGCCATCCTCTTTCATTCCAATCGAATCAATGAGCAGACGCACCTCATCCGCATATTCGTTTACCAAATGGGTAGCTCGTTCGCTGTTTGCGGCTTCTGCGCTGATCTCTACGAAGGGCATGTCTGGGTTAGGGCCGATGTGTACCCACTCCGCGTCGGTCAACACAATCTTGAAACCGTCGATGGTGATTACATTTGCGCCCTTATATTGCTGGTTGAGCTTGCGCATAAGCGCGCCTTTGATCTCCCAGGGGGCGGGGATGCGGTCGTGAGCCATGAAGGATTGGGGCAAATAGCGGGTCGCCTCGCTGATTTTCATGCCTCGCACGGCCAAATACTCCAATAGACGCACAGTGGCCATCAGCCCATCGGCCGCGGGCAAGAAGTCGGGAAAGAGGAACTGGCCTGTCCCATCCAGGGCCAGGAGTACATCCGACTGAGTCGCGGCCTGCATAATGGCCCGAAAATCATTTTTGGTGAATACAATCGGTGACTTGTGCCACCGGGCCACTGTGGCAAAGGCGTTAGGCAAAGTGACAGGCAAGACGATCGTGCGACCCGGATTGGCATAGAGGGCCAGTTCCGTCATCAACAACGCGGCGGTCATATTGTCCAGCACTTGGCCCCGTTCATCTACGACGAATATCTTCTCCCCGCCCACATCCAGCTTCACCCCCACATGGGCAGCCAGAACGCTCATAATTTTGGACATCCGCTGCAGATCGCTTTGGAAGCGATCGCGCAGAATCGCCAGCTTTGTCTCGTCGATAATCGCGTTGAGCGGCAGCACTTCCACACCAATCCGGATGAGCAGCGCAGAAAGCACATCTGCCGCCGAGCCGTGGGAGTAGTCGATGACCAGGGTAAAGCCAGCGTTGCGGATGCGGGTGCAATCCACCCGCTGCAAAAAGTCCTCTACATATTTTTCAACCGGCCGCGGGGCATAGTCGATGCGCCCGATCTCCTGGAAATAGGCCCGTCGAAAATCCTCCCGATGGAAGATGCGCTCGATGCTGCGTTCTGTGTTGCGGCTCTGGTTCAGCCCCTCTTCGTTCATCAGGCGGATGTCCACCACCCGTTGGTCAAAGGGGCTAAGACGTACATGGATGCCCGCGGAGGTGCCGGGGTCTGAGCGGACAAAATGGCGAGCCACCGGAATGGGCAGGGTCGCCAGGTCCCAGACATTGACACCACTGCCAGCCAGCCCGCTGATCAGCGCCCGTTTCAGCATACGCGAACTGCGATGTACATCCCGGTTGATGGCGACGTAGCTGTCTGCAGGCAGGGCCGCGCCCATAGCCGCACCGAGCTTGGCCGCAAATTCTGGGGTCAGGTCCACATTGACTATTCCGGTAACCCCAAACTGACCAAAGAGCGTGCGACGGCCCTGGCTGCCCCAGATAATGCTCTGCCGCACGGTCGCCCCGGTTTCGATCTCTTTGTTCGGCCAGAGTTTAACGTCGGCGTGGATGACGCAATTTTCATCCAGCACACAGTTGTCACCGATCACCGCGCCCTCATAGGCCACCACACCACTCTTGATGCTGCATTGACGACCTACGATCACGCCCCGCAATTCGCAGGCTTCGCCCACATAAGTGTTGCGCCACATGACGCTGCGTTCCACCCGGCTGTGGTTGTCGATGACTGTGTAGTCCCGAATGACGGTTGGCCCGTGGATCGAGACGCCGCCTTTGATCTTCACTGAATTGCCCAGATAGACCGGCCCGTAAATCTGGGCATCTGGAGCGATCTCCACATTCGCTCCGGTCACAATACCGCCCCATTGCTGGACGCCCAGTGGCTGAAAGGTGCGTACCAACCCCGAAAGCATATCCGCGTTGGCCCGCATATATTCGGTGATGCTCCCAATATCACACCAGTAGCCTTCGGCCACATAGCCGAAGAGGGGGCGCTTTTCGGCCAGAAGTTGGGGGAAAAGATTCGTGGAAAAATCGAAGGGGGAATCGTCGGGGATGTAGTCGAAAATTTCCGGTTCCAGCACATAAATCCCCGTATTCACACGATCGGAGATGACGCTCCCCCAATCTGGTTTTTCCAGGAATTGGGTGATCCGTCCTGCCTCGTCGGTGATTACAACGCCGTACTGTTGAGGGTCTTTGACAGAAAAGAGAGCCAACGTGGCAAAGGATTGGGCTTTGCGGTGGTAGTCGAGCATTGCCTGCAGGTCAAAATCAGTAAGCGCGTCGCCACTGATCACCAGAAAAGTATCGTCCAAATGGCGGGCCGCATTCTTTACACCGCCGGCTGTGCCCAGAGGAGATTCTTCAATCGCGTAGGTCAACTGCATTCCCAGGCTGCTGCCGTCGCCAAAGTAGTCCTGAATCACCGCTGGCAGGAACTGGAGCGTAATCACCACATCCAGAATGCCGTGATGTTTGAGCAGATCGAGAATATGGCCCAACACCGGCTTGTTGACAATGGGAACCATCGGCTTGGGGCGCCCCACCGTCAGCGGACGCAAGCGTGATCCTTCTCCCCCCGCCATCACGACAGCTTTCACTCAGATTGCTCCTTTGAATGTGAAGGGATTGGGGACTGGGGATCGGGGATCAGGGATTGGGGCAACCCGATCCCCAGTTTCCAGTCCCCAATCCCCAGTCCCCAATCCCCGAAATAGGCGGCCAGGGATAGTTACGTTGGTGGGGGGGCGGGAAAGGGTGGTGGCCCCCTGCCAGTAGCTGATCCAGCCGGTTAGATAGGGCCGTTCGCTCTGGGCGGCTGAGCAGTTCGGCCAGGGTGCAGTTGAGGCTGCTGGCCGGATCGTCCAGCGCAGCTTGCAAGCGGTCCAGATCAGCTACCAGATCGGAGGAGATAGGCTGGCTGCTGAACTCCCAGATGACTGTGCGCAGCTTGTACTCGCTGTGAAAACAGATGCCGTGATCGATTGCCCACATGCGCTGGTCTGCGCCAAAGAGACAATGGCCGCTCTTGCGGTCCGCATTGTTCACCAGACAATCAAGGAGCGAGAGTTGACGCAGGGCTGGGGTATAGCGGGCGTCTTCCTGCATGGAAAAATAGTGGATGTCTGGGTCACACTCGATGAAAAGCTGGACACTGCCGATGCCCCGGGTGCCGTCCCGTAGAACAGTCGGTGGGACCAGCCCCCAACCCAGCGCAGCGCTGATCTCGTAGGCAGCCGTCTCCCGCTGGCAGAGGGTCCCGGTAGGGAAGTCCCACAGGGGATTCTCGCCCCGACGGGGTTTGTAGACGCCGGGGAGTTCCATCTCAGCGTGGCGCAGGGTGACCAGAAAGCTGTAGTTGGAGCTATAGGGGAGCAATCCCCGCTCTTCCATCTGCCCCTCGCGCAAAAGTGTCAACAGGTCTTCTTCGGCCAACCTGTGCTCGCTCTGGGCTTTCGATTGGGTCTGCTTGCGGAGTCTCTTTGCCATTGAATTCGGGTCAGTGTCCATGCCCTGGTGGGGCACAATCAGCAAAAAAGATAGGACGCAGATGACGCTGAGACAACAGATTCGCCCGGAGCTTATCAGCGTCAATCATTCTCTTCAGCGTCATCTGCGTCCTGTTCCGAGGCTAAAAAGCCAGGGGATAGGCATGGCCGTTTGTGCGGGGACAGAAATGGCCCGCGGCGTCGATGGGGCGGCCACACAACGGGCATTCCGGGCGGCCAGACTCCACCGATTTCAGCGCCCTTTCGCTCAAAGCTCGCATTTGAGTACGGGTGGCAAAGAAGCGGGCGCGGGGCAAATCCTCTTGCATGGCTACGTGACCCTCTTCCTCCTCTTCTTCTGTCGGCTCGGTTGGCAATCCCTGGGCCATCAATACCATCAGGTCCTGCCCTTCGTCGTAGCCCAAACCCAATTGACCCACCCGAAAAGCCGGAACGATGGGTTCCTCCAGCCGGGGAAGTTGCTTGGGCGATACGGCCGGGTCCAGGTCCGGGTGCTGCGACTCCAATTCATCCAGAAGTTGGAGAACAGACGCGGCCAACGCGGCCACCTGCTGCTTTTCCACAATCAGGCTGGCCACTTGGCGGCCCTGGCGCGCCTGCAAGAAGAAGGTGCGCCGTCCCGGTTGCCCCACTGCATCGGCCACAATATGGGTAACAGATTCAAAGTCGTACGTAAAGTGTTGATCCATGCTTTGCCTCGATAGAACAATTACAGGCGGACGCAGATGGCGCTGCAAGCTAGATTATTGGATATTGGGTATCAGATATTTGGTGGTGGCGCGATGTCACTTCACTACCAAATATCTGATACCCAATACCTACTATCCGTTCACTTTGTCCGTGTCTGCTGGAGTCTCTTTCTCTTGATCCGATTTGTCAGCTTCCCAGCGTACCTGGGGAATCTCACCCGTCTCGTTCACCAGCAGAATTCGGGGCCCGAAGTGATGAAAGCCAAGTACACTGACTGAGGCCGTGCTAATGACAATGCGCTGGAAGAGGTCCAAAGGAGCACCCAGATACCAGGCCAGGGTGGTGCGCAGAACATCGCCGTGGGCAAAGAGCGCGATGGCTTCGCCCTCGTGTTCCTTGCGGAGACGTTCCAGTGTGTCCACCACCCGGTTCTGTACTTCGCGCAGAGTTTCGCCACCAGGAAAGCGGAATCCGCTGGGGTACATCTGCACCAACTGCCACTCTGATTTCTTGGACAGTTCCTTCAGCTCCCCACCCATCCATTCACCGTAGTCCACCTCCAGCAGGCCCGGTTCCTCGCGGATGGGCACGCCCAACCGTTCAGACAGGGGCTGGGCAGTCTCCATACAGCGTACCAGCGGGCTGGAATAGATGGCGGTGATCGGCTGATGAGCCAGACGCTCGGCCAGACCCGCCGATTGCTGGTAGCCCTTTTCGTTCAGGTGTACACCGGGTGTCCGCCCGGCCAATTTGCCCGTCTCCACCCATTCATTCTCGCCGTGACGGATCAAAAAGAGATAGGTCATGCGCGCTGGCTTGGATGGAGCCGCATCGCCTGCCGGGGGGGTGTCCACATTTTTTTCGCTGGATACGATCAAGACAAAAGCCTTCCAAAAGAGTTGAACAACTACCGTTTCTATATTCTACCACAGGGAGCGGCAGATAATTGCTAGATGGATTACCCTTTGTCCACTCTATCACAGAAGCTGACAAAGCGATAGGAGAAGGGCAGACGAGGAGAAGCTGCCTGCTGCTGTACAGGCGGGGATTGGGGACAGTATCAAACTTTACACGGAAAAACCGCCGAAGGGGGCGCGCCACAATTTTGGGCTGGCCGCCTACCGCAATTGGGCCGAGATGCTCACCAACCCGAAGCAGAAGGGCAGTTGGGCCAAAGAGTTCCCGGCTGGCCCAAAGCTCTACGCTGGGCTGACCTGCGCGTTCTGGGATATCAACATTTTTGGGAAAGATGGCAGGACCGAGCGGGATGTCTGCGCTGATTTTCTGGACGAAGCCAGCCTGATTCTGGGCAAACCCGACCTGCGCAATGTGGCCCAGCAGTTCCGGGCCAGCGCCGTCGCCTGGGACGATCTGAGCGTCGCACTCCTGCCAGACTGGTCGCTGCCCCTGGCCGAAACCCGGCAACTGAAGCTGCGCCAGCACAGGCTCTTTCTGGACGAAGGCGTGGCCTCGTTGGCAGAACGGCAGGCCATCAGCCAACGGCTGAAAGACATCCGCGGCCAGGTTGAGGATGATTTCCCCCTGACCGAAGCCGAAGTGGTGCGCTTGCAGGAAGACATCGCAGCGGAGGTGCTACGTATTCACCCGATCGAAGCAGCGGCCGTGGCGGAACTGCGGGGGGCCATGGGGTAACTGTCTACGCTCTGCTGCTCAAAAAAGCCGCCACCTCTGCGCCTGTGGGTATCCCGATGCGCGCGCCATATTTTGTGCAGCAGAGCGCACCCACCGCGCTGGCATAACGCAGAAGTTCCGTCCAGCCCATCCCCGCGGAGAGACCCGCGGTCATCGCTCCGTGAAAGGCATCCCCTGCACCGGTCGTGTCCACGGCTTGCACCGCAAAGGTCGGAAACCAGCCCTGTCCAGCCCCGAAGCGACTATCGGCCCGGGCGTGCCAGGCCAGCCCCCGCTCCCCGGCAGTGACGATGACTGTGGGGGCGTAGCTGCCCAGGGCGATGGCCGCGTCCAGCGAACCCTCGCAGCCGGTGAACTGTCGGCCAAAACGTTCGGAAGTGACCAAAAACTCCACCAGCCCCATCAGCGCGGTCGTGCCTTCGTTGACCGAATCCGCGTCCAGCACAGTGGGGATTCCCATCTGTCGGGCTTGGGCGAGCAACGGGATCGCCAGTTCCCGCTGGTGGCCGTCGAAGAGCAGCGCGCCCACCCGGGTCGTTGCCAGATCGACTGCGTTGGCTGCCAGATGGGGCAACGCTTGCTGGTAATTGACCAGTGTGCGCGCACCGTCGGGTTTGACGAGAATGGCCGAAAGGGAGGTGGGCGGGTCGCCGCGCAGGACGAGAGAGGTGTCCACGCCGGATTCGTGGAATTCAGCCACGTGTGCGTCGCCGTAGAGATCGCTGCCCAGATAGCCTGCAAAACTCGTGCGATAGCCGAGCCGGGCCGCGGTGACGGCTGCGTTGGCGGCCAGCCCGCCCCCACAGCCGATCAACCCGGTGGCCCGTGTCTTTTCGTCCGGCCCCAGGTGGTGGTCAACAGAAAAGGTGAGATCGTAACAGGCAAAGCCCACGCAGAGAACGTCGAAGGTAGATGTCATTCAGAAGCCTTTGACACTGTAGGTCGGACTGGCAGTCCGACCTACGCAAACCAGATGGGATTAGTCCAGGCCCGCTTGCCCTGGGCATCGCGTACAGTGACGCGCAGGTAAGGGCTGTCCAGATCGGAGATGTCGAGTTCGGCTGAGGTCAGCCCATGCCCAAAGGCGTGGCGGCCCTGGCGGTGGCTGCCCGTGACGAAGATGCGGGCCGCGGGCGAACAGCGCACTGTGACGCTTTGGCCCGGCGTCACCTGTACATCGTGGATGGCTGGCCCGGTGCTGGAATAGAAATGGCCCGCTTTCAGCGCGGCCAGCAGTGCGTCGGGCGCATTCTCCGCGGCTTTCACCTGCACCCAACCTTCGCAGAAGTCGGTGTAGCCCGGCTTGCGGTGGGCGTCGTCGGCGGCGATGGCAAAATAGCGGTAGCCCCGGTCCAGCAGCACATTGAGCAGAGGCCAGCTATCGGACCGGTCGTTGTCACCGCCCGCAATACCGTTGAAGATTTCCACCGCATGGACCGGGCCGAGGGAGAGTAGATCCGCTTCGCTCAGGGCGTACCAACTGGGGTGGGCCGCAGCCACGAACGCACCGGCAGCCATCGCCCGCTGGGCAAGCTGGGGGCCACTTTCCCCGGCGACAGGGATAGCAAAATATGGGGGCAGACCCACAGCCAGAATGTGCCAGATCGTACCGTTGCCGATCTGCCCGGCGTGGAGTTCCGCGCCCAGAATCGTTGCGAAACTTTGCGTGCGGAAAGGCAGAGTGTCCGCAATCGGGAAGTTGTACTTCTCCATAAAATGATCGGTAAGGGAGATGAAATCGTAGCCCGCCTCCCGGTAGTCCCGGCAGATGGCTTCGGGTGTCTGCGCACCGTCGGATAGAGTGGAGTGGGTGTGCAGATTGCCCCGCCAGAAACGGCCAGGCTCGTCGAAGGGGAGATTGTGCATCAAGAATGATCCTCTGGGTTGGTTGGGCCGATAGTGCGTGCTACGTCACTCAGTATACGCACCACGCACTATCAGTCAACCCGGCAGGATCGGCGGGCGAATGTCTCTATGCCAGTGGATAAGGCTGGCTGTGGGCTGTCTCCACCATTGCTCGCAGATTTTCTACAGGTGTATAACGGGGCACAATGCAGCCGGAGCCGAGTAGGAAGCCGCCGCCCGCTCCAGCCTGGTCGATGCAGCGCTGGGCAGAGGCTGCCACGCTTTCTGGCGTGCCCTGCAATAGTTCGGTGACAGTATTGACATTGCCCACAAGCGCGGTGCGCTTGCCGATGCGTTCTTTGGCCGTCGCCATCGAAACTGCATTGTCGATCTCCACCAAATCCGCGCCCGTATCCGCATAACGGGTGAGGACCGGCGTGCTGTTGCCGCAGATGTGGAGCAGGCAGGCCTTTGCGCCGTGGGCGTGCCAGGCGTCGAAGACCCGTTTGGAATAGGGGAAGGAGAAGCGGTCGTAGGTGCGGGGCGAGATAACATTGCACGAGGCCAGAGAATCCCCGCAGTGCAGAATGTCGGCCCCCGCGTCGTGGCAGGCTTTGCCAAAGCGGATCAGCGCCTCGGTGGTGAGTTCCAGCGCGTGCAATACGGCTGCTTCCTTGGCCTCTTCCAAGCCGGCCTCAATCATTGCGATCTCCAACAGCCAGTTTTGCGAGCCGATGAAATAGGAGGCCAGGGCAAAGGGGCCTGTGCCGGGGGAGCGCAGGGCCACCTCATCACCCACAGCCTTGCGGGCCAGTTTCAGCGCTTCGATCATCACTGGCATCCGCCCGTCCGTGGCCGGATCCGGCACTTTCATGTCGAAAATGTCGTTGATGTCCGTGAGCGGCGGGTTGACGATCGAAGGCATTTCGTCGTTGGAGCGGGTGGTCTGGCAGCCGAAGCCCTCAGCGATGTAGTAGTTGTCCGACCCGATGGCGATGACGTCGTGGCCGACCTGCTCGTGCAGCGTGAGCTGGGCCTTTACCATTGCTTCCGGTTTGGTGTAGAAATCCAACAACGACACACCAGAAACTGCGGCAGCCATATCGTAGATGTAAGGCATGGCCGCCACAGCGTCTGTGGGCTGTCGCTGAATCGCATTCAACACCCGTTGACGGGAGGAGAGAGTGTTCATCAGAATCTCCTATTGGCTATATCGCGACTGTAAAGTGGTTTGGGATATCTTTGACAGTGAACGATCCTCCATCGCTGATGACAGGGGGCGCGCTGATCTGTCAGTCAACTTCGTTCGGCTCCAGGAGCAGCGAAACACCATCCAGGATCTGCCGCACCCGCTTGGGAGAAAGCGCGCCTATTATCTCCACCAGATCTGCCTTGTCTACAGAGAATAGCTGGGACACATTTACCACACTTTGCTTAGGCAAATTGGCTTCACCCTTTTCCAGCAGGATATTACCGGGGGCTTGGGCGCGCCGTAGATTGGATGTCAATGCACAGACGACAACTGTATTGATCCGGCTGTGGTTGTAGAGATTGTTCTGGATGACAACGTGGGGATGACGGTAGCCTGGCTCTGATCCTGACGGATCGCCCAAGTCGACCCAATAAACCTCTCCCTGGTTGATCACCATTCCCCCTCCACCATTCGCCGGTGTTGTTGACGCAGTTGGCGGCGCAGGTTTTCTTCGCTTGGCTCTGGCAGGTCTGCGTACGCGTGATTGATTGCTTTCAGCAAACGCTGATTCTGGCGGCGCTGCATGAAATCTTCCATTGCCAGTACGAACAGGCGACTGCGGGATATTTCCATTTCCTGGGCCAGAGAGTCCACCTGCTCAAAGAGAGACTGTTGTATTGAGATGGCTGTTTTGACATTGGACATAGACAGATGTTTCCTTTCTGCTTGTGGTATAACCCAACTGTCGCCCCTTTGTCAATACCCACAGCGGCAAGCGGGTTATACCCATCGTCCTACATTCCCTTACCCATTTGTCCACCGCCCATAGTCCCGCCACCCATCTGACCACCACCCATCTGACCACCACCCATCTGACCACCGCCCATCTGACCGCCGGGTTCGTTGCCAGCAGGGGGTGCCATGCCCACGCTGGGATCCATGCCCCGCAGCATCATCCCCTGGCCCCGGGAGAGGTGGGTGAGGACACTGGGCGGATCGAGCGGATCGCGCATTTGGACGAGCAGGGTCGTGCGGGCTTCACTGCTCACATTGACAGCGGAGCCGTGGATGGTGAGATAGCTGAAGAAGAGAACGTCGCCGGCTTTGGCTTCACAGGGCAGCGCCGATTCGACGGGATATTCGCTCAGGGGCAGATGCCAGCCGCCTTCCTTGATATGGGGAACCGGCCCCTTTTTGTAGCTGCCGGGCACCACGCGCACGCAACCTTTTTCCAAGGGAGCGTCATCAAAGTGGATGATGGCGGCGATCATCGAGTCTTTGTCGTGGGGGAAGAAGGGCTGGTCCTGGTGCATGGGGAAGGGCGATCCCTTCTCCGGCGGTTTGATGAAGAGTTTGTTGTGATGCAGCTGGACGTTGGGCGAGCCGATGATTCCGGCGGCGATGTCGGTCAGCCGGGGGTCGGTGATCAGCCGGGCAAAGGCCGCTGACTGAAACTGCACGTCGTGACAGTGGTGCAGAGAAGTCTTTGTCGTCGTGACTTCTTTGGCTGCCTCCCAGGTGGCTTCCACGCTCTTCACCGCCTGTAGTCGGGCGATCAGTTCGTGGGCTTCCTGGCGATAGGCCGCAGCTTCCTGGGCTGTGAAGAGTCCCTTCACATGAAGATAGCCATTTTCTTTGTAGAAATCGAGTTGGTCTTGGGTGAGCATTGGGTTCTCCTTGAAAAAGTTTATAAATTTCCGGCACGAGCAGAGAGATCAGAAGAATTTGGACGCAGATTTTCGCAGATGAACGCTGATTTCACAGATTGAATCCGTGTCCTTATTTTCATTTCATGGCAATTGAAATCCGGCAGGCAGACGCGCTCCTTCCAGTGCGGCCCCCTCCCATTGTACGCCTTCCAGTCGGGTGTCGGTCAAATCCGCATTGACCAATCGAGCGGAAGTGAGAACTGCGCCGGTCAGGTCTGCACCGGAGAGGTTGGCCCCCTCCAAATTGGCCCCTTGCAGGTTTACGCCGGCGAGATTGGCTCCGGCCAAATTCGCCCCGGACAGATTGACAAAGCTGAGATAGCGCCCGCGCAAGTCCGCGCCCGCCCCGCCCTGGTTGACGATATCCCAACCCAGACGCCATTTGTCGGCAACCGTCGTGGATTCGTCCCAGACCAGACCGGTCAACACTGCCCAGGTCAGGTCTGCCTCCGTCAGATTGGCACCGCGCAGGTCAGCGCCTGTCAGCAGACTCTCGCGCAGGGTGGCGTCGGCGAGTGTGGCTCCACGCAGATCGGCCCCGCGCAGGTCGGCCTGGCGCAGATCGGCTTCGGTCAAAACCGCATTGGACAAGGCCGCGCCTTGCAGATCAGCCGCGAAGAGAACGGCACCGGTCAAGTCCGCGTCCGACAGGTTGGCCCCAGCCAGGGAGCGTCCCCGCTCTGCTCGGTTGACAATCTCCCAGACTAGCCGCCACTTGGCATCTATGCGGGTGGTCTCGTCGAGCCGGGCCTGATGCAGAGCCACCAGATCCAACTGGGCATCAGTCAGGTCAGCGCCGGTCAGGTCAGTATCCTGCAATTGGGCCTGGCGCAGGTCTGCACCGGTAAAGTCAACCTGGGCCAGAAAGGCTTCGCGCAGATCGGCCCCAGCCAGATTGCGGCCCGTCCCGCCACCGTTGACAATCTCCCAGACCAGCCGCCACTTCGGGGTCAGCAGCGTTGTCTCGTCAATGATTGCCCCGCGCAGGTTTGCCCCGATCAGAAAAACGGTCGAAAGATCGGTATTGCGCAGGTCTGCGCCGCCGAGAATCACCTGTTGCATACGTGCGCCGGTCAAGACAGCCCCACGCATATCCGCATCGGTCAGGTCGGCTTCGGTCAAGAGTGCGCCGCGTAGATTGGCCTTCTGTAAATTGGCCCCAGCCAGATTTGCGCCTTGAAAATTGGCAAAGTAGAGATCGGCACCGTTGAAGTCGGCCCCGGCCAGATTTGCGCCCACAAAGGAGGCGCTCTGCAGGTCTGCCCCAGCAAAGGCCGCTCCTGCCAATTGGCCGCGATCGTAGACGGCCTCACGGCAGGCGGGCGGACAACGGCGAAAGAGATCGTCCAGACCAAAAACCAAGGCGAAGTAGAGTAGAAAGAGCGACAGGGGCAGACCGATGATCAGCGCCAGCCAGAGTCTGGCCCGCACGGCTGGATCGGCCAAGAGAGGGCGCCGCTTCATGCAGACACGGCCGTCTTTTTGGCGGCAGGGGGATTGGCCTGTTCATCGTAAAGATAGCAGGCGGCTTCGTGCTGGCCCGCGCCGACAGTGTAAAGGGGCGGATGCTGCTGCAGGCAGCGATCCATGCCGCTAGGACAGCGGGGGTAGAAGCGGCAGCCGCTGGAGACATTCCCCCGCATCTGTTCATCGTCAATGCTTGTCAGCGAATCACCACCCCATTTGATCTTTGGATCGGGCACGGGGATGGAGTTGATGAGGAGTTGCACGTAGGGGTGTTTGGGGTTTTCGATCACCTGCACCGTATCGCCCCGCTCCGCGGTCTGACCCTGGTAGAGCAGATGGATGCGGTCGCCGATCTGGTAGGCCGTGCTGAGGTCGTGGGTGATGTAGAGAAAGCTGATGCCCTGTTCGTCACGCAGACGCAGCATAATGTCCAGAATCATCGCACGCAGCGAGGCGTCCACCATCGAGACCGGCTCGTCGGCCACAATCAGCCGGGGTTTGAGCAGATAGGCGCGCGCCACCATCATACGCTGACGCTGGCCGCCGCTGAGCTGGTGGGGGTATTTTTCCAGCACCTCTTCGCCGCGCATCCCCACCACATTCAGGGCATTCTCGATCAACTCGCGGGCTTCGCTCTTGTTGGCGGCCATCCTGAAGTTTTTGATGACAATATCAAAGATGTGCTTGACCCGGTAGAAGGGGTTGTAGACGGCGTAGGGGTCCTGGAAGACGGCCTGCACCTCGCGCCGGTAGTCCATCAATTGTTGCTTGTCCATCGTCGAGATGTCGGTACCTTTGTACAAAATCTGCCCCGACGAAAGCTCGGTGAAGCCCAGCACCACATTAGCGAGGGTCGTCTTGCCGCTGCCGCTCTCCCCGGCGATGGTGGTGATGGTGGCGGGCGCGGCGTCGATCGTCAGGCTGTAGTCCTGCAGGGCGACTGTCACCGGGCTGGTGCGCAGAAAGCCCCCGCCGTAGACTTTGGTGGCGTTGCGAATTTCCAGAAGGGGAGCGGACATCTATCGATCCTTATTCACATGACAGAACCAAAGTCTTGGCGGCTGATTCCGAGTTGACGAATAATTGCGCGCACAGTTCCGGGAGCTAGGTCTTTTGATCCCCAATCAGGCACGGCGGTAACTTGGCCCGTAGAAGGGTTACGCCAATAGCGATGGCTGCCCCTTCGCCTGACGGGTTTCCTCGCACCCTACTTGGCGGAGACGACTGGCAAGTTCCCGGTACTTCATACAGCGACCAATAAATCAACAGTTTGGAGGTCTCTGTTTCACGCAACCTGCAAGGCGGGGGGAACTTCCATCCCCAAGTCGGCCCACACTTCAAATAGGCCGTCCAGAGCTTCCTGTACATTATGCGCGATTTCGTCTGGCGTGCTGCCTTCTGTCACCAGACCCGGCACGTCTGGGCTGGTCACAGTGTAGACCTCGCACTCCTCGTTGAGTTCCAGATGCAATCGGATAGAGTACATAAATGGATTCACCTACAGTTACTCGTACAAATGACACGCCACGAAGTGACGGGAGCGCAGTTCGCGCAGGGGCGGGTTGACTTCCCGGCAGATGTCGGTGACGTGGGGGCAGCGCAGTTGGAAGATGCAGCCCGGCGGCGGGTTACGCAGATCGTGGGTCAGCCCTTCGGTCAGTTTCAGGGGCTTGCGTTCTTTGATGGAGGGGATGGACTCGATGAGCAGTTGGGTGTAGGGATGCAGCGGCTCGTCGAAGACTGTCTCGACGGGGGAAATCTCCACCATCCGCCCCGCATACATCACGGCCAGCCGGTCCACCAATTGGGCCATCAGCCCCATATCGTGACCGATAATAATCATCGAAACGCCCAAACGCTCCTTCACATCCAGCAGGGTCTCGCCCACCACCCGCTGCACCACCACGTCCAGCGCGCTGGTCGGCTCGTCGGCGATGATCAGCGCCGGGTTCAGGGCGATGGCCATAGCGATGCAGGCGCGCTGCTTCATGCCGCCGCTCAGTTCGTGGGGATACATCCCGTAGACGCGGCTGGGCAGCCCCACCGTCGCCAGCAGGTTGATGATGTGCTCCTTCAATTCTTTGGCGGGTTTGCGCCCCTCGTGGGTCTGTATGACATCGGCGATCTGTTTGTTGATCTTCATCACCGGGTTGAGCGAGTTCATGGCGCCCTGGGGGATGAGCGACATTTTGTTCCAGCGCACATCGCGCAGGGCCTGACCTTGCAGTGTCGCCAAATCGCTCCCATCCAGCAAAATCTGCCCACCGGCGATCCGTCCCGGCGGCTGTACCAGACGCAGAATCGCCATGGCCGTTGTCGTCTTGCCGCAGCCACTTTCCCCCACCAGGCCGACGATTTCGCTCTCATAGACCTGGAAACTCACATCATCCACAGCCCGCACATCCCCGGTCGGGGTGGCGTAGTAGACTTTGAGATTGCGTATATCGAGAACAACGTTCTGATTTTTGGGGCCGCTTTCCACATCGCCCACCGTATGAGTAACCGAAACCGTCATTATTGCCGAACTCCTCTCAAGCGTGGATTGGCGATTTCGTCCAGCCCTACAGTCATCAGGAAGAGGCCGGTGAAGATAACCACAAGCAGGGCAATGGGTATGGCAAACCACCACCACATTTCACGCAAAATGGCCGCGGCCCGGATGGCATAGAAGATCGTCATGCCCAGGGTGGGGACGCGGGTGGGGCCGAGGCCAAGGGCTTCCAGCCCGGTGGCCGCAAGGATTGCACCAGAGACGTTGCCCGTAAAGCTGGCGGCCAGATAGGGCAGCAGGTTGGGCATCATCTCCTTGAACATAATGTCAAAGCGGGATGCGCCGGAGAGCCGGGCCATCTGTACATAGCCCCGCTCGCGCATGGTCAACACCTGGGCACGGATCAGGCGGGTTGGCCCAGGCCAGGCGAAGAGGGCCAGGAGCAGGGCCATGTTTTCTACGCTGACCGAACGCACATAGGCCGAGATGACAATCAGAACGGCCAGGGAAGGAATGGTAATCACCGAATCGGAGAGGGTGCGGATCACATTGTCCACCCAGCCGCCCATAAAACCGGCGGTAAAGCCCAGCAAAATGCCGACCAGCATCCCAATCCCCGCCGCGATCAGACCGATGCGCAAGGAGCGGGGCGCGCCGACAATCAGCACAGCCAGCATATCCCGCCCGTTGCTTTCCGTGCCCAGGGGGTGATCCCAGGAGGGCGCACCGAAACCGAAGGGGTTGGCCGAAGTGGTGAGCACAGAAGGCCGCACAGTTGATGTGGTGGCAGCCCCTTCGGTTGTGGCCCCGGCGCCTGTTTCGGCAACCGGTTTTGCTCCAGCCGTAAGCGGGTTGCCACCGGTCAGAGAACCGCTGCTGGGGGCCGCGGCAGCGGGCGCAAGCGGGTTGCCACCGGTCAGAGAGCCGCCGCTGGATGGCTTGGCAGTGGGCGCAAGTGGGTTGCCACCGGTCATTGAACTACTGCCGGTCGCTGTGCTTTGCGCCGACTTGGTGGCCTGGGGTACGGCGGCGACGGCCTCTTCGATGGTCTGGGCATAGCCGGGTGCCCAGGGCGGCGGCAAGTTCTGGGGCGACGAGGCAACCCGGGCCAGGTCTGTGTTCCAGAAGAGGGGGCCGATGACACCCATCAACGCCACGAACAGAACCATAGAAAGGCCGATGATAAATTTGGGATTGAGCCAGGGTGTGTTCCAGCGGTTGAAACCGGAGCGGCGGGGAGCCGCTTTCGGTGTGGCGTCGGCGGTAGTGGCAGCCATCGTCTAGCCCTTCCCATAGGTAATGCGTGGATCGATGAGTGGATAGAGCAGGTCGAGAATCAGCACCGCTGTGGATGTTCCCATAATGAGAAGAAAAACGATGCCCTGAATCAATGTATAATCGTTGGTGACAATACCCAAATAGAGCAGATACCCCATACCGGGATAGGCAAAAATATATTCCACCAGAGTGGCCCCGCCAGCGATCGCCCCCAAGTTGAGAGCCAACGCGGTGACCTGGGGTAAGATCGAATTACGTATGCCATAGAACCAGAAAACCCGCCCCGGAGCCAAGCCTTTGGCCTCGGCCAGAATCATATAATCCTCACCGTCATTGGTGATCATCATTCCCCGCATCCCCAACGCCCAAAAGCCCATGGAAGTAACCACAATAGAGAGTGCGGGCAATGTGCCGAAATAGAGTACATCTTTGATAAAGGGCCAATTCCAGCCGATTTCGTGGATGCTGTTATAGGCCCCAGAGGGTGGGAACCAGCGTAGGCCAAAGGCGAAGACGTAGATGAGCAGAATGCCCAGCATAAAGAAAGGAATGGATGTAAAGGTAAGGGTAACAGGCAGAAGATTGCGCACCCAGGCCGGTGTGCGTCGCCAGGCCATCAATGCGCCGATGAGGTTGCCCAGCACAAAAGAAATAAGTGTTGCCACAAAGAGCAAGCCTAATGTCCAGGGCAGAGCCTGGAGAACCATATCATCCACCCGGCTGGGGAAGGAGGCCAGAGAAAAGCCCAGATCGAAGGTGAGGACACTACGAAGATAGCTGAAGTATTGCACGTGCCAGGGGCCGTCCAGACCAAAACGGGCGCGCCAGGCTTCGATCATCGCCCCGGCATTCTCTACATAGCCCGCCTGATTGAGCATCCGGCTGACCATAGCCGAGACCGGATCGCCAGGGGCCAGGCGCGGAACAATAAAGATAATCGTGGCACCCAACCAGATGGTGAGTACCCACATGCCCAGACGGCGCAGCACATATTTCGGTGTCAGACCACCCATTGCGCTTTAATCTCCTCACGCCTGGCAGATGGGCCAGTGCGTTTGTAGTTCGTTTATAAGCCTAATGTATGCCGTAACGCTGCATCTACTTTTGCCATTGGTAATGAACCGATCACACGGTCAATCTCGCTATCTGCAATTGTAGCAAGATTATCCGTCATCACAACTGAATCAGTCAGCAATCCTGACTGGCGTCCTTCTGCTGTGGACAATGAAACAGTCACACGGCTTGGATGGTTGGCGCGAGACATTCGGCTGGTAATCATCGCCACGATCACTTGCGCCAAACCGGTTTGTAAATTGTCCGCTTGAACCACATAGACAGGGCGCGGCTTGCCAGTACGCAGGTTGGAATCGGGAAAGATGACCAGAAGAATATCACCGCGTTTATAGGCTGGCTTTGGCGAAATCATAACGATCGTAGGCATCCATTTCGGGACTTGTCCAATCTTCAGCGAAGATGGCTAAACGAGCGCGCAAATCAGTAGCCTGGGCTTCATCAATGCCGCGTGTTCGCAAGTCTATTGTGTTAGGTGCGAGGAAAGTCACAATCACAGCCATTTCCTCGCGCAGGTTGCTTGGAATGGTTGCCAGTATGACTTTACCGTCACGATATACTCCTTGAATCGCAGTCAGCATAAGCGGACTCCCGTTATCATTCTGGCCTTCCTATACCCTTCCAGGAAGCTCGGCGCTTCCTGGAAGGGTACAGTTGATCAGCTACCCTTTGCCTTACTTGGCCGGCTTCAGGTTGTGAATAATCACATGGGTGTGCTGCCACCACGTGGGCGGATGGATGTACTGGTCGTCAAATGTCGGCCAGCCAACCCAATAGGTGGTGTCGAAGGGGATGATCTTCTTGGCTTGCGTGACTGGGATCACCGGCAGTTCGTCGAAGAAGATCTTCATGGCTGCGCTGAAGAGCGGGTCGATGGAGGGATCGCCCAGCGGGATGCCGCCGATCTCGTCCACGATAGCGCCAAAGGCGTCAGCTGCTTCACCGGACCAGCGCGACGGGTTGCCATTGGCGCGTTCGCCAACCGGCACCAACCACTTGGAATTCATCGTGTCCATCGAGGCCCACGGCTCGTTGACCGAACCGCAAGTGTGCCAGTTGGCATGGGCTTCGAAGTTGCCAAAGTTGCGGTTGTCATCCCAGGTGCCGCCAGCCTCATTGTGGGTGGTGGCGTTGATGCCTACAGCCTGGAATTGCTCGACCAGCACCGCGGCAATGCGCTGCTTCTCGATAAAGGCTTCGTGGGTGGCAATGTCCAGGGTGAGCTCCTTGCCATCCTTCTCGTAGTAGCCGTTGCCGTTGAGGGCATAGCCCTTGGATTCGATGATCTCCTTGGACTTGGCCGGATCAAATGTCCAGAGCTGGTCCAGATTGTAGGAGCCATCGGCAATCGCTACATCCACATAGCGATCCAGGGGCGGGTAGGCCGGGAAGAAGTGGCGGGACTTGAGGGTCGTGCCTTCGTAGGCGATCTGCACGATTTGATCCCGATCCATCGCGTAATTCAAGGCCCAACGCATATCCTTGTCGCCCCACGGCTCAACGGTGTGGTTGACCATCAGCGTGCGGGAGCAGGGATCCGGCACCCAAGCCTTGGGTGCCTCGGAGAACCAGGTGACGACATTGGGGTTCTTGGCCTGTAGGGCCTGCAACGCGCCCAGAGTAATGTCCATCAGGCTGTCCAAATTGCCGTCGGCCATCAGAGCGGCACGGGTCTCTTCGGGGCCAGCCCAGGTCCATACCAACTTCTTAGGAGCAGGCAGGGGTTTCCAGCCGGTAGCAGCGCCCCACCAGTTGTCGTCGCGCACATAGACAAATTCGGTCGGGCCAACGCTGGCCAGTTTGTAGGGTCCAGTCCCCATGGGCCAGCCTTGGGCCGGATCATAGAACTTGAAGGTCAGAGGATCCTTGTCGGCCCAGATGTGTTCGGGGACGATATTGATACCGCCCCAGATGCGCACGGAGAAGTTGTCCAACTGGTAGCGGGGATTGGGTTTGTTGAGATTGATCTGAACCGTCAGATCGTCAACCTTCTCCACGCTACCCACCCACTCGGCCAGACCAGCCGAGCGCTGTAACTCAGGCGCGTTGTCCAGCATCATCTGCAGGGTAAAGACCACATCGTCAGCATTGAAGGCTTCGCCATCCTGCCAGGTCACGCCCTCGCGCAGGGTCAGTGTCCAAACGTCGAAGGTTTCGTTGCTGGTCATCGTCTCACCCAGCCAAGGATCAATCGTGCCAGTCTGGTAGTTGAGGATGAAGAGGGGTTCCAGAATAGACTGGTGGTAGCCATTGTCCAGGCGCGCGCCGGGGACAAAAGTATTCCACAGCTCGGGATCCGCCGCGCGTCCGCCGTCGATGTCGAAGATGACCGTTTCGGCGCGGGTGGCGTTCATGTAATCTTCGGCTTCGACGACTGGGGCTACCGTCGGTTCTGCTGCCGGGACGGCTGTCGGTTCGGGCGCTTTGGTGGGTTCAGGCTCGGGGGCCTTGGTTGGCTCGGCAGCCGCGGCGGGCGCTTCGGCAGCCGGGGCGGCCGGTTCCGCGGCCGGGCAGGCGGCCAAGAGGAGTGAGGCGACCATCAAAATGGTGATCAGCCACAGAGATTTTGTTCTTTGCATTGCAGGTTTCTCCAGTTATATCGGGTGTGTAGAAAGGCGGATCGCGGGTGATTAATTTCGGGTACGCAGACTCGGACATCGCTCGAATGAGTCTCGTCGCCAGGTTCACCTCCTTTCTTCCGAAAATATCGGAAGGAAAACTTGTTTGGTTGTTTTGGTGACGCATCCCCGCTAGCAACTGTCCAGGACAGCGGCCATTGATGGGTGCAAAGGTGGAAGCCAAATGGGGATTGGGGAATTGGCTTTTTTGCAGTCGCTACGTCGTCACCGGCTGCATAGACATTAGATTGATATCATCCACATAATAAACCGATTTTACGTCCTATGTCAAACCTGTGCAACGGCAGACAATGGTAAGGTTTTGGGCGGGGATTGACTTGTAGCCAATCGTTGGACGTGATAAACTGGTATTTTGAGTTGCCTGTCACGATCGAGGACGGTTGATGGCGGACGGCGAACTCAGAACAGCAGATGATTTCTCTCAACTTCATTAGGAAGGAACTTCCCCATGACTACACTCAAAGTTGGCGTTGTCGGCGTCGGCGGCATTGCCCGCACCCATATGCCCGGTTGGGCCGCCTCGCCCGATGCCGAAGTCGTGGCAGGCAGCGATGTCAGCCAGGCCGGGTTGGATGCGTGGGGCGCCACCCACGGCATAACCAAGTTGACCACCCGGGCCGCAGATCTCTTTGCCGACCCCGACATTGACATCATTGACATCTGCACGCCCAATATGTACCACGCGGAATTGGCGATTGCTGCGTTGGACGCGGGCAAGCACGTCATCTGCGAGAAACCCTTGGCCCCGACCCCCGCCGAAATCCGCCGGATGATCGAGGCCAGGGATCGCAGCGGCAAAAAATTAATGACCGCCCAGCACTTCCGCTTCAAAGGCAACTCCCAGGCCATGAAAGCCGAGATCGATACCGGCGTCTTGGGCAACGTCTATCACGGACGCAGTTGGATGATGCGACGCAACGGCTTTATCCCCACCGCCACTTTCGTGGAGAAGCGGCACAGTGGCGGCGGCCCCTGCATCGACATCGGCGTTCATGTGCTGGACCTGACCCTCTGGCTGATGGGCAACCCCCAGCCCGTGGCTGTGACCGGTGTGGCCGGCGCGCCCCTGGCCCATCTGCCCGGCCAATTCGCCGCCTGGAACCGCGACGCCACCCTCCCGGCCACCTGGGATGTGGAGGATTACGCGGCGGCTTTTGTGCGTTTCGAGACCGGGGCGACCCTTGTCCTGGAGGTCAGCTGGCTGCTCCACCACGACATCGCGGGCGAGGATATGCAGATTTGGCTCTACGGCACAGAGGGCGGCTGTCACTGGCCCAAGGCCCAATTCCTGAGCAGTAATTACCAGACCAAACAGTTGTACAACCGGGAATTGAAACTGACCGCAGACCCGATGGAACCCCACGCCATGGAGTGCGTCCAGTTTGCGAAGGCTGTCGCTACCGACGCGCCATCCCCAGTCCCCGCGGAGCACTCCCTGCAAGTCCTCTCGATTCTGGATGGCATCTATCGCAGCCAAAAGGCGGGCAGAGAGGTGAGCATCGAATAGCCATCGACGCCGGGGGTCGTAGTGCGTACACGCACTACGACCCCTGGAGATGTCTGAAAATTTCCGTCGCGCTGGATTAGGGCATCCCCACATCCACCGAAATGCGGTCGATGTAATTGTTCGCCACCCCCACAAACTCGTGGATCAGCCCGCCCCACCAAAAATTCGTCCCCACAGGCGGACGCTCATCCATCACAATACAGCCGCTCACCTTGCCTGATTTACCCGGCATCAGATACCACTGCTCCACCCCGTCGATCACCCGCTTCTCCAATTCGTCCTGACTGCCGATGGCAAAGCGGTAGGGGAAGTCAATTCCGGTGGTGTCGAAGTTGATGCCGAAGCGCCAGACACCCGCCTGTTGAAACCACTCTTTATTCCCGTCCGCCGCCAATGTATTGTAGTTCTCGCTGAAGCGGTACTCCTGCCCCGGCCAGGGGCCGGTGGTGCGGATAGGCACTGTGCCCTCGTTCGTCACCACCGCGCGGAAGCAGAGCTTTTCGCCCAGGGGTACACTGGCGACCCGATTCATCTCCCCCTGCCAATCGATCTCGCCCTGGGCCACATCGGCCCGGGGTTTGCCCCCCTCCTCGATCGTCAGCTCACTGACCACCCGCACTCGATTACCTGCTTTGTCCCTGGCTTCGCCTACAATCTGATAGGTCCCGTCCGGCGGCGGCTCCGCGTTCAGGTCCACGCCTCCTTCGTAGCGGTATTCGTGATAGCCCGCTTTCTCCGGCTCCACCACATTCGGCCCTTCGGCGATGTGATATTTGAAACCCGGATTGACCGGATCGATGAGATAGACCTGCACCGCGTCCACATCTTTGGTCAGGAAATAGCTGATGCTGACCCAATCGTCGCGCAGGCCGTCCTGGTTGGGGCGAAAGACCTGGGGTACGACCGCAAAGTTGTGGAGTTCTGGCAACTGGGCATCGCCGCCTGCCAGTGTAATCTGGCCGCCGACTTCCTGCCGGTTGCCGTTGTCCTCTACTGCTTCGATCACCCAGCGATAGACCCCATCGGCCAACACCTGGCTCAGAATCTCCTCCGTGCCGCCTGGAATTTCGACGATGCGGGCTTCGTCCACCACCCCGCCCCAGAGAACGTCGTAGTCGCCGGGGGAACGTCGCCGCTCCTGGCGGAAGTAGAAGCGTTCGCCCGCCCCGTCCTCGAAATAGATGCTCACATCCGCCGACCGGCTCAGGCTGTAGCGGATGGCTGTGGCGTCGGTGTCGCCGTCCGCATTGGGCGAGATGACATCCGGCGCGACGGTCACATTGCTCAACAGCGGACCAAAGCTCAAATCTAGCCGTCCGCAGCCGGCCAGAAGCAGGACAAAGAATATCAACTGCAAATGGCGCTGAGAAGCGGGGCGCTGAGAAGCAGGGCGCTGAGAAGCGCAAAGAGAGTCTATTCGCATAACCGTCCTGTTTATCCAGAGAACGCAGATTTGCGCAGAAACAACAGATTAGCACAGATAAAATCAGCGTCAGTCATTCTTTTCAGCGTTATCCGCGTCCTATTCTTACGCCAGCGCTTCCAGTACTTTGTTCACGCCGTCAATTGTCTCTTCCATCTCCGAATTGCTCAGCATCGGGTTGACATTGAGCATCACTGCCCGACCCAGCAGGTCAAGCGAGCGGGGACACATATCCGGGCTGTACTCAATTTCCCGCTGCGCCCAGCGCCAGGGACCGCCGTCGGCTGTCCAGGTGCGTTTTTCCAACACCGGAAACCAGTGGGCGTAGACGTGGAAATCCCGCCGATCCGGGCGGTAGACGTGGCCCGCACTGACATTTTCGGCCCGCAGGGCTTCGGTCACGGCTGCCGCCTTCTCCGGCGTCTCCAAAAAGATGAAGACGTGAATTCCGCTGTCCCCCGCCGGGTCCGGCACATCCCGGAAGGTGACGCCCCGCTGGGCGGCTGTCTCGGCAATACCGGCCAAGAGCATCCGCTGCCGGGCCTGAATCCCATCCACCAGCCCGCCCAGCCGTTGCATCTGCACTAACCCCACGGCCGCGGGCAGCTCGGACATGCGGAAGTTGGCCCCCCACAGAATCTCCTCTTCGGGCAGATCCAGCCGGTTCCAGGCGGAAACGTCGTGGAACATAAAGGCCCGCTGCCAGATGGCCTCGTCGTTGGTGGTTACAACCCCGCCTTCGCCGGTGGTGATGATTTTGCTGAACTGGAGACTGAAACAGCCTACATCTCCAATCGAACCCAGCCGCCGTCCTTTGTAGCTGGCTCCGTTGCCCTGGGCGCAATCCTCCACCACCCGCAGATTGTGCTGGCGGGCCAGGGCCATCAGCTCATCCATCCGGCTGGGCGCGCCCCGCATGTGCACAGGCAGAATCGCCTTTGTGTAGGGGGTAATCTTGGCCGCCACATCCGCGGGGTCGAGGGTCAAGGATTCGTCCACTTCGGCCACAATCGGAATTCCACCCACGGCCAGCACCGCCGTGGCGCTGGCAATCCACGTATAGGCAGGTACAATCACTTCGTCGCCCGCGCCCACGCCCACGGCCTGCAATCCGCAGATCAGTGCGGCTGTGCCGGAGGTGACGGCCAGCGCCCGCTTCACTCCCACAGACGCAGCAAAGACCTTTTCCAGCGCTTCGACTTTCGATTCGCCGCCGTTGGGGCCGTAGAAGCGGAAGAGTCGTTTGGAGCGCAACACCTCCAGCACGGCGGCCTCTTCCTCCTCAGCAATAATCATCCCGCCGGGAAACATCGGCGGGTCGGGCTGTTGGCGGGCGGGTGGGCCGCCGTGGATGGCTAATTTCTGTGGGCTGGTCATGGGATTCCCTTTCAAGGCTGGGCAGGCGATTGGACACGAATTCGGGCCACTTCGACAAAATCATCCCCGTCGGGCAGGCGCAGACGGGGCAATCCGTTGCGGCTGGCGTCGTAGACTGCGACGATCAGCCGGTATTCGCCGGGCTGTGCGGGCGCGGCCAACTTTATTATCTGGGAAACCACCTCATTCAGCAACCAGGTGGACGAGCCGCGGGGCAGTACCTCGTCCACCTGCCTTGCCGGACGCCCCTCGCCATCCAGCCATTGTACGCTCATTGTGTAATCAGTGGGGGCAGGAGCGTGGCTCTGCCAGACAAATGTCAACGGCAGGGTAGCTTCCGGCTCGATCTCCACTGGCAGCTCGCTTTCTGTCAGGCCGGCCAGCCCGATCTCTTCGCCAAAGCGAGCTGAGAGACGGGGCGCAAGCGGTGGCAAATCAAAATGGCGACTACTGGACAGAATTGTCACAGGCAGCTCCACCGGACGGGTGGGCATAGATTCGGCGGTGAGTTCCAACCAGTAGTCCCCCGGCGGCAGATCGAGCGGAATGGGAATCTGATGGACAGTTCGTGTGGTCTGTTGGGCCGGCAGGCTGAGATCGACAGTTACCGGCTGCCCGTCCCGTTGAACCGCCCGCTTGCGTTCGTTCCAGTGCAGAGTCAGGCTGTCAACCCGCTGGGCTACTGGCGTAAACCAGAGAATCTGGAGCAGAAGAGAGCCGCCCGCGTCCCCGCGGCTGTTGATCAGAATCGGGCGCACAAAAAGGCCATCCACCAGCGGATGCCAGGTGGTCGGATCTTCGCCTTCCGACAAAGCAATCGGTTGGGGCAATGCAATTTCGACGGTCGCGCGTTTGCCCAGTCGTGTGCCATCCGGGCCGATCAGGTCCATTCCAGCCGTGTCGCGGGCCGGGTCGTAAACGCCCAGACGCAGTTGATAGTTCCCGGCGGGTGCGCCCGCACCGATCCACTCGTCCATCGGAATCCGGCCCGCCACAATCTGGCCGATCTGCCAGCGAAAGGTGGGAAAATCATAGGCGGAGAGACGCCGGTCGCCCATCCGAGAAAAGAGCAGACCCGTCGCAGTGCGGGTCTCTCCGGTCAGGTAGATATCCGGCAGGGGCGTCGGCGGGTGGGTCAATCGCCAGAAAAGCAGGAGATCGCCACTTTTTTCGATTGAATAGCCCAGCAATTCCACGGCATCGCCAAAGTTGGCCTGGACGGGCTGTTGGATAGGAGGTGCGTCGCTGATGGCCCGTGCGTCCAGTTGGGTGTAGTGGCGGAGCTTCACCCCCCAGAATTGGGCGTCAAAGGGCTGCTCCACACCGGCCCGGATGAGTTGCATCCCGGCCGCGTCGGCAGGATCGACGACCTCTTCCTGCCAACCCACCAGCCACGCGCCGGTTTTGTCCAGCAGGGCCGGGCGCAAAATGGCCGTGCTGTTGTTCAGGTCCACCACTGCGTTGATATCCAGAATTTCGATGTCGGGCAGGCGCACGGCTTCGATCTGCGGCGCGTAGTAGCGCCAGACAGGCCAGGCGTGGCCGCTGACCAGCACTACCGCTTCGTTCTCGCCCTTCTGCCCCTGCACGTAGGAGGCCAGTTCCCGCCACTGGTCTTTGGTGAAGGCCGTGTCCGTGAACCAGTTGCGATCCGCCTGTATGAACCCGGCCAGGAGCAGTCCTGTTCCCACCAGACCGGCGATGAAACCCCACCCCAGCCCTCCCCACTTTGGGGAGGGAGCAGTCGCTTCTCCTCC
>CAMDQF010000020.1 GCA_945905745.1 Litorilinea aerophila
CCCAAGCCTGACTTTGACGAAGAACTCGCTCTCAACATCGTTCGCTATCGCCAACGTACTAGCCATGCAGCTTACCTTTCCCATCGTCGAAAGCGCTTACGAAAACTTGCCGTCCTTTCTATCCCTTCCGAAGTCTCGTTGTAGTACTAGACAACCACTGGTCACTGATTACTGCTCACTCCATATTCTGTGCAATCGCCACCGTCACAAACACCCGTGCGTCATAAAAGCACGCGCCGCCCCCCATATCCGCCTCGTCCTGACGCACGATCTGATTGATGTTGCGCCCGTCCGGGCTGTGGCTGGCCCACCAGATGCCTGGAGCCAGCACAGTGCCGGGGATCAGATCGTCGGTCACCCGCGCCGTCAACACCACTTCCCCCAGTTCATTCCACACCCGCACGCTATCCCCATCCCCAATCCGCCGGGACGCAGCATCCACCGGGTGCATCTGCAAAACCGGCTCCTTCTCCCGTCCCCGCAGCCGCTCCACCACCCCAAAGGATGTGTTAAGGAAGGAGTGGGCGGGGGGGGAGATGCAGGTTAGGGACTGGGGATTGGGGATTGGGGACTGGTCGGCGGAATCTTCCCGATCCCCAGTCTCTAATCCCCAATCCCCGTAGTTCGGCACGGGATCGTACCCATCGTCCGCCATGCGCTGGCTGTAGAATTCGCATTTTCCACTGGGGGTGGGATAGTTGCCCTGGGCAAAGGGCAGGTAGGGATCGGGCAGGTTGAGCCGGGCGTAGCCGTCAGCCAGGAGTGTTTCCCAGGTGCAGGTGGCAAATTCGGGCTGGGTCTGGGCCTGGACAAGCGAGCGCAGAATCGTCTCGTCGTCCTCCCGGAAGCAGTCGTCGGTGTAGCCCAACGCGCCAGCCAGACGGCGGAAAATCTCGGCGTTGGGCAGGCTTTCGCCGAAGGGGGCAATCGCTGGGCGGTTGAGGGAGAGGAAGTTGTGTCCATAGGCCCGGTGCAGGTCCCAATGTTCCAGTTGGGTGGTTGCCGGGAGGATGTAATCGGCGTAGTCCGCGGTGTCGGTCTGGAACTGTTCCATCACAACCGTAAAGAGTTCCTCGCGAGCCAGACCCGCCATCACTGCGGATTGGTCCGGGGTGGCTGCGGCCGGGTTGGCGTTGTAGACGATCAACGCTTTCACAGGCGGGCCGATCTCTTCGCCGCTGGGTCTGGCATCGACAGGCCGGGGCCGATAGTGGGAGAGGGCGATGCGCGCCGGGTCCAGGGAGAGGGCGTCGCCTAGCCGGTTCATATTGATGGTGCGGGCCGTAGGGTCCCGGCGCAGATCGGGCCGTTGTAGACCGGTCACATTCAGCCGCCGAAAGCCGCCGCTGGTGCTCAGTTGGATGCCGCCGCCCTGCTCCTGCCAGCTCCCCACCAGGCTGGGCAGACAGGCAATCGTGCGCATAGCCATACCGCCGCCGGCATGACGCTGCATCCCGTAGTTGATGCGGATGGCCGCCGGGCGTGTCGTGGCGTACTCCACGGCCAGCGCCCGGATGCGTTCGGCGGGGATGCCGGTGATGGCCGCGGCCCGCTCGGGCGTCCATTCCTGCACCCGCTCGGCCAGTTGGGCAAAGCCGACCGTATACTTGTCCATATAGTCGGCGTCGTGCAGATTCTCGCCGATGATGACGTGCATCAGCGCCAGGGCCAGGGCGCCGTCTGTGCCGGGGCGGATGGGCAGCCATTCGTCGGCGGCTTTGGCCGTGCGGGTGCGGGCTGGATCAATCACAATCACCCGTGCCCCGTTCTTGCGCGCCGCCTGGATGAATTGCCAAAGGTGCAGGTTGCTGGTCAGGGTATTGCTGCCCCATATGAGGATCAGTTTGGCGTGGGCATAATCCTCTGTGGCCGTGCCCAGGGTTGCGCCAATTGTGTAGAGATAGCCCTCGAAGCCTGCCTCCGAGCAGATCGTCCGGGCCAGTTTGGATGCGCCCAGCCGGTTGAAGAAGCGGACGGCCATCCCTTCGCCCTGCAAATAGCCCAGTGTGCCGCTGTAGGAGTAGGGCAGCACCGCCTGGCTGCCCCACTCGTCCACCACCGCGGAGAGGCGGGTGGCGATTTCCGCCAGGGCGGTCTCCCAGGAGATCGGCTCAAACTGCCCACTCTTCTTTGGCCCCACCCGGCGCAGGGGTCTGGTCAGCCGTCCGCTGTGATAGACTCGCTCCAGATAGCGGTCCACCTTTCCACAGAGCTTACCCTGGGTGATGGGGTGGCTGGCGTTGCCCCAAATGTCGATGGCCGCGCCGCTCTCCCGCTTCACTGCCACCTGCCAGGAGCAGGTATCCGGGCAGTCGTGGGGGCAGGCCCCGGTGATGACGGAGACGGATGGATCGCTGGCGTAGAGTTCGAGACGGGACATATACCCTCCGGCTGAGACTGGGGATTGGGGACTTGGGATTGGGGATTGGGGACTGGGATTCCCGATCCCCAGTCTCCAATCCCCAATCCCTACTTCCTGTGAGTGTATCAACAGAGAGTCGTCTTCGTCAAGGGCGGGCTTCCCTGTGCAAGTTGCACAAGAAACACAATGGATGTGTGGGCAGATGTGACAATGGCATTTTTCTCATTCTGTTTGTATAATTCTTCACGATGTCCGTGGGGATGTCCATTGATTTAATCGGATTGGACAGATGGGTTCCATCTGTAGTCATCCAGGAAAGGAATTCCGTATATGGCTTTGAATTGTACTTCTCCGGCAGACGTAGAAAAAGCTGTTGAAGAAAATGGTATTCAGATTATCGACCTGCGTTTCACTGATGTCTACGGCCAGTGGCAGCACTTTTCTCTGCCCGTAGAGGTCTACGACAACGACGATCTTTTCAAGAATGGCCTGGGCTTTGACGGTTCGTCGATTCGCGGTTTCAAGTCGATTGAGAGCAGCGATATGCTCTTAATCTGTGACCCGAAGACCGCTTTCATCGATCCCGTGACCGAGCATCCCACCCTCTGTCTGGTCGGCAATGTCTTCGACCCGATCACCAAAGATGCCTTTGACCGGGACCCGCGCAATGTGCTGATGCTGGCCGAAGCCTATATGAAGTCCACGGGTATTGCCGACACTGCCTTTATGGGGCCGGAAGCCGAGTTCTTCATCTTTGATCAGGTGAAATACGAGACGGGCCGCTACTCTTCCAGCTATGCAGTGGACAGTGTGGAGGCGCCCTGGAATTCGGGCGAATGGGGTTCGGGCCACAAAGTGGGCTACAAGGGCGGCTACTTCCCGGTTTCCCCCTTCGACACCCTGCAAGATGTGCGCTCGGAGATCGTCCGCACGATGATCGCCGCCGGTCTGCCCATCGAGAAGCACCACCACGAGGTTGCCACCGCCGGTCAGACGGAGATCAACCTGCGCTCCCGCCCGATGCTGCAACAGGCCGACAACATTCAGTTGTACAAGTATATTGCCAAGAATGTGGCTATGCAGTACGGCAAGACCGCCACTTTTATGCCCAAGCCCCTCTTTGAGGACAACGGCTCCGGTATGCACACCCACCAGAGCCTGTGGAAAGATGGCAAGCCCCTCTTCCACGGCGACAAATATGCGGGCGTCAGCCAGGAAGCCATCTGGTACATCGGCGGTATCCTAAAGCACATCAACAGCCTGCTGGCCTTCTGTGCCCCCACCACCAACAGCTACCGGCGTCTGGTTCCCGGCTACGAAGCGCCCGTCGTCATCGCCTACTCGGCCCGCAACCGCTCGGCTGCCTGCCGCATTCCCGTGGGTTCCGATTCGCCCAAATCCAAGCGCATCGAGTTCCGCTGCCCAGACCCGGCGGCCAATCCCTACCTGGCCTTTGCCGCGATGGTCATGGCCGGTCTGGACGGTATCCAGAACCAGATCGATCCCGGCAAGCCGTCCGAAATGGATCTCTTCGAGGACGAGACCCTGCGCCATGTGCGCACGGTGGAAGGCTCCCTGGCCGCGGTGTTGGATGCCCTGGAAGCGGATAACGACTATCTGACAACGGGCGGCGTCTTCAGCCAGGGACTGATCGACACCTATCTCGCCACCCGTCGCCTGGCCGATGTGGACGCTGTGCGCCTGCGCCCCCATCCCCACGAATATGTGATGTACTTCGGCGTCTAAAGCCCGCCCAGCTATTTCAAAAAAGAGAGAGCAACAGCCTGGCGCTGCTGCTCTCTCTTTTTTATCTGGCGACGAGCGCTGTTCGGTGATACAATTCACCCATCTTTGTTGGCATTTCGGTGTTCAGACGGGGGCAAGTATGCAGAACGAGACAATGGCAAACGAAAAACGTCGCGAACAGATGGCTGCCATCGACCAGGTGGTCAAGCGTTCGGACATTCGATTCGTGCGTCTGCAATTCAGCGACATTGTGGGCAGCGCCAAACAGGTGACGATCCCCATCAGCCATTGGGATGATGCAGTGGAGAATGGGGTCTGGTTTGACGGCAGTGCGGTGGAGGGTTTTGCCCGGGTAGCCGAGAGCGATATGTATCTGGTAGCAGACCTGGAGACCTTCGCTCCCATCCCCTGGGAGATGGAACTTTCCACGGCCCGGGTGATCTGCGATGTCTACACGCCGGACGGTACGCCTTTTGTGGGCGATCCCCGCTTTGTACTCAAGCGCCAGTTGCAGCGGGCGGCCCAGATGGGCTACGAATTTATGATCGGCCCGGAGGTGGAGTTCTTCCTCTTTCGCCCCCACCGAGACGGTTCTCTCATCCCCTTGCAGCCCCACGACGAGGCGGGCTATTTCGACGTGAGTACAGACCTCTCGCACAGCGTGCGTCGTCAGATGATCGACGCCCTCGCCGCGCTGGGCATCAAAATCGAGGCGGCCCATCACGAAGTCGCCAGCGGTCAGAGCGAAATCGATTTTCAGTTTGGCCCTGCGCTCTCCATCGCCGACTATACGATGACCGTGCGGATGACGCTGAAAGCCATCGCCCAAAAAAATGGCCTGCACTGTACATTTATGCCCAAGCCGATTACCGGTGTAAACGGGTCGGGGATGCACGTGCATCAGAGCCTGTGGCACAAGGGCCAAAATCGCACGGCGATGTACGACCCGCAGAACGACTACGATCTGAGTCAGGTTGCGCTGCATTTTATCGCCGGCCAGTTGGCCCACGCCAAAGGGATGACGTCGATTCTGGCTCCACTGGTCAATAGCTACAAACGGCTCGTACCCGGCTACGAAGCGCCGGTCTATATTTCCTGGGGGCGCACCAACCGCAGCGCGCTCATCCGCATTCCCCGTACCTCGCGCGGGCGGGTACAGAGCACTCGCTGCGAGCTGCGCTGCCCGGACCCCAGCGCCAATCCCTATCTGGCCTATGCGGTGATGCTGGCCGCGGGTCTGGACGGCATCGAGCAGCGCATGGAGCCGCCCGCACCCGCCGAGGAAGACCTCTTCCAAATGGACAGCAGCCGCACCGGTTTTGAGATGCTGCCGGGCAGCCTGGGCGAGGCCCTGGACGCGTTGAGCGAGGATATTGTCGTGCAAGAAGCCCTGGGCCAGCACGTCTACGAGCGCTATGTGGAGGCCAAACGGCTGGAATGGAACGACTACCGGATTTATGTGACCCAGTGGGAGTTGAACCGGTATTTGACGATCTATTAGAAGAAGTAATCAGTGAACAGTGAACAGTGCCGATCTCGCCACTGATCACCGGTTACTGTTCACTGTTCACTTCCCAAACAGACAGGGAGACAACGCCGTGCAAGCACTGGTCGAACGCATTCGGACTGAGGGACGCAATCTGGGGCGGGGCATCTTGAAGGTGGACGGCTTTATCAATCACCAACTGGACCCGGTTCTGACCACAGCGATGGGACAGGAGTTCGCCCGGCGCTTTGCTGCGGCGGGTGTGGAGAATGTGACCAAAATCGTCACCGCGGAGGTGAGCGGCATTGCGCCGGCCTTGACGGTGGCTATGGTCTATGGCGTGCCGGTGGTCTATGCCCGCAAACACCGGCCCATCACAATGCCCGAAGGCTTCTACTCCGCCGAGGCACCCAGCCACACCAAAGGTGGCATCGTTCAACTGATGATCTCGCCGGAATATCTCAGTCCCAGCGACCGGGTGCTGCTCATCGATGATTTTCTCGCCACGGGCAAAACCATCGGCGCGCTGGCGGAGGTTATCGCCCAGTGCGGGGCCACCCTCTGTGGCATCGGCTGTCTGGTAGAAAAATCCTTCGAATCGGGCCGCCAGCGGTTGGAACACCTGGGCGTCCCCGTTGTCACCCTCGCCATCATCGACAGTATGGAAGGCGACAGTATCGTCGTGCGCGACCCCACTGAATAGGACGCTGATAGCGCTGAAAGGAGTGATCAGCGCAGATTTTATCCCTTCGACAAGCTCAGGACACCGCAGCGCCAATCAGTTTTTTCAGCGTCATCTGCGTCCCTTATCCCGCCTCCACCAACCGGTAGGCGCGGCTGATTGTCCCATCGGCAAAGAGATTGATCGAGCGGCTTTCGGTCACGTCGAAATCCCAGAGTGTCACTTCCATCTTGTCCAGCCCATAGACCGGATTGCCCCGATAGCTCCCTCGGCCGACCAGTTGCATCGCTTCCCAGTCCAGCACTTCCTCCCACCCCCGCTCCTCTCCGTAGAGTTTGCGCAGAACCAGCCGCTCCACACCGATCTCCCGGCAGCGACGCAGAAAGTCGGGTATCTCTTCCCGATTGGCTTCTGTGACGACACAGGAGACTTTCACGGGAACGTGCGCCCGGCCTAGAATCTCGGCCAGGTCCGGCACAGTGGGCACGCCCATTACCCGCCGATAGGTCGCCTCGTCAAAGCTGGGAAAGGAGATGCACACCCGGTCGTAGCTGTTGAAAATATCCATTTTGCCCAGAGCCAATCGCCCATTGGTGTGCAGCGAAAACTGGCTTTCCGGGCGCAGTTCCCCGCGCAGAAAGTCCAATAGTCGTGCCTCGTGGCGGTAGCGCTGCGGGTCTGTGGTCGTACCGGTAAAGACAATCTGGCGGATGGCGTAGTGGCGGATCATCTCCACAAACTCGTCCAGATTGGTGGGCGGAAAGTGGCGCAGATTGTCCACATTCAGGCGCGGGTCCACCCGCTGCCCGATGCAGAAGGGACAGCGGGCGTTGCACGGCCCGGCAAAGAGAATGTTGGCAAAGTCGTAGGAGAGGGGGGACTGGAGATTGGGGATTGGGGATTGGGTGGGCATCGATCACTCCTATTCGTTGTCCGTTTTCTATAATGGGCAGGATGAGGGTGGAAAAACTGGGCGCAGATAAACGCAGAGGAACGCAGATTTTTCCTCTGAATCAGCGTCTATCTGCGTAAATCAGCGTCCCGTTTGCTTTCCAGTGTCCTCCTGACCCATACGCATTTGTCCATTTTCAGCTAAAGCAATGAAGAGACTCGTGTCACCTTGTCACCCCTTCACCTTGTCCATCTGTATCTCCTGCCATTCCGCCTGCCACTGCTTGCGCCAACCGGAACGGGGCCGCACCCGCTCGCCCCGACAGAGTTTGAGCAGATGTTCCTGCACCGCGGGCGCATAGAAAAGAGCGTGGACACCCGGTTTGGCTTCCACCCCCACGGCTGTCAGTTGCAGGGTTTCGCCTCTGTATTCCATCAGTCCCTTTTCCAGGACAAACGCCAGTGCATCGGGCAGAGCTGCTTCCAGCGCGCAGCCGAACTTCTCCTGAAAACTGGGCAGGTGAATCCCCCCGAAGTAGAAGGCCACAGCGATAAACTTCCCCATCGCCGCCTCTCGGCTCAGGTGATAGATGTCTTGGATGGGCAGTTTGCCCGACTCCACATAGCGCCGATAGAGCCGCATATCCTTGTCCGCCGCGCCGGTGTTGTAGGAGAGCGATGTATGGCTGAGGCTCTGGCTGCCCAGGCCGATGCCCAGATAGGGCGCGCCATTGACGACCCGGTTGGTCAGGTAATCCGACGTGCCCAGATCGCCGGGAATGCGACTGAAGGTGTTTTTGCCCGGCGCGGCCCAATAGCCTGCCTCGGCCAGCATCTGCTTTGCCAATTGGGCCTGCTCGCCAATCTGCGCCCAAGTGATGCCCCCGGCCTGGTGGGCGATGCGTGTGCCTTTGTAGCGCATCTGATAGAGGGTGATGTGTTCCGGGGCCAGGTCGATGACGTGGCGCAGGGTGGCCTCCACCGAATCCACGTTCTGACGTGCAAAGCCGTACATCACATCCACATTGAAATTGGCGTAGTCCGCGGCCCGGATATTCTCCACCGCCTGCCGGTTCCATTCCAGGGTCGTGGCTGTGCGCCCGATGGCTTCCAGCAGACAGGGGCTGACTGTCTGCACGCCCATGGAAATGCGCCGGATGCCCATCCGCTGATAGGCGGCCAGCTTGCCCGGATCGCTGGCTGCGATCTTCGGTGTCGTCTCGATGCTGACAGTTACGTCGCTGGGCAGGTGGAAGTGGCGGGCCGCGGCCTCCATCACCCGCCCGATCTGGCGGGCGGCGGGCAGGGAGGGCGTGCCGCCGCCGATGTCGAAGCCCGTGAGGGTCTTGCCCCGGCTGTCAATGGCCCGATCCCACAGGGCAAACTCCCGTTCCAGCAGGTCGAAATAGTCGTCCTTCTCAGCCGCGTTCTGCTTGGGATCGATGACCGCATATTCACAAAAGCCGCAACGGGTTTCGCAGAAGGGGATGTGGACATACAGCCCCAGCCGGTCGATGCCTTCCCAGGGCTGGGGGGCAAAGGACTGGGCCTCCCGGCGGGTGACGCGATAGGGGCGCATTGTGGTCAGGTGGCCGATGGGATAGGCCGTGTTGGCGATGGCGTGCTGTTCCATCCCCGCCGCCAAGACGTCGGCCGGGTCGTGGCGTCGGCTGTCGGCGGGGGAGGTGAGATTCCAGTGCATGGGGTGCTCCTTTTTGATTGTGTAAAACATACACTAAGTTGACCGATAAAAATAGGGCTGCCAGAAGAAACAGCCTTGCGATCTATGTTAGTGTAATTCGCACACTTTGTCAAGGACCAATTTTGAAGATTCGACTTTTTCGACGTGCCGAACCTCTACTCGGCCTGATTCTCCTTCTCCTCAAAGGCAGAACCGGAGAGCATCAACACTGCACCCAGGGCCACGGCTAGCGCGATGAGTTGAGAAACTCGAATGCCGCTGATCGTCGCGGCGTCGGCCAGGAATCCATCGGCCAGCAGGCGCAGGAGCGCGTAGCCGAAGATGGCCCAGCCCACAACGCGGCCCGGTCGGGTAAAATCGCCCTGCCAGAAGAGCAACCCAGCCAGGATGAGCATCCCCAGCGTGCGGTAGAGGGCGATGGGATGGCGGGTCACGTCAAAGACTGCCAGTGCCCAGGGCAGATCGCTGGGGATGCCGATTGTGGCACTGGTCAGAAAGGCCCTCACCTCCAGCACACCGCCCGCCACCAGCAGCCCGATAGCCAGCGCCGCGCCCACCCGCACCGGGTCCAGCCGTTTCCAAATCAGATAGGCATAGGCGCCCACAACGGCTGCGATCAGACCGGGCCAGAAGGCAAAGGCTCCCGGCCGCGGGCTGAAGATCAGCGTCCATTCGATGCGGTAGATGGCCCAAAACTGGACGACATGCCAGAGTCTGGCTACAATGAAACCCGCGCCTAACGCCAGCAGCCCGAAATTCCAGAGCTGATCCGGGTCCATCTTCACTCTCATACCGGTTCGGGCCAGCGCCCCCATCCCCAGCCAGATGGCAAGCAGGGCGATGAAAGGGGCCGTGGGCAGGGACAGGGGGCCGATAGGGATGACGGGGTACATCGGGTTCTCCTGAGAAGTGAACAAATCGGGACGCAGATTTTCATGATTTGGATTGATCTGCGCTGATTCGTATCAAAAATCAGCGCTCATCTGCGTTGAAATCAGGCAAATCTGCGTCCGCTTCTTCTTATTATCATAGACGAAAGGCACAATCCATGCGAGTTTTGGTCACCGGCGGGGCCGGTTTTCTGGGCAGCCACCTGTGCGACCGGCTGCTGGCCGAGGGCCATACCGTCGTAGCCATGGACAACCTGGTCACGGGCAATACAGACAACATCGCCCATCTGGCAGGCAACCCCCGTTTCAGCTTTGTCAAACACGACATCACCAATTACATCTACCTGGCCAGTGATCTGGACGCGATTCTTCACTTCGCCAGCCCAGCCAGCCCGGTCGATTATCTGGAATTGCCCATCCAGACGCTCAAAGTGGGCAGCCTGGGAACCCACAACGCGCTGGGGGTGGCGAAGGCAAAGAAAGCCCGCCTGCTTCTGGCCAGCACCAGCGAAGTCTACGGCGACCCGCTGGTCCACCCGCAGACGGAGGAATACTGGGGCAATGTCAACCCCATCGGTCCGCGCGGCGTCTACGACGAGGCCAAGCGTTTTGCCGAAGCCATCACAATGGCCTACCAGCGCTATCACGGCGTGGAGACGCGCATCGTGCGCATCTTCAACACCTACGGCCCGCGCATGCGGCTCAACGACGGGCGGGTGGTGCCCAACTTTATCAAACAGGCGCTCAATGGCGAACCGCTCACCGTCTACGGCGCAGGCAACCAGACCCGCTCCTTCTGCTATGTCAGCGATCTGGTGGATGGCATCTACCGGCTGCTGCTCAGCGACGAGCCGCTGCCGACCAACATCGGCAACCCGACAGAGATGACAATTCTGCAATTCGCCGAGCGCATCAACGCCCTCACCGGCAACCCCGGCGGCATCATCTACGAGCCGTTGCCCAAAGACGATCCCCAGCAGCGCCGGCCCGACATCACCAAGGCGCGCCGCATTCTCGGCTGGGAGCCGCAAGTGGGGCTGGATGCGGGGCTGGAAGAGACGATCCGCTATTTCTCCACGCGGCTGGACAAATAGTATAACAAGAAGCCCAAAACGTGAGGGGATAGAAGCGTCTTGGGGTATAATAGGTTTGTCTGATAGGGTCTGCTCAGGGGCAATCGTTCATGAGTCCTGCAATTCATCGGGAACGCGGATACACTTTCTACTTTGTGATGGCCGATCTCTCTGAACCCCCACATGTACACGTCGGTGAAGGTCGTAGCAGGCGTGGGGATGACGCAAAAATCTGGCTCTCACCCGTGACCGTTTCCCGTGCAGGGAGATATTCGCAATCAGAATTGGCGCGGATTCTGCAAATTGTGAATGAGCATTGCTTTGCGATGCGAGAGGAGTGGAATGTTTATGTTGGACAAACTGGCAACGAAGACTAAGTACACCGTCCAATACCCGTTACGGGACTACACGTTCCCAGCAGATGCGAGAGTGGAAAGTGTGAGTTTCGACGAACGCTACATGCACATTCATCTGCTGGATGAGCGCATTGTCTCAGTCCCCCTCAAATGGATTCCAACACTCTGGCACGCTACGCCCGAAGAACGGGAGCAATACGCCATCGGTTGGGATGGACGGTTGATCTACTGGGACCCAGACGAATGCGCCATCAACGAAGACCTGTTGGTTAAGAATTATCTGAAGTTTGAGAGCAGCGAACAACTATAGCCCTTTGGCGGTGAAATTTGAATCTGGACCACATTCGTAACTTTTCGATTATTGCCCACATCGACCACGGCAAGAGCACACTGGCCGACCGGCTGATACAGAGCACCGGCACTGTCACCGAGCGGGAGATGAAGGAGCAGCTTCTCGACTCCATGGACCTGGAGCGGGAAAAGGGCGTCACCATCAAAGCCAGCGCGGTGCGTATGATCTACGTCCAGGACGGCGAGGAGTATGAGATCAATCTCATCGACACCCCCGGCCACGTGGATTTCACCTATGAGGTGCGCCGGGCGCTACAAGCCTGCGAAGGCGCGGTGCTGGTGGTGGACGCCTCCCAGGGCATCCAGGCCCAGACGATGGCCCATCTCTTTGCGGCTATGGAGCTGGACCTGACAATCGTGCCGGTCATCAATAAAATTGACCTGCCTGCGGCTATGCCCGACGACGTGGCCGAGGAGATCGAAAGTCTGCTGGGGGTTGCCGCCGAGGACATCCCCCGCATCAGCGCCAAGAGCGGGTTGAACATCGAAGAAGTTCTGGCCCAGGTGGTGCGCCAGGTGCCGCCACCCAAGGGTGATGTGAACGCACCCCTGCAAGCGCTGGTCTTCGATTGCCAGTACGACGCCTACAAAGGGGTGATTGCTTATGTGCGGGTGGTGAACGGGACGATCGAAGGCACGCCCCGCCTGCTGGCGATGACGACACAGACTGTGCTGGAACCTCTGGAAGTGGGTGTGCTGACACCGGCCATGATAAAGACCAGCGGCCTGCACGCGGGGGAGGTAGGCTACATTGCCACGGGTCTGAAAAACATTCAGGATTTGGCCGTGGGTGATACCATCACCCTGGCCGCCAGCCCCGCCAGCGAGGCCCTGCCCGGCTATGAACCGATGCAGCCGATGGTCTTTGCCGGTCTCTACCCGTCCAGCGCCGACGACTACCCGGAGCTGCGCGACGCCCTGGAAAAGCTACGGCTCAATGACGCCGCGCTGGTCTACGAAGCGGAGACGAGCCAGGCCCTCGGTTTTGGCTTCCGGCTGGGCTTTCTGGGCCTCTTTCACATGGAAATTGTGCAGGAGCGGCTGGAACGGGAGTACGATCTGGACATTATCTTCACCGCGCCCTCCGTGGCCTATCGGGTGCGCAAGACCGACGGCACAGAGTTCATCATCGACAGCCCGGCAGACCTGCCTGATCCCACCCAGATTGCCCATGTGGAGGAGCCGTGGTGCGAGTTGCATATCTTCACCCCCGCCGATTATATGGGGCCGATTATGGAGTTGGTCACAAAGCGGCGGGGTGAGGTGAAAAACCAGACCTGGCTGGACAGCAAACGGTTGGAACTGACCTTCAACATTCCCCTGGCCGAGATTATTGTGGACTTTTACAACGAATTGAAGGCGCGCACCAAAGGTTACGCCTCGATGGATTACACGCTGGATGGCTATCGGGTTTCGGATATGGTGAAGCTGGATGTGCTGGTCAACAGCCTGCCCGTGGACGCGCTCAGCGTCATCATCCACCGGGACGACGCCTTCGCCAAAGGCCAGCGGCTGGTGAGCAAAATGAAGGAAATTATCCCTCGCCAGATGTTCCCTGTGCCGATTCAGGCCGCGGTAGGCACGAAAATCATCAGCCGGGCCAATGTCCAGGCTATGCGCAAGGATGTGCTGGCCAAGTGCTACGGCGGCGACATCAGCCGCAAGCGCAAACTGCTGGAGAAGCAAAAGGCGGGCAAGAAGCGCATGAAAATGGTGGGGTCCGTGGAGATTCCCCAGGAAGCGTTTATGTCTGTCCTGCGGTTGGAGGATGAGTAAATGCGTATCCGTTCCCTCCATCTGGAAAACATCGGGCCGTTTGTCGAAGCCGATCTGGAGTTTATGGCCGACGGGGATAGCAGACCGCCGGTTGTGCTGATTACGGGCGAAAATGGCACGGGTAAGAGCATCATTTTGGATGCGATTCGGGGGGTGTTTGGGCAGCATTATACTCACCTCGATCGCGATATTCGTAGACGAAATAATGCTGATTCTGTCAAAATCGAGGCATTACTCGAGATTGATAGAGTGGCTGTAAAATTACGCTCGCAACGATTCTTGGAGGAATTTATTGACCCAAGCCAAGAAGAATCAGTGCTATCCTATAGAATCGAGCATATACCAGTTGAGGTGAAGCAAGGGAAGGACTGCCCCAATTGGATTGTAGACTTCTGGCCTTCTATATTGGCGAGTGGAAGCTATAAAGTTAAAGCGTTGAGCAGTCCAAATCACAAAAGCGTTTTTCAAAATTCGTTGCAAGGAACAAAAGTTAAGACGAATATCACCCAACTAATTTGCCACTTCGACTATCTCCGCGACAGTAGAGACGAGCGCGAGAAGGCTATCGGCGAAAAACTTTACGCCGTTTTGGGTGAAATCATCGCCCACAGCCTGCTGGAAGGCGGATATCTGAGCCACGTCGCGCGGGCAACCTACGAGCCGGTCATTGTCCAAAACGGCCAGTCTGTGGGGCTGGAACAGTTGAGCAGCGGCAATTCCTATCTGATTCAGGATATGGTGGAACTGCTTGGCAAAATGTACTCGATCCATTTTCTGCGCCAGACCGACATTTCCGAATTGTGTCAGACACCGGGTCTTCTGCTGATTGACGAAGCCGAGAACCAATTGCACCCCAAATGGCAGAAGCGTTTTATCCGCTCTATTTTGGAAATCTTCCCCAATCTTCAGATTATTGCAACCACCCATTCGCCGTTTATCATTTCTTCTGTAGAAAATGCCCGGCTGTTTGTCTGCAAAGCGGCTGGGGATCGCTGCGTTGTCAGCGACGAGACAGCAGAGTACAGCAACAAACCGGTTGATGAAATTCTGATGTCGCCGCTCTTTGAGGAGACGCAACCGTTCAATGAGGAGATTACCCAACTGATCGAACAACGCAAACAGGCGATTCTGGCGGAAAATACGGGAGATCGGACTCGTGTCGAATCCAAACTGAAAGCGCTGAATCCCGAATACTTCGCCTATTTTGATCTCGACCAACTTCTCGAAACTGCATTGGCCGGAGAAAACTCTCTGTGATCGCATTGCAACGGTTGGCGGAACCTGCGGTACTGGCTGAGAACGGTGAAAGGTGGCTGGAACGTTTTCTGGAACAGCGAAACAGCAGCCCAGGACATCGCCCTGACTCCCGGCAATACGGCCATCGGACGATCCGAAATACGCTGCGGGCGATGAGCTTCGGCAAATGTTTCTATTGCGAACGTAAGCTGAGCGAGTCAGAAGACGAAATTGACCACTTCATAGAAGTGGCCGAATCACCGGAGCAGACATTTCGTTGGGAAAATCTTTATCTGAGTTGTCGTGACTGCAATCGGCACAAGACCCCGAATTCGAGGATTCCGGTAAACGGATGTCTGAACCCGTGCGATACTACAGGAGACCCATCGGAGCATCTCACATTTGCCGAGGAGATTATCCGGCCCAGACACGGATCCTCAATCGGGACACGTACAATACAGAAGTATCGCTTGGATCGGGATCAACTCAACTATCTACGCACAAAACAATTGCAACAATTCGAACGGCTTGTGCGCGGTTTGCATATCGCGTGTACCCGTGAAGGCAGGCAATTGAACGAGGCTGAAAAAGAGGCCATTGCGAGTTTCGGTGAAGCCGACCGTGAATTCTCCCTGATGTTTCGGACTTACCTCACGGCTGTGTATCTCCCGTGAAGCCCCCCACTGTCTTCGATCTCATCCGCCGCTTTGACCTGGACCCGAAGAAATCCCTCGGCCAGAATTTTCTCGTAGACGAATCCCACCTGGCCCGCATCGCCGCCGCGGCCGATCTGACCGGGGACGACACTGTGCTGGAAGTCGGCCCGGGCCTGGGGGTGCTTACCCGCCACCTGGCGGCCCAGGCCGGTCGTGTCGTCGCTGTGGAACTGGACGACCGTCTCATCCCCGTCCTGCAAGAACTCTTCGCCGACCAGCCCCACGTCTCTTTCGTCCATGCCGATATTCTGAAAGTCGATCCGGCAGAACTGGTGGCAGGTGGCAGGTGGCAGGTGGCAGGTGATTCGCCCAATCCCCAATCCCCAATCCCCAATCCCCAGTACAAAGTCGTCGCCAATCTCCCCTACTACATCACCAGCGCGGTCCTGCGCCACCTGTTGGAATCCGCCCAGCCGCCCACACTGGCTGTGGTGATGGTGCAGCGGGAAGTGGCCCAGCGTATCGTCGCCGGGCCGGGGGATATGAGTCTGCTGGCGGTGGGGGTGCAATTTTTTGCCGAGGCAAAAATTGTTCACAAAGTGCCGGCGGGCGCGTTCCATCCCCGGCCCAAAGTGGACAGCGCGGTACTGCGCTTGGACGTGCGTCCCCAGCCTGCGGTGACGGATGTAGAACCAGGCTGGTATTTTGAGGTGGTGCGGGCGGGCTTTGGGCAGAAACGCAAACAGCTACGCAATAGCGTAGCTGCGGGGCTGGGAATGGCGAAAGAAGCAGTCGAAGCCGGGCTGATCAGCGCCGGGATCGATCCCCAACGCCGGGCAGAAACCCTCTCCCTGGCCGAATGGGGAGCGCTGGCAAAGGTGTTGAGGACTGGGGAATAGGGACTGGGAAGACTCATCATCCCGCTCCCCAGTCCCCGATCTCCGATCCCTATTCCCCAATCCCCACCCGGTACTCTGAAATCTCCACAAAGCGTAGTTCGTCCACAGCGCCCTCTTCATCCACCGTGAAAACCACATAAAAGGGCAGTGCCACATCCGCCGCCACTGCGTGCAGTGTTCGGGGCGTGGAGCGGTCTGCTGCCTGATAGTAGCCGAAGAGTCCCTGGCGCACTTCCCGGAAGGGGAGCCTGGCGCGCAGACTCTCGCCGTCCACATCCGGGTAGCTGGCTACCATCCGAAAGGCGCGCAGAATCGGCGCGTCGTCGTATTCCGTCGAGCAGATGAGATAGTAGGTCTCGGGATAGTGGGCATTCCAGGCGTCGGTAGCCGAAGGCCAGGCCACCGAGACCGGGTGCGAGTGATAGATGCCCATCATCTCATCCCCGGCCTCTTCAAATTCAAACTGCTTCATCAGCGTCTGCGGGTCCACGTCGTAATTTTCGATGCGCTCCGTGGCGATGTTTTTGGCCCGAAAAAGCTCGAAGGCTTCAGTCCCGCGTCCGCGCAGGATGCCGCAGATCTCTTCGGGTTTACCCGCCTGGGCGTGGGCGATGATTTCGTCGTAGATGGCGCGAGGAAGGGTGATTGTCGGCACGTTCTCTCTCCTGGTGGCTAGGGAATTGGACATTCTTTGCATCCTACCACGAAGCCGGTGAATGGGGAAAGCAGCCCTGCTTCTCAAGCAGCCACTGCTTTAGCGCCCGTTGACCTCTTTGCTCCGGCGTGCTACAATCCTTACCATTCCCCAATGAGCGTCACCCTCGACAGGAGACAAACAAAATGAGCGAAATTGCCACACGCCGGGCCGAATTGGAAAAATTGGATTTTGACCCCAGGCTTCTGGACGCAACAGTTCAGAACGTCCAAAAAATGATACAGAGCGTTTGGAATGAAATCCCCGCACAAGAGCAGGCGATCATTCAATCCCGGCGGCGTAGCCTGGTCATTGCATTGACAGCGGGTGGCGTCAGCAGCGAAGAGGCCGAGCGACTGCTAACAGAATTTTTGAGGGCGCTGGAAACGCTCGACAGCGTTGTGCGTCTGGCCTACGCTGAACTTGAGAAGGGCAAGAAGAAAGGAACCGTACGCGGCGACAACAAAGTTGTTGTTAGCCCTGCAACACTGGACGCCATCTTCACAGCGCCGTCCACCGGCGATGACCCCCTGCTCGAAGCCAGCGCGACCGTTCCTTATCACACAAAAGTTGATTTCCCCCCCAGCATTTCCGGCCGGGATGAGTCGGTGTACCCGCTGGTTGTCCAGTTGGTCATCAACAAACCGGCCCAGAGCCAGGCCGATGTGATACTAAACCTCGAATTTATTGCGCCCGATGTGCCCGAACTGATCGAAGTCCATCTGACCGCGCCCGCCTTCGCGGAGACCACCAGCGTCTCCCGCCGCACACTCGTCGTCTATAAAGGCGAAGACTCGGACCCGGCTGTCTTCCTGCTCAAATTGCTGGACAAAAGCAGCGGCGACAAAGAGCTGCGTCTGGACTTCTATCACCTGGGCTACCCCATCGGCAGCGCCACTTTTAAGAGCGAAGTCACCCTTTTCAATACGGGTGGACCTGTCACCCGCACACCGCTGGGTGGCCGCCCCCCCATCCGCACCGGGCGCGCGCCGATGCCCGTCGGTCGTCCGGGCCTGCCCCAGCCCCAGCCGGAACCGGAAGAGACGACGAATTCAGGCACGGCTACGCTGGCGGAGGGGATCGACGGGCTGCGCTTTGTCAAGCCCGGCACGCAAATCCCTGACGTGATTTTGCGGGTGGTGCAGGACGCCGACGGCGCGACCCTCCATTTCAAGCTCGTTTCGCCCAAAGGCAAAATCGGCTATCGGGAAAAGGCCATGGGCAAAGTCACCATCCAGCGGCTGAAAGACCCAACCCTGCTCCTGGCCGACTATTTCGCCGATCTCAACACAATGGCCCGGTCTCCTATCGACGCACTTGACCCGGCCCAGGCCAAAGATGATATGGCACGAACGGTGGCTATTGGTAATGCGATTTATGAACAGATTTTTCCCGAGGAGCTGAAAGAAGAGTATTGGCGGCTCAAAGGGTTGCGGGATGAGGGGAAGATTGAAACTTTGTTGGTCTTGAGCGACGAGCCGTGGATTCCTTGGGAGATGGCCTACCCTTATCGGGACGGCGAGACCGAGACCGACTTTCTGGCGGGAAGCTGGCACTTCAGCCGCTGGCAGGCCGGGCTGGGTCTCAATCCTGAGCTGGCTGTGCAGTCCGTTCAGCTTGTCGCCCCCACCCTGGACCTGGAATTTGTGAAGGAGGAAAAGGCGTATTTCGACAATCTGCCCAGCGTCCTGCCCGACATCCTTGTCGGCGATCCGATTACGGATCGTGCCCGCTTTCTTGCGCAGATCGGCGAGGGCAAAGTCCAACTGCTGCACTTTGCCACCCATGCCAGCTTTGTAGGAGAGAACGCCGACCGTTCGCCCATCCACCTGGAGATGGGCGAGGTGATCGAGCCGGTGGATATGAGCGGCCCGGCCACCGCTGGCATCCGCCGAGAGCGACCCCTCGTCTTTCTCAACGCCTGCCACGGGGGGCGGCTGGAGTTCACTCTCACCGGGTTGGGTGGTTGGGCCGAGCGGATGGTGAAACAGGTGGCGGCCACCGCCTTTGTGGGGGCCTACTGGGAGATCAACGACCGGCTGGCTTCGCTCTTTGCCCGCACCTTCTACGACCAACTGCGCGGCGGCGCAACCCTCTCCGTCGCCTTTCACATCGCCCGCCAGACCATCCGCGAAGCTGCCCCGGCCAATCCCACTTGGCTGGCTTACACCCTCTACGGCGACCCGAATGCGCGCATTACGTGGGGAGAGTGAGCAGTAATCGGTAATCAGTGCGCAGTTGATTGGTTGATTGGGCGACGAATCCTTGACCAGCGCTGGTTGAGTAGGCGTCGCATAAGAATGCGGGGGCTGTTTCCAGCCGTATCGAAACCGAGCGGGTCTACGAGCGATCTCCCGTCGACCCGCTCCGAGGTTTCACTTCACTTCGACAAGCTCAGTACAAGCGATACGTCGCTACGCTTCTACCCTTCGTCAGGCTCAGGACGCCGCTCAACTGGCGTGGCTACTATCGATCAAAGTCCCGCTCTGTTCAGTTCATCCTGCAAAGCAGGCAGTCGCTTGTTTTCCTGGCGAATCTGCGCGATGAGAGCCTTCCACTTGGCAGCCTCCCCCATCTGTTCGTAGATCGCTTTGACTCGCCGCAGATGGGTGGCGGCAACAGCATAACTATCCCGATTGCGCCCAGCGATGGCCCGCTGGGCTTCATCCCGATAGATGTCAATAGCAGCACTCGGACGGCTTTCCTCGGCCAGCCGGGCCACAGACAGACCCAGGCTCGTGGGGTGAAAATGGTAGAGGGTTCGCTGTCGCGATTGCCCAATCAACTTGAACGCAGCCAGGGCGTCATCCACGCGCTTCTCATCCACGTAGACCTCTGTCAACAGCGAAAAGTTGCCTTCTTTCTCCAGCCCACCCAGCACATCTGCCTGCACTTCCGGCCAGCGTTCAGCCAGTCCGGCGATTTTCCGCACTTGTTGATAAACGGCAAGTTGCTTGAATTGCCCGAACAGACGAAGGGCCAGCGTTAGCGCCTCCGGCGCGGCATTGCGGGCCACGGCCCAGTCGATCAATTGGGACAGGATATTGCGGTCGTTGTTCTCTTCTATCCGTCCCTGCAAAACCTGCTCGGCCAGACTGGTGTGGCCTGCGGCGTAGATGATTTTGCTCAGAGTGAGAAGTTCGTGGGCGGGTGTCGCTTTGGCCGCTTTGGCTGCCTCGTCGCTGCGCCCCAGAACGAGCAGCCGTCTGACCAAATCTTCGCTGCGCCCAGTTTCGCGGCAGAGACGCAGATACTCTTCGTCGCTGAGTGTCTCAGCCTCCAGTTGGAGCAGAAAACCGCCGAGGGCTTTGGTACTCCAACTGTCGGCAGAAGCTTTCTTTTGCGTGGCAAGAGCAGCACGCACCGAGCCGGCCACGTCGGCTTTCTCCTCGCTGTTTGTCTCCCCGACCAGCGCAGAGTAGGCGCTATCGCCCCCGCCCAGACCGCCTAAATTCATATCCCACCGATAAATATCGAAAAGGGTTTGGATGATCTGTTGGCGCAGGTCCGGGTCGCTGGTCGCTTCCAGACACTTGCCCAATCCCTCGGCGCAACTATCCACCACACCGGCAACTTCGCCCTCGTCGTCGTACATCTCCTCATAGCTGTCCATCACTTCTTCGGCCAGGGTTGCGAAGACAACCGTCGCGTTGACCCAGGCCTGGGCATTCTGGTAGTCGGTTCCTTGCCCCAGAACGGTGTAGAGCTGGCTGGCACTGGGAGAGCCATATCCGCGATCCCACTCGTCATACCCCATACTGCTGACCGCATCGAGTACCTGTCGGCGGATCAGTGCCGGGTCTAAAAGTGACTCTGAAGGAGAAATCCCTGCTATAGGCATATCGAGCAGTGTCTCCAAATCTGGATGGCGGGCCACCATTTGCTGGATGAGGGCCACCAGTTCCTCCCGGCTGCGCTCATCCAGACGCACTTGCACAGCCTCTTCGGTGGTGAAGCTCTCCGGTTCGTAGAGCCAGGTGAGCAGGAGGGCTACGCAGTGCTTGCAGTGGCTGCCCACGGGACAGGAACAGTGGCCCGCTTCGATCCCTTTCGTGTCCAGTGCAATCGTCACCCGATAGGACGACGCAGCCGAACCGCTGCACTCGGCCAGGAGTCGGTTGCCCTGGACACGAGGATTGCGGATAGCGCCCTCTTCGTAATAGTTTTCGCCCCGCTGAAAGGAGCGGGAATCCGTCCAACTCTCGATCTCTTCTTCGCTGGGTGTGGGTAGATTGTTCATTGTTTGTCTCATTTTGGCGAGGGTTGCAATGGAGCGCATAGGATGTACAATAGCATTCTACCTAGGCATATGGAGATTTACGAAAAAGAGGAACCAATGACAGATCAGACCAACAAAATTCTCTTTGCCACCGGCGCGGCCCGGGGGCTGGGCAAGGCAATTGTGGAGCGCTTTTTGCGCGAGGGCGCGTCGGTGTTGGCCTTCGACAACAACGCCGAAAATCTGCGCGCTGTGGAAAGCGAGTGGAATGCAGGGGAAAGGGTCTTGTGTGTAGTGGGGGATGTGCGCCAACGGGGGGATGTGCAGGCCGCGGTGGACGCGACTGTGGCCCGCTGGGGACGGATCGATGTGTTGGCAAATGTGGCGGGGATTGCCCGTGAAGATCATTTCCTGGAGATCGACCCGGTCGATTGGCAGCGCATCATTGACATCAACCTGACCGGCGTCTTCAACGTGGCCCAGTTGGTGGCCCGGCAGATGGCAACCCAAGCCAGCGGCGGCGTGATCATCAATATGGCGAGCAAAAATGGGATTGCAGGCGAAGTGAAATACGCCCACTACAATGCCAGCAAAGGCGGTGTGATTCTGCTGACAAAAACAATGGCTTTGGACCTGGCGGACTACAACATCCGGGTCAATGCGGTGGCCCCCGGCTATATCGTGACGCCGATGGCTGCGGAGATCGACCCGCCAGCCTTTATGGATTTTTATAAGGAGCGGCTAATTCCCCTCAACCGGCTGGGCCGCCCGCAAGATGTGGCTGGGGCCTTTGCCTTTCTGGCTTCGGACGACGCCCAGTTTATGACGGGACATACGCTTGTCATTGACGGCGGCCAGACCAGCGGCGACGGGCGCAAGCTGGGGGCGTATCCGCCGGAGTAAACAGGCGAACAGCGACTGGCGATTGGCGATTTGGTCTGGGAATCTGGGACGAATAGGTTGCAAATCAACGGTGCATGGGGTATAGTAACCGTATGAAAAGCAATCGGGCAAAGGCAACGCAACCGAAAATCCATGACTCGGCGTACAAGAAACTCTTTTCCAATCGCACGATCTTTCAGCAATTGGTCGAAACCTTCATCACCGAGACGTGGGTGAAAGAGTTGGACTTTGCCAATTGCGAGACACTCGACAAGTCGTTTGTCGCTGACCACTACAAAGAGACCGAAAGCGACCTGATCTACAAGCTGAAATTGCGCGGGAAGACGATTTACATCTACGTGCTGCTGGAATTTCAGTCGAAAGTAGATCGCTTTATGGCGCTGCGGGTGTTGTACTATATCCTGAGTTTTTACATGGACTACCGGATGAACCACCGGCGCATCAAGAAGCTACCAGCGGTTTTTCCGATTGTGTTGTACAATGGCAAAGCGAAGTGGACGGCCAGCAGCGACATCCAAGACCTGATCGAGTCTGACCCCTACTTGGGGGAGTATGCCGCTCAGTTCAAATACCTGCTGCTCAACGAGAAGACGTACTCGAAGGAACAACTGCTGACGATTCGCAACATCGTGTCAACGCTCTTTCTGGCGGAAGGTCATTACGACATCGAACTCCTGGAACAGGAGTTGTTGAACCTGTACGAGCAGGAATCTGACAAGCAGGCGGTTTCGTTGTTTCTCAACTGGTTTCGGCAATTGGCGTTGTATGGCAAAGTATCACCCGAAGACTACGAAAAGTTGGATTATGTCTATCGGACAAAAGAGGAGGTGCAGACGATGTTAGTGGCAACCTTACAAGAGGAGCGGCAGAAGGTTTATCAGCAAGGACAAACCGCTGGCGAAGCGGTCGGGATCGTCAAAGGCGAAGCGGTCGGGATCGTCAAAGGCGAAGCGGTCGGACTGGTGAAAGGACAGCGCCAAACGTTGCTTCTCTTGCTCCAATATCGTTATCAATTGAGTGAAGCAGAGCAAGCGAATCTGGCAGAGCAATTAGCGAAAATTACGGAGGCGCACTCCTTGACCGCATTAACCAATCACGGGCTACAAGCCGCTAGTTTCGCGGAGTTCAAGAGCTATCTGCTCGGGTATCTGCCCACAGACAGCGGTGTCTGATGCCGGTGGGTTGGGCAGTGGATGAGTGGTCGAATGGGTCCAGTTTGGAGCGGTGATTTCATCCCCCAAGTCCGTTCAGCTTCGGGTTCGCAACTTCAAAAAGAGAGACCCGGTTGGGTCTCTCTTTTTCATTGCCGGCTTGGGCGGTTCCTCTGGTAGAATACGCCTGCGCAGCCAAAAATCCCTGGCGCTTTCTATCCCGACGCGTCGGCAGTGGATGCAGCCAGCGAAGAAGTGCGCACCGATTCCATGAATGGCCCGGGCGATCCCCGCTGCATAAACGCCCAGCGCAGGGTAGAAGATGCGCTGTCAAGAGTCATTTAGATCAATCCGCAGATTCCGTCATCCGTCCTTCTCCCCTGCCACCCAACGAAAGAGAAAACCAGTGACCCACAATGCCAAAGCCCTGCGCGGGGTCGTGCCGATCATCCCGACGCCCTTCCACGCCGGCAGCGAAGAAGTCAACAGTGCGGCCATCGGCCCGCTTATTGATTTTGCCATCGAGTCCGGCGCGGCTGGCGTCTGTCTGCCCGCCTATGCCAGCGAATTCTACAAACTCACCGAAGCCGAGCGCGCCGGGTTGGTCGAGGCCGCGGTGAGCCACGCGGCCGGGCGCATTCCTGTGCTGGCCCAGTCCAACCACCCGTCGGCCAAAGCGGCCTGCGCCATTGCCCGCGCCAATGCCCGGCTGGGCGCGGATATCATCTCCTTTGCCATCCCGCGCATCTTCGCGTTGGGCAACGACGATCTGTTGCGCTACTGCGCGGCCATCTGCGATGCCGTGGATCTCCCTGTGCTGATCCAGGACTTTAACCCCGGCGGGCCGACAATCGGCGCGGATTTCTGCCGCCGTCTGGCCGACGCTTGCCCGAATTTTCAGTATGTGAAGTTGGAAGAAGCGCTGATGGGGGCAAAAGTCACGGCGATCCGGGAGGCCACCGACGACCGGGTGGGGGTGCTGGAAGGCTGGGGCGGGCTGTATATGCTGGAACTTTACCCCTACGGTCTCTGCGGCATTATGCCCGGTCTGGGCGTGGCCGATCTGCTGGTGCATATTTGGCGGCGGGCCGAGGCGGGCGACAGCGGCGGGGCGATGGACATTTTCGAGAAGGTCTGCCCGCAACTGATGTTCAGCCTGCAAAATATGGAGATGTTTCTGCATGTGGAGAAGCGGCTGCTGGTGCAGCGGGGTGTGCTGGCCGACGCCACCGTGCGCCAGGCGACCCTGTCCCCCAGCCCACAACTGCTGGCCTTCGGCGATTTTCTCAACAGCCGGGTGATCCAGGCGGCGCGTTCTCTGGCTGCATAATACAGTCGTTGGCAAAGCCGATGACTGTGCAGGGATTGCCAACTTTCCCTTGTGAAAATCGTCACGAAGTCTGGTCTTGGTCAAGCAGTTTGACGCTGCTAAGCCGGTATGCTATAAACACTATGACTACGATGTACTCCCAAACTTGATGGTCAGAATCGAGCTTATGACTTCGCTAACCAAAAATTTCATCGGTGGACAAAGCCAGCCACCGGCCAAATCGGCTGTCCCCAAAGCCAGTCAACTGCAAAAAACTGTGCGCTATGTGCGTGAAAACGCCCTTCTCTTTCTATTAGGCGCACCAGCAGTAATCCTGATTTTCCTTTTTAGCTATATTCCCATGATGGGCACGGTGATCGCCTTTCAAGACTACAGCCCCAGAACGATGTTCTTCAGCCCGTGGGTGGGCTTGAACAACTTCCGGCTGCTGGTGGAATCGCCACTGGTGATTCGACTGGTGACGAATACATTGCAGCTCAACGCCATGTTTATTGTAACCACTACTTTTTTTGCTGTGACGAGTGCATTGCTCTTGAACGAAGTGCGATCAACTTCGTTTAAGCGTATTGCCCAGTCGGTGATGTTTCTGCCTTTTTTCATGGGTTGGACTATCGTGGCGATGGTACTCTTTGGTTTAATCGATTACCAGGTGGGTACGATCAACGCGATTATCACCCGGTTTGGTCTGGAACGGATGATTGTGACGGATAAGCCCGATTGGTGGCCGTGGATTTTGACAACGATTCGGGTGTGGAAGGGGACGGGTTCCGGCTGTATTATCTACTTGGCTGTACTTGTTTCTGTGGACCCGCAACAGTACGAGGCCGCGGCTATTGATGGTGCCAGCCGTTGGCAACGTATGCGCTTTATCAGCCTGCCGGCACTGACGCCAGTTGTGATTCTGCTAGTTCTTTTGGACATCGGGCGCATCTTCTTTGGCGATTTTGGTATGATCTACGCTGTGATTGGCGATAAGGCAAACCTGTACTCGACGACGGATGTGATCGACACCTATCTGCTGCGGGCGCTGCGCAACAATTCCAACTACGGATTTAGCGCGGCTGTGGGACTGTTGCAATCTATTCTGGGCTTTATCTGCATCTTTGGCTCCAACTGGCTGGTGAAGATTTATTCACGACGCCAAGGTGAGGATTATACAATATTTTAGTGGGGTAGCTATGCGCGAAAGTAAGAGTTTGGGAGACCGTCTTTTTAGCTTCAGCGCCTATTTCTATCTGGCCCTGTTCATCCTTTTTTGCCTGCTGCCGTTCTGGATCATGATTGTGGCCTCCTTCACCGACGATATGGTCCTGCGCCAGGATGGCTATCTGCCGTGGGCGCGGGTTTGGTCGATAGAAGCATATCGCTGGGTTTTCAAGGGCAGCGAAATTCGTACTGGCTATCTGGTGACAGTCTTTATTGCTGTGGTTGGCACTCTTGGCTCGCTGTTTGTCATGTCCGGGTTGGCCTATGTGATGTCGTTGAAACGACTAAAGTGGCGCAACTGGATCGCCTTGTATGTCTTTTTACCCATGATATTCACGCCAGGGCTGATCCCCTGGTTTATCACCACGCGCAATCTATTGGGACTGCATGACAACATCTGGGCACTGATCTTACCGATGATGGTGCAGCCTTTTTGGCTCTTTGTGTTGCGCAATTTCTTTGCAGCATTGCCGTCGGAAATTTTGGAATCAGCCCACATAGATGGCGCTTCAGACGCCACCGTTCTCTTCCGTATTGTGTTGCCGCTCTCCAAACCGGCACTGGCAACCGTCGGTCTCTTTATCGCGGTCTCTTATTGGAACGATTGGTTTCTGTCGTTGATGTTGCTCGACTTTGCAGAGTTCGCACCGCTGTCGCTGATCATCTTAAAAATGGTCAACAATCTTCAATCGATCCAGGAGGCCATGAAATATCCTGGGGTAAGCATCAACCTGGGCGACATTCCCACATTGGGGGTGCGCATGGCGACAGCCTGCATTACCATAGGCCCAATCATTCTGGTCTATCCGTTTGTTCAGCGGTACTTTGTCACGGGGTTGACGATGGGCTCAATCAAGGGGTAAAACCTCTGCGCAAGGGTGCAAGGATAGTTCTTGTCCTCGTATCTTTGCGCAGAGGTTTGTTGTTTAGTATCTGTGCAATCTAGTTTCAATTCAAGGGGGAAATGTGAACAAGTTAACACGTCGTGAAATGCTCAAGTTGGTTGGTTTAGGTACGGCTGGGATGGCGCTGGCCGCTTGTGTGCCGCCCCAGGCTGCTGTCGCTCCTGCCGGGGAGAGCGCAGCAGTCAGTGCGGAGCCAGTTTCGATCACGCTAATCGAAAGCTGGTTTGGTGTGCCTCAGTTTACGGAAAGCATCGAGCCAATCACGCAAGCGATCTCGAAGAAGATGATGGACGAGGGGCTGAATATCGAATTGCACTCGTTGATCCTGGCCGATCACAATGCCAAGTACCCGGCGCTGTATGCCTCCGGCTCCGATTTCACCATGGCCTTTGATGCGCCGTGGAACAAGATGAATTCTCTGCGCGACCAGGGCGCTCTGTTGCCGATTGAAGGCTTGATCGAAGAACATGGCCCCTCGCTCAAAGAAGCGATCACCGAGAAGATTTACAAGGCTAACTTTACGAACGATCATCTCTATGGCATCCCCACCGCATACTACTACGGCGGCACCGGCGGGGCCATCTATCGTGAAGATTTGCGCCAGCAGTGGGGTGCCGATGCACCCACGTCCGCAGGCGGCTGGGCGAGCCTGGAGTCCTTCCTGGCGGCTGTGGTAAAGAATGCGCCGGAGATGATCCCCTTTGTCAATGTGGCCACCCAATCCGTGACCAGTTATGCCGGGGCGCGGCGAGCCTTAAATCCGGGTGTCAACAAGACTGGTGTCATCATTCCCGACCCGATGGTCGATTGGCAACTGATCGACGAAGAAGAGTACGCACCGATGGTCGAAGGTGCCGAATTGTTGCGCAGTTGGTGGGAACAAGGCTATATCAACAAGACCGACGTACCCTTCTCCGGCCAGAGCCAGAATTCGCAGGTCGATTATGTCTACCCCGGCAGGGCCACGGCTTGCGTGGAAAACGAGCCGGAATACAAACAGATCGACCAGACCAAGCAGATGAAATCCACCAATCCAGACGCTGTATTGGCCGGTGTGGACCTGACTGGTATGCGTGCAGGCAATTTCAAGGGGCGCGGCTCACTCAAGCAGTGGAACTTTATCGTTTTCAACGTGAATGCGCCGGCTGCCCAGCAGCAGGCGGGCATCGAGTACTACAATTGGTTGACCGGAAGCCAGGACAATATGGATTTGTGGCTGATGGGCATTGATGGTGTCAACTACAAAAAAGAAGACAATCTGAAGTTCTCTGAGATCGCCGGCACGGACGCCGCGCGCAACTACCGCCGTCAGTGGTATGTTTCCGGCGTCTCCGGTCGCTATCAGCGCCAACCGGTAGATCTGCCCAAGGATGCAGAGGATGCGCTGGCATTCTTCACCACCGAGTCGAATTGGGATTTCAACCCATACGAAAGTTTTGAGGCTGACACCAAAGTACTTGAACTTGATGCAGCCAAACTGAACGGTGTCTATGATGAAGCCACACATGGCTTCAACTCTGGTCAGGAAGCGACCGCGGATGCGATCGCGAAGATGAAGCAGATGTTGGATGGTGCTGGCCGTCAGGAGTATAAGGCGAAGTTGCAGAAGCAAGTGGATGATTATATCGCCGCCCACAAGGCATAACAAACAAAATAGCTGGCTTGGAGAAAGGTTCTGTTCTCTAAGCCAGCTATTTTTTTATTGGGTTTCAAGTATTTGTATGGCTATGATCGCGTCGAAAATCCAGGCTATGTCATATCCAATTCGATCAATTCGCCGGTCACATTGAAAAGTACCCGCTCGCAGATGTTGACCGTGCGATCCCCGGCCCGCTCCAGGTTGTGCGCGGCCCAGAGCAGATAGTTGGCCCGGTCAAAAAGCAGCGGCTTCTCCATCAGAAAGCCGATAATCTCCCGGTAGACTTTGTTGTAGAGATCGTCCACTTTGTCGTCTTCGGCGGCGATGGCGCGCGCTGCGTCTGCGTCCTGGCGGATGAAGGCGTCCAGGGCGCGGTCCAGCATCTCCAACACCTGTTCGCACATCAACGGAATATCTACCAGCGGCTTCATCAGCGGCTCTGGGCCGATGAGCAGGATGATTTTGCCGATGCCTTTGGCGTAATCACCCATACGCTCCAGTTCGGTGGTGATCTCCAGCACCGAGGCCAGTAGACGCAAATCCCTAGCCATCGGCTGCTGGGTCGCCATCAGGCGCAGGCATTCGCCTTCGATGGCAAAACGTTTGCGGTTGATCTCCACATCGCCTTGAATCAACGCCTGGGCTGCTACTGCGTCCCGATCCCGCAGGGCAATCACCGAGCCACGCAGGGCGTGGCTGACCATACTGCCCAGGGCCAGAATCTCGTCCTGGATCAAGTTCAGTTCACGGGCAAATACGATACGAGGCATAGGTTGGGTTCTCCTTCTACGCGTAGTACACCGCGGCGTAAATCGGCCAGTGGTTGTCCTGGTGGGTGGTGCGTGAATTGATACACGAACTACGCACCACGTCAGTATCTATTGGCTTACTTGTGCCGAGCTGTAGTAGCTCATTGCTGAGATTGGATGAGTGGGTTGCCAATCGCGCAGAAAGGGCAGGATAGCCTGGGCGATCTCATCCCGCACGGCGCGGAAGACGACCATACGTTCGGCTTCGCTGCCCACGGCCTCGGCGGGATCGGCAAAGGGGATGTGTACCTTTTTGCCTTCGCCCAGCCAAGCCGGGCAATTATTCGCGGCATTGTCACAGACGGTAATCACCAAATCCGGGCTGAGGTTGCGATAGATTTCTACCGACTCGGAGCGGTTGCGGCTGATGTCGATGCCGATCTCGGCCATCGCGCCAATCGCCAGGGGGTGTACCTGGCCCGATGGATGGGAACCGGCGGAAAAGGCTTCCCATCCACCGGACAGGTGGTGATTGATCAGCCCCTCGGCCATCTGGCTGCGGCAGGAGTTGCCTGTACAGAGAATGAGAACGCGTAGTTTACCCATTGAATTTCCTTGAACGAGTCGAGTGCCAAAAAGGTCTTCCAGCCACTGATGAACACTGATAAACCCGGATGTTTCTCCTGAAGTTCTTTGTGGTTCAAACAGCTTTTCGTCGTGGACTTTGCAGTTCGTTGGCAAAATAGCGGCGCTGGAAGGCAAGAGCCACATTCACCAGCGCGATCATCACCGGCACTTCGATCAGCGGGCCGATGACCGCGGCAAAGGCGGCCCCGGAATTGATGCCAAAGACGGCCACGGCCACGGCAATCGCCAGCTCGAAGTTATTGCTGGCCGCGGTGAAGGCAAGGGTCGTCGTCTTGGAATAGTCCGCGCCCAACTGGCGACCCATAAAAAAGCTGACCAGAAACATCACCACAAAATAGATAGCCAGGGGGATGGCGATGCGCACCACATCCAGCGGAATCTGGACGATCAGTTCGCCTTTCAGACTGAACATCACCAGAATCGTAAAGAGCAGGGCTATGAGGGTGAGAGGGCTGATAGTAGGCACGAATTTCTGTTCATACCAGAGCCGTCCCTTGGCGCGCAGGAGGAAGAAGCGGGTGAGAAAGCCCGCCAGCATTGGCACGCCTAGATAGAGAAGGACGCTTTCGGCGATCTGGCGGATGCCGATATCCACCACCATTCCTTGCAGGCCGAACCAGCCAGGCAGAACAGTAATAAAAACCCACGCATAGAGACTGTAGAAGAGTACCTGGAAGATACTGTTGAAGGCCACCAGTCCGGCCGCGTATTCCGTATCCCCCTTGGCCAGCTCATTCCAGACGATGACCATCGCGATACAGCGGGCCAGACCGATGAGGATCAGCCCGACCATATACTCCGGGTAGCCGCGCAGAAAAACGATAGCCAGCACAAACATCAATACAGGCCCAATCAGCCAGTTCTGGGCCAGGGAGAGTCCCAACACCTTGCGGTTGCGGAAGACCTGGCCCAACTCCTCGTACTTCACTTTGGCAAAGGGCGGGTACATCATCAGAATCAGACCGATGGCGATGGGGATGTTTGTGGGGCCTACGCTGAAGCTTTCGTTGAAAAGCTGGACCCCGGCGGGGAAAAGATAGCCCAACCCCACACCGATCGCCATCGCCAGAAAGATCCAAAGGGTCAGGAAGCGGTCGAGGGTGGAGAGCCTTTTGGCGGCGGGTCTCTTGCTGGATGCCCTGATATCTTTTACATCTGTCATCGAATGGATTCTCCGCTGAGGTAAAAATAGGACGCTGACGGCGCTGAAAAGAGTGATTGACGCTGATAAAATCTGCGCAAATCTGTTGTTTCTGCGAAAATCTGCGTCCGCTTTTGATCGTTATCCAAAACGCCCGGTGATGTAATCTTCCGTGCGCTGGTCGCTGGGATTGGTGAAAATCTGGTCGGTTGGCCCAAATTCCACCATATGGCCTGTGCGCTGCTCGTCTACACTGAAGAAGGCGGTGAAATCGGAGACCCGGGCCGCCTGCTGCATATTGTGGGTGACGACGATAATTGTATAGTCTTTTGCCAATTCCTGCATCAAATCCTCGATGCGTAGGGTAGCAATGGGGTCCAGGGCCGAGGCTGGTTCGTCCATCAGAATAATTTCCGGTTCCACGGCGATAGCGCGGGCGATGCACAGCCGCTGCTGCTGGCCGCCAGAAAGCCCCAGCGCGCTCTGGTGCAGTTTGTCCTTCACTTCGTCCCACAGGGCCGCGCTGCGCAGAGAGCGTTCCACCAGCCCATCCATCTCGCCTTTGAAGCCGTTGATACGCGCACCCCAGGCCACATTGTCATAGATGGATTTGGGGAAGGGATTGGCTTTTTGGAAAACCATCCCAATTCGCCGCCGCACCTCTACCGAGTCCACATAGGGCGCGTAGATATTTTCGCCCTGAAAGAGTACTTCTCCCTCAATGCGCGCGCTGGGGATCAGATCGTTCATCCGGTTGAAACAGCGCAGGACTGTGCTTTTGCCGCAGCCAGAAGGACCGATCATCGCTGTAATTTTGCGGCGGGCGATTTTCAGGTCGACCCCGCGCACGGCCAGAAAAGAGCCGTAATAGACATCCAGCCCACGGGTCTCAATGGCAGAGACACCGCCATCCCCGTTGGTGGAGGCTGTTGTTGGGTCACGGCGTACTAGACGGTCAAGGGCAATTGTCATTGGGTCGATCTCCTCGTGAAACCATCTAAAAAGGTTATTACATCCCCGCACGGGCGATGCTGAAACGATTGCGCAAGAGCACCGCAGAGGCATTCAGTGTCAATAACAGAGCGAGCAGCACCAAAATCGCAGCTGCCGCCAGATTACGAAACTCATCCTGGGGGCGGGATGTCCATTGATAAATCTGGATGGGCAGGACAGTGAATTTGGAAAACGGCCCGCTGGGGTCCACCGCGATAAAAGTGGAAGCACCGATCACCACCAGCGGCGCAGTCTCGCCAATCGCCCGCGAGATAGAGAGAATCGTGCCGGTCATAATACCGGGCATTGCGCTGGGCAGTACGTGATGCCAGATGACCTGCCACTGGGTAGCGCCCAGACCGTAGCCAGCCTGACGCAAAGTGCTGGGTACAGCGCGGATAGCCTCCTGCGCGTTGATGATGAGCAGGGGCAAAATCAGCAGCGCCAGTGTCCACCCTGCCGAGACAATCGTCCGCCCATTGGCGGTAGCCGAATCCACACCACCCAAGAAAGAGCCACTGGTTATTGGCTCCATCACACGCACAAAAATCGCCAACCCCAACATCCCGTAGATGATGGAGGGCACCCCGGCCAGATTGTTGATATTCGTCTGGATCAGCCGGTTGATCCGATTGGCCTCGGCGTACTCTTCCAGATAGATCGCTGCGCCCACACCGATGGGGAAAGCAAAGAGCACCGTGATCAGAATGACCAACAGGGAACCGAAGAGGGCCGTGCGTACACCGGCCTGGATGGGTACGCTGGATTGGGTGCTTGTCAGAAGGTTTGGATTCACCCAACTGCGGAATTGCAGCACCGCGTTGGGATGCTTCTCCGCCATCTCCTGCTCGATTTGGCTGCGCTGAAAGAGCGAAGCTTGCAGCGGCCAGGTTGCCACAACGCTCGGCTTGACCACCCGCTCCAGGACAAGCTCGTACACGTTCTCCCGGCTCCTCTCGGCAAAGGGCTGCTCACTCTCCAGGCGACGCAGCAACCCCGCCGAAACATTCGCCTCCAAAATCCCTTGCAACTGCTCTTTGGACAGATCCTCCAGCGGGACGCCGGCAATGGCCAGCTCCGCCGGACTAACTTCGTTTTCCATAGCCACCAGCCCAAAGGATTCCGTGATCACGTTATAGAGCAGGGCTGTGAGAGCCAATATGCCGACGAGTGTCGAAAGTTGAAAAATGATGGCCCAGACGCGCCCCTGGCGCTGGCGACGGCTGACCAGGCGCGCATACTCCTCATCTTTGGGCATTCCATTCGCTACGGGTTGCTGGTTTGGCGTGTTGCTGCTCATTCGTATTCCTCCCGGAAGCGGCCTACAAGCCACTGGCTGACGACGTTCAGCAGCAGCGTCATCACAAACAGCAGTAGACCGATGGCGAAGATGCTATTGTAGTCGATGGAGTCGTAGCTCAGATCGCCGCCGCTGATGCGCACAATGTGGCCGGTCATCGTCTCGGCTGCATTAAAGGGGTTGAAGGTAAAGTTGGGACCAGCACCCGCGGCAATCGCCACCACCATTGTTTCGCCCACGGCGCGGGAGATGGCAACGATAAAAGCGGCAGTGACGCCGGAGAGGGCCGCGGGCAGCACCACCCGCACCGCAGTCTCCAGTTTGGTTGCGCCCAGCCCATAGGCCGCCTGGCGCAAGGAATCGGGCACAGCCCGCAGCGCGTCCTCGGCCATTGAACTGACGAGCGGGATGATCAGAATGCCGATGACGATACCCGCCGAGGCTGTGTTGTAGATTTGGACCAGATCGGAGCCAAAAATCGAACGCAACAGGGGCGTCATAAAAGTAAGGGCAAAGTAGCCGTAGACGACTGTGGGCACACCGGCCAAAATTTCCATCAGCGGTTTCAGCACCGAACGGGCCTTGTCCGAAGCATATTCGCTCAGATAGATGGCCACGGCCAGCCCCAAGGGCAGGGCGACCAGCATGGCAATCGAACTGGTAATGAGCGTAGCCGTGACCAGCGGCCAGATGCCAAAGAGACCGATGGCAGGCTGCCAGGTAGTGCTCCCGAAGAACTCGGAGAGGTGTACCTCTGGGTTGGCAAAAAAGAGCAGGGATTCCCGCCCCAACACAAAGACGATCCCCACTGTCGTCAGAATTGAGACCGCGCCGCACACAAACAGAAAGCCCTGAATCGCAGTCTCCCCCCAACGGATGCGACGACGCAGGGGGCTGGGCGGTCCGCCAGTCGCTACCCGGACACCCGGCAACTCCAATGCTTCGCTCTTCACATTTGCCTCCATCTGTTCGCTCGGTCTGGACATAGGGGTTCTCATTTTCTTCAGGCGAGTGACGGAATCCAGACAGCATAATTGGGGAAGGGAAAACAATCTCCCTTCCCCAATGGATTTTCTGCGCAATACCCTCTTACTGGCCGATGGCGGCCAGGAAGTTGGCTTTGGCCTCTTCCATCGCAGCGGCGCTGGGCGGGAAGTAGCCAACCCGCAGGACTTCCTCGTTCACGAAGCTGAGGTAGAAGTTGATATAGGCAGCCACCTGGGGCTTCTCCGCCATCACAGTCGCATCCGAGTAGATGAAGAGAGGACGGGCCAGCGGATAGCTGTTGTTGTCCACATTCTCGGCACTGGCTTCCACACCGTCAATCGAGAGAATCTTCAGGCGGTCGGCGTCATTGGTGTAATAGGCGTAACCAAAGAAGCCGATTCCGTATTTACTGCCTTCCACACCCTGCACCAGCACATTGTCGTCCTCGCTGAGCTGGGTGTTGACAGCGCTCAGAATCGGGGTCTCGTCCTTATCAAAGACAGCTTCGACGAAGTAATCGAAGGTGCCGCTGTCGGTGCCGGGGATGAAGCGAGCAATCGGCTCCGCGGGCCAGGCCGGGTTCACATCGGCCCAGGTGGTAGCGGTAGAAAAGGCCAGAACCAGCTCTTCCATTGTGAGGTTGTCAGCCCAGTCGTTTTCTGGATTCACCACGACTGCCAGGGCGTCGGTGCCTACGCGGAACTCGATGGGTGTGCGACCAATCGCAGCGCAGCTTTCCTTCTCGCTATCTTTGATAGCCCGGCTGGCATTGGAAATGTCCGTCTCGCCTGCCACGCAGAAGCGCTCGAAACCAGCGCCGGTGCCGACACTGTCGATGGTGATGTTGCCGGCGTAGCCCTCATCGGCAAATCTTTCGGCCATGGCTTCGGTCAGGGGATAGACAGTGGAGCTACCCGCCACTACAATATCGCCTGTCACATCCAGTGGGCTGACTTCGGGCAGGCCGCTTTCGGCCATCGCCGCGGGCGCTTCCGCCGGGGCGGGGGCGGCAGCCGGGGCTTCTGTGGCCGCAGGAGCAGCAGTGGGCGCAGGAGCAGCAGTGGGCGCCGCCTCGGCCGGGGCAGCCGGGGCAGGAGCAGCAGCGGGCGCACAGCCAGCCAGAACCAATAGGGCCAACACAAAAACGAATACAAACTTGTAGCGCATTTTTTCTTCCTTTCAGGGTATCTCAATCGTTGTAGAAGAACAGATTGATTCCGTTCTGAAAGAAGGATAGCCTGCGATTGTTAATGGCTTGTGATTATTGGAACAAATGAAAGTTAATATTTCACGGTTTTTTTGTTAATAGAACATTAACGGTCTGGGAGGGCACGAGGTGAGGCGGCCAGATATCATCTATTTATCAGGCAGTTTCGTCCCGCCCCACCTCATGCCCCTACCCCGAATTATTGAGCGCCATCGTCATCACAGCCGCGCAACGGCCTCGGCCAGAGTTGAACGATTCGCTGAACCCACAAAACGCCAGAAGTGCTCTGGGAATTGTGAACGCAAGGTATCGACAATCCCTTGCTGTTCGGCGATATAGGCAGCTACCGCCTTTCCCCGCTCTTTCATAGCCTGCAACTGACCTCGTGAGACAACGGCGTCGTTCAAATCCCCCAGAATATCCTGGATATCGCGCAGGTTGGCGATGAGAGCAGCACCCGGCTCGCCCAGAAGGTGTTTGGTGAACTCCAGGCAGTAGCGCAGCCGCTTGCCTTCGATGCGCAGAGCGTGCAATGCCTCTTCCGGCACACTCTCCATCTCTTCAAACAGCACTTCATAGGCGCGCATAGCGGCGTATTGCTGGGTCATCACTGCGGGCAGGATGTGGCGCACCTGAACAGGTACAAGGGGTTGATCCGCCTGCCAGGTGACTTCCTTGACGCCAGCAGCGGGTGTACGGCAGAAGGTATCGAAGTCGGCAACAAAACCTTGGTAGTCTGGACTATCCAGCCAGGCCAGTAGCGCTTTGCGTGCTGCTTTGCGCTCGCTCTCCCAGGTTCGGGCTACCCTTCGCAATCCCTTAAGCGCCTCTGGGGGCTGATTCCTGGCGTATTTTTCCAGATTGAGGAGGGCCACATCCCGATCCCGCACCGCACCTAGCAAACGGCCCGTGTGCCGCAAGGCTTTGACGTGGCTGCGGATTGCTCCGGGCTTGAAGTAGCCGGCAAAGAAGGCGACGGCCGCCCGGGCCTTGCGCGTGCAAACCCGCATTTGGTGGACAGGTTCGATGTCTGCGCCGGTGCGTGCTCCCGCTTCCCACAGGAGCATTTCCATCAACTGCTGCCGCCAGATCAGCCGGGCGGCCTCGGCCATGGTTGTCTGGGGCTGAATGCCGCCGGCACTGGCCGCATAGCCGAGGGGATGGGCGGCGATGGCCCGCAGTGCGCGTTGGAGTTTGCTCTCTTCCGTCGGGAGCAGCCCCAACTCTTCGGCCAGGGTCTGGGCAATGGGCTGGATATGTTGGCGCTGGCTTTCATCGCTGAGTTCGCACTCCACCTCAGCGAATTGGGCCGGCGGTGTATGACTATTGGTCTCAGGCGCAAATACCTGCACTGTGTCGATGCTCAATTCGCCGATGGGATCCTTGAGGAGGGATGTCTCTGTAGATGCGGATTCGGAAAGAGTGAGCATCCGCTTGTGGCGTTCCTGGGAAAGGCGGGCGATAGGGCGCAGACGCGCCCACGGGTGCTTGCCCCCTCTGCCGAGAATTTTGCCCAGCCGCTGACGCAATTCCGAGGGCCAACTCTTCACTTTGTCGGGCGCAAAGCCAGGAGGCAGCGCGGCCTCCCATTCCGAGCGGTCATGCAGGGGTCCGCTGGTCAGGCTGGTCAGGGATTTGATGGTGACCACCTGGGCTTCGCCCTGCTGACGCAGGCGTAGGGAGAAGCCAGCGCGCAGCAGGCTGTAGGACGGCGTATCCAGATAGGTGTCGTGGGCGACACTCTCTTGGGCAGGCAAGAGTGTGTATGTGGGAGCAAAGGGTTGTTCCTGGCGCAACCGCTCCCGGATGTCGGCCTGGGGTGCGTCGAATTTGATCTCAATTTCCCGCGGTTCATCTGTCATTCGTCTTCTCCGATCTGTACAGTAGGAATCGCTGTGGCCTCTTCAAAACGGAAGGCAGACGCCAGGCGCAATTCACGCAGCATGGAAAGTTTTTTGGATTGGTGGCCGTGCATGCGGCGCAATATGTCTTCCAGGGCCAGCACCGCCTCCACGATGTACGGCCCTTTGTTGAGCATCACACATTCGGCCCTGTTAGCCATCGCCGCATCGCTGATCTCGGCCCGGGAGGGCAGCCCGTCTTTCGCCAGACTTTCCAGCACTTGGGTGGCCCAGATGACAGGCACGTGGGCGGCTTCGCACAGCCAGAGAATCTCTTCCTGCACTTCGGCCAAGCGCTCGAAGCCACATTCCACTGCTAGATCGCCCCGGGCAATCATCACCCCACAGCGGGGGGCGCGCATGGTTTCCAACAGAATGGCAGGCAGGTTGTCAAAACAGCGCTTGGTTTCTACCTTGAGGACAATGGCTGGCTGTTCACCGCCCACGCTTTGCATCAACTCCTGCAATTGGCGCACATCTTGCACATCATTGACAAACTTGGATATTGCCAAGCCCGTAATCAACCACACCTATCATCGCACACCACCTCGATCGATACCTAATGCCGTCAAGATTCTGGTGCCAATGCCAAGAATGCTTTGTTGATTGCGGTAGTCCCAATAAAACTTCTTTGGCATCGCAAGAT